>JAZTZD010000045.1:0-26728 GCA_045637305.1 Acutalibacteraceae bacterium
TGATAATGAGACTGGATTATATTATCTCCAGTCAAGGTACTATGACCCTGATACTTGCCGCTTTATCAATGCGGACTCTCTGCTTGTTGCCGGGGATTATGTGCAGGGCACCAATATGTTTGCGTATTGCCTGAATAATCCCGTGATGTATTGTGATCCGAGTGGTAGGGAATCAGAAGCGGAAAAACATAATGCCAAGGTATTGGTTCAATTGTTAATAATAGTTGCTATTATTGGTTACATCGCTGAATATATAGACGTAGATGATGTATCTGTTTTTGAAGAGTTTTTGGAAAGAAATATAACTGAAGAAACCAGTTGGAATGATTTATTTAACCTTTTTGTAAACACAGCAAAACAAATTTCTTTCAGTTTAGCTGCCGCGCAAATCTCTGAACTGGGATTGCTGGCTGATGTTTCAGAAATTGCAGCTGCTTCTAAAATAGTAAAAACCACGTTAGGAAAAATTGGGGATACAATATCTTCTATTTCCAACGGTGCAGGAATAGTTTCTGTTGTTTCCGACCCATTAGCAAGTTCATCCGCTAAGTTTAAGGGGGTTTTAGAATCAGCACTTAATATTAGCCTAGGAGTGGTATCGACAAAAATCGGAACAATGGTTGGGGGTGCTATTGGAGGTCCACTGGGTATGGTTGCAGGTCTTGCGGCAGGATATGCAGTAAATTGGGTTTTTGGTGAATTGGTGTTTGATAAGGTGTTTTAAATTTGGTGGTGCTATGAGAAAATATAAATTTAGAAATATTGTAATAATTTGTGATTGGTTGTTTGTTATTGCTTTTGTTGTTGCTTTTTTTCTTATCGATAAATTTATTCCGGGAAGCAAAGAAACTTCAATTAGCGGAAGAATTGTTGTGATTGCTGTTATTGTATTTGAAATTCCTATGTTATTTTCACACACTAAAAGACACCTTTTTATTGATGATGAATGCATCAGGTTCAAATCATTTCATATTGATAAGAAATATAGAGATTGGGATGTTCCATTTTCCTCTATTCAAAGTATAGCAAAGGTTTTTTATCCAAATCTAAAAATGTTTTCGTTAAGCATAAAAACAGACCAATTTGAAAAGGCGATACTAATTGATGCGACAATAAGTGAACACAAGGAATTGTTTTCTGAGATATGCAAAAGGGCAAAACATGAAAATCCATCGGTTGTTATAGATAATAAACTGATTGATTACCTTGACCAATCAGGGGACGGTTCTCTGATTGACAAAGATTAAAACACTCGAATGGGGTCAACCGACAGCTTCGGTTGGCTCTGTTTATTTTACCTATTGCTTTTTTCCTGATTATAAGATAGAATAATTCTATCGGTAATTTTTTAATTTACCTTATTACTTACATATCAGGAGATGAAAAAATGAAAACAACTCAGAACGCTGTCCGTCCCTTCGGCTGGCGAGACAAACTCGGCTATGCAATGGGCGATATGGGATGCGGATTTTCTTTCCAGCTCGTATCATCCTTTATGCAGCTTTTCTACATGCAGTATATCGGCGTAGGCGAAGAGGCTTACGCAATCATCATTCTTCTTTCAAAGGTTTTCGATGCAATCAACGATATCGTTATCGGAAATCTTGTTGACACAAAGAGAATCGGCAAAAAGAGCAAATATATGCCCTGGATTCTTCTTGGCGCAGTTACATTGATTATTTTCAATGTTATGGTGTTTGCGCCCGTTAAGGATTTCTCGCAATGGGGAAAATATGCATGGTGTCTCATCTCCTATTGCCTTTGGTCAATTTCATACACGATGGTAAACGTTCCCTATGGCTCGCTCCATTCGGTTATTACGGATAATCCGCAGGAGAAGGTTTCACTTTCAACCTTCAGAAGCATTGGTGCGGCTCTCCCCGCAATCGTTATTATGATTGTTCTTCCCCGCATAGTATATAACAACTCTGTCAATGCCGCAGGTGAAGAAATCCAGATTCTCAAGGGCGAAACACTTCTGCCCGTTGCGATTGTTCTTTCAGCAGTTGCGCTCGTTGTTCTTTGGGGAACAACAAAGCTTGTTAAAGAGCGTGTTAACCACTCTTCAAGCGAAAACGCAGTCGGCTTCAAAGCAATTATTTCTTCGGCAAAATCATTCTTCACAAACCGCGCAATGGTCGGCGCAACAATTGCAACCGTTGCATCAGTTGCATTTTTCAATTCAACAATGGCGCTCAACAACATGGTTTTCCAGTATTTCTTCAGAGATACCGATAAAATCAGTATTGCTATGATAGGCAGTTATGCACCGATGATTATTTTTATGGTGCTCATCGGAAAGCTTACAAAGAAATTCGGCAAGAAGAATGTTATTGTAACAACAATGTTAATCGGTGCGATTTCAGGCATCGCTGCACTTTTTGTTCCTATATCACCCGATTCAAAGGGTATGATAATCTATGTTGTCTGCCTTATGGGTCTTAATCTCGGCAATGCAGGCTTCCAGATTTCCGTTTGGGCAATCATTGCGGACTGCATTGAAATGAGCTACAGAAAAACAGGCAAGAGCGAGGAAGGCTCGCTTTACGCTCTCTATTCATTCTTCCGTAAGCTTGCTCAGGGCATAGGCCAGGCGGTTGTTGCTCTCGGTCTTTCAGCAATCGGTTTTGTTGAAGGCGACAGCGCGGTACAGCTTGCAGATTTCGGCGAAAACGTCAAATCTCTTTATTTTGTAATTCTTGCAGTCGGTTCGCTCATTGCTTTCCTTTCAATGAAGTTTATCTATAATATCGGCAAAAAGGAAGAAATGGAATTTGCACAGCAGATTGAGGCAAAATAAATAAACAGAAACGGAGTGATTTGCAAAAGCAAGTCACTCCGTTTTTTGCTGTCTGTCAAAAATAAAAAAGAGGGATCTTTATAGACCCCAACAGCTTAATGATATCACACGGTTTCTTCAATGTCAATATAAAAACAAAAATTAAATCGTCATAATAGCCAAAATCTGCGTTTTGAATAAATAAAATAAGTTAATTTTGTACAAAATTCCGTCTTGAAAACAGCAAAAATCTATGCTATATTATAGTCAAGGAAAGGGTGATACCAATGAGAAGGTAAAAACCTTAAGACAAAAAGATTTCAAATAAAAACCGAAATCAGAAAGTCTTAACCGACAGTCTTAAAGGAAACGAAAATTAAACAATCGGATAATTTAAGATTGGACAATACCGCAGAAAGAGAGGTTAACCAAAGATGTTAGATAACAAGAATTCACAGAAATAACCCTTGACAGGTTGTGTAAAGAAACACCGGTCAAGGGTTATTTCCATTTTATAATTAATTTTGTTGCGTTGAAACCGTCAGGGTTTCGGCGTTTTTTGTTTTATACGGGAGTTTTACGAATAAAGGGAAGGTCTTTTTATTTGACAATATAGAATATATATGCTATATAAAATGTATAGACTTTTAAATAAAATATATATTATGAAATGGAGAGAATATATATGAGGAGTATTGTTAAAAGATCTGTTTCCTTGTTGTTGGCTTTTGTCATCATTTTCAGCTCTGCGGGAACTGGGCTTACGGGAGTTTTGGCTTCTGCTGCATCCGACACGGTATATAAGTACAACGGTATAAGCTTCACTCTGGATGACAATGAGAACGCAACCATTGTTTCGATTTCGGGCGGTGGGGATGATGTTGACATACCCGAAACAGTCAGAAAGAATGCTTTTGTAACAAAAAAATACACGGTTACGGCAATCGGCGACCATGCAATTCCTCACGATGCGGTCAGTGTTACCATACCTTCAACGGTAAATAGCATCGGAAGAGATAATTTTGCAAATAACCATATGCTTCGCAGTGTTACATTTGTTGATTCTCCCATAACATCCATTGATGATTATATGTTTGAAAACTGCCATCAGCTAAATTCAATCACGCTTCCGAAGAATCTCAAATATATCGGTGTTCACGCTTTCGGCAATTGCTTTAATGCCCAAAGCGGAAGAATTGAGATTCCTGCAACGGTTACAGTTATAGAAACGGCTGCATTTGAAGGCTGTTACAATCTTACGGAGGTTGTTCTGCCTTCCTACGGACTGACCAAAATCGGCACACAGGCTTTCGGACGCTGCAACTCTCTCCACTCCATCAATATTCCGAGAAGCGTAACGGACATCGGCGAAGCGGCATTTGTCGGCTGTACCAATCTTTCAAATGTTTTTCTGCCCACCGCCAACAGCCTGAAAAATGTTTATGCAAGCTCTTTCCATGAAACTGCATTTTATCGCAATGAAGCAAACTGGGTTACAGAGCCTTCGGGCGCAAAATCGCTTTATCTCAACAATATTCTTCTGATTGCAACAGGTGTTTACGGCGGTGTATATGAAATCGATGCCCGCGCAGAAAATGTTGCGATAGGTTTTGCGGATGTTTCTCCCGAACGCTTTACGCTTGACCCCGACAATGTATCTTTTTCAACGGATGCCGCAGGTGTTCTTTATAACAGAAGAGGATCAGAGCTTATCTGCTACCCGAGAAACTCGGCAAACGAGAATTATTGCATTGAAGCAGGAGTAATTTCAATAAGACCGAACGCATTCAGCGGCGACAGATTAAGAAGCGTAACATTCGCAAAGAACAGCTCATTGAGAGAAATCGAAGACAATGCTTTTTACGGTTGCTCATCGCTTGAGTTTGTTCACATTCCTTCTTCTGTTCAGAAAATAGGAAGAAATATTATTTCCAATATCAATAAAACATATATATGCAGCGAAAGCATATCGAATACTTTGCAGACATATGCTTCGGAAAACGGAATTACACTCAGAACCTGCAGCGGTCATCTGAACGATACCGCTTATGAACATCTTTATTATGAAATTGTCAACGGAAACCTGAATATAGCGGGCTGTAAGGAAACTTTTGAGGGCGACCTTGTTATCCCCGAAGCGATTGACGGTTACCCCGTAGTATCAATAGAGTATCTTTGGGATGTTGAGACGCAAAACTATTCACAGCTCATAAATTCTGTCTTTGTTCCCAAAACAGTGCAGTATATTTCCGAAACTGCTTTTTCGGGTCTCGGAAGCTTGAATAATATTGTTGTTGACCCGAACAATCCGTATTATTCTTCGGATGAAAACGGGATTTTGTTCAATAAAGATAAAACTGTTCTTATTTATTGCCCGAGTAACGCAGATATAATTGATTACAATATTCCTGTAACGGTTGAAAAAATAGGTCCGGGTGCTTTTCACGGACAGAACAACCTCAATAATGTTTATGTTTCCCGCAATGTTGAAACCATCGGTAAAAATGCTTTTTCAAGTTGTTCCCGTCTCCATACAGTCAGTTTTGAAAGCGGTTCATCGTTGACCGAAATCGGCGTTTCGGCATTTTGTGATTCAGCAATCCGCACTATTGATTTGCCGGATAACCTTTCGATTATAAAAGAATCGGCATTTGCAAGATGTAACCATCTTGAATATGTTGAATTCCCCGAAAATCTTACGGTTATTGAATCTTATGCTTTTCAGGGATGTGAACTTATTTGCAATATTGATATTCCTGCAAATGTTCAGAGCATTGGTGAGAATGTATTTTATGGCTGTACTTCTCTTGAAACAATCACCGTTGATAGCTTTAACCGCTTTTATTCAAGCTATGTAGGAATTCTTTTCAACAAGGATCAGACCGTGCTTATCAAGTATCCTCCGAGAGTAGCAGAGAGATATCCCGAAGAAAAATATTTTATTGTTCCGTACGGTGTTGAAGAAATTGCCCGGGGGGCATTTGATCGTTGCGGGGATCTTCGTTATATTGAGTTTCCCGATACCTTGAAAACAATAGGTAAAGAGGCATTTTCCGGCTGCGTAGAAATAGAAGAAATTATTATACCTGACTCCGTAACCGAAATTGGAGTAGGAGCGTTCAGTGAGTGCAGTAACCTGCAATCTGTGAAGCTTTCCCAAAATTTAAAAGTTTTTCGTGCTAGAATTTTCAGCAACTGCTTTTCACTTAAATCGATTTCTTTGCCTGCAGGAATAGAAGAGGTTGCTACAATTTCGTTTGTAGATAGTCCAGCGCTTGAATATATCCATGTTCCGGCAGATTCAAACGAATTTAAAATTCTTCATATGGGGCAGTTTTCGTCGAATCTTTGCGTTTGTTCGGAATCTGCGGGCGGATATGCTGAAGTTTTTGCACAGGAGCTTGGTCTGGAATTCCGCTTGTGCAGCGGCCACGGAGATATTCTCTATGTTGAAAACGTTGAACGTCAGCAGGAGGAATATTACGAAGAATCATATGCGTTCTATCTGATTAAAACTGTCGGCTGTCCCCAGCAAATCAGTTTTGTCAGTCAGGAAACGGGCGACACGTGGGTTTTGAACAGAGATGGCAAATGGATAGATTATGAACTTACGCAGCAAGGCGTGGCAGGTATTAACACCTATAACGATCTGGGTCAGGAGGTTGATACCGACTATGACGGATTCGTTTATGAGGATTGGTTGGTTTGTCTTTCTCTTCCCGAAGGAACTTATAATGTCATAACATTGAAAAAAGGCTTCCCCCAAGTCTGGGAGCCTGTTGAAAATTCATACGAATATACGGTAACCTACAGCGAATCCCCCTCAATCCTGTTTGATGCAAACGGCGGTTGTTTTTCGCTTGATGAGGTTTATACACAATACGGTCTGAATCTTAAGGCGGGCGATGAAATCGCCTATCCTGAAGAGCCTTACAAAGAAGGTTATATCTTTGCCTATTGGGCACTTGACGGAGAACGCTTCAGCGAAGTTGTTTTTGACGGTGTCAGCAAAACTCTTGAAGCCGTCTGGATTGAAGAAACAACGGAAAAATATACCGTATTGACCTATATTATGAATACGCAGGGCGAATATGAGCTGTTTTCTTCGGAACGTTTTGAAGCGCAGAACGGGGAAACGGTTACATATACCCCGACACCCGTTGAAGGCTTTTCGGTAAACGAAGAGAAGAGTGTTCTCAGCGGTAAATTCATTGCGGGCGAAAGTCTTGTGCTGGAGGTTTATATTGACAGAGATATTTATACTCTGTATTTCGAAAACTGTGATTATCTGCCTGAAAAATATATTGCGGGCTCGATTGTTGTTGAACCCCCAATGCCCCGCAGAGAAGGATATTATTTTCTCGGCTGGATTGATGAAAATGAAAAATTTGTGGAGTTTCCGTTCCTTATGCCCAGGCACGATGTTACTCTTTATGCGGTATGGACACCTGTTTGTCGCGAAGTAACCTTTGATGCGGGTAAGGGCATATTCCTTGACGGAACAAGCGTGAAAACTTACGTTGTGCCCTACGGCGAAGAGATACCCTTGCCCGAAAACCCGACAAGAGAAGGTTACAGGTTCATTGATTGGGACGGCATAATTCCCCTGCAAATGCCCGATCATGACCTTTATTTCAATGCTCTCTGGGACCCCATTACATATGAAATAACTTTTTATGCCAACGGAGGTATCTTTGAAAACGGTGAGTATGAAATAACCGAATATTATAATTTCGGCGAAAAAGTTGAGTTTCCCGCAGTATATCCCACAGAAAATATGCATGCCGATTTTGATTACTGGAGAGACGAGGATTACAATGTGCTTCCCGAGGAATACTATATGCCCTCAAGGGACCTGTGTGTTTATGCCGAATGGAAGCCGCACACCTGTGAAATCACGTTTGATGCCAACGGCGGTGCATTTAAAAACGGTGAATTGCAGAAGAAATATACTCTGACTTGCGGAGAAGCCGTTCCCGACCCGGGTATTCCTGAATTGGAGGGGTATTCGTTTGTCGGTTGGTCTCCCGTACCGCCCGTATATGCGGGAGAAGAATCCGTTACCTGTCTTGCGCAATGGAAAATAAACAACTACAGCGTGACCTTCAAAGCAAAAGGTGGTGCTTTCAGCGACGGCTCGGAATCCATTCTTGATATAGTCGAGTACGGAGCCCCTATTCCGTTCCCCGAAGACCCCAAAAGAGAAGGCTACGTATTTGACGGCTGGAATACAGAATATACCGTTATGCCTGCTGATAATCTGGTTATTGACGCAAAATGGGTAACAGATGAGTTTACTGTTGAATGGGTGTCGACAAACGGCTATACCGAAACACATACATATGATTTCAATGAAAAAATCAGTATTCCGCATGCAAAAGAAAAAACAGGATTTTCCTTTGCATTCTGGTCGGAAAAACCCTCAGGAACAGAGGCGCGCATTCCCGAAAGAATGCCTGCAAAGAACCTGAAATATTATGCGGTGTATGAGCCGAATGAATACACACTGATTTATCGCGCCGACCCTGGATTCTTTGCTGATGCAACCCAAGAAAAGATTTTTATATACCTATACGGTTCTGAAATAAAAGAGTTCAAGGAAAACCCCACAGCGGAAGGATATACCTTTATCGGCTGGGAACCCGAGCCTCCGAAGGAAACCATGCCTGCGGAGGATGTTGATATCTATGCAAAATGGGAAGCAAACAAATATACGGTTACCTGGGTTCTTGAAACCGACGAGACGGGCAAAATAACGGATTCCGTGAGCGAAGAATATGAATACGATGAAGCCATCAATCCGTATCCCACAAGCAAAAGAGGTTACAGATTTGTTGGCTGGCTTGATGAAAATAAGAACCCTGCGCCTGAAAAAATGCCTTCCCGTGATCTTGTTCTTTACCCTGAATGGGAACAGCTGAAATACAGCGTAAAATTCTATCTCAACGAAAAAGATTGGAATGAAGGAAGAGTATTTGAAGAGGTTTATCTTCATTTTGACGAGACTATTCCCGCACCTGCTAACGGGGAAACACCGACAACAGACGGCTATGAGTTTATTGAGTGGTACTGTGTTACTTACGGCGCAGAAACCGTCATAATCGGCGATTTGATGCCTGATTTCGATCTTGAGTTTATCGGCAAATGGAGTCCGAAAGCCTATACGGTGAAATGGTACGTATGCAACGAAGAAAATAAATATGAGCTTTATGAAGAGCAGAGCTATCGTTTCGGAGAAAAGATAGTTCCTCCCGTGCTTGAGAAAAAGGGATTCAGCTATTCTTCATGGACACCCGAAGTGCCCGAATTTATGCCGGCGAAAGATCTGGAATTCTATACAAATGAAACCAGAAACAGCTATACCGTTACTTTCCTTGCGGGCGACGGACAATTTGAAGACCGGTCAAATTCGGTTTCCTTTAAAGTTCTGTTTGACCAAAAAGTAAATGCTCCCGATAACCCTGCCCGTGAGGGATATTCGTTTGACGGCTGGACACCGAAGGTTCCCGGTAAAATGCCCGCGGAAGATATGACGTTTACGGCAACGTGGAAACCGATTACGGTTAATGCGGTGTTTGATGCAAACGGCGGTACTTTTGAGGAATGCCCCGAAGGAGCAACAATAAACGAGGATAACAATTTAATTATTGTTCCCACTGAATATGATGAGCTGATCATTCCTCCCGCGGCTCCCAAAAGAGAGAACTACAGCTTCGGCGGCTGGACTCCCGCGGTAGGCAAAATGGACAGCATCGAGACAAAAACATTCGTTGCTGAATGGGTTGAGTGCTACTATACCCTTGTAACCTACACAATGAATACCGAGGGTGAATATGAGAAGACGGAAAAACTCTGTGATGCAACCCCGGGTCAGGAAATTGATTTAAGCGAAACTCTGGCAAAACCCGAAGAAGGTCTTTACGGCGAAACAAGAAAAAGTGTATATAAAGGAACCGTAACTGCCGATAACAGCCTTGTTCTGACGCTTTACTTTGCAAGAAACGAGTATAAATTGACTTTTGATGCGGGTGAAGGCTTATTTGATGACGGAAAGCAAATCAGAACCGAGTATTTTTATCACGGCTCCATAATGCCCGAATATGTTCCTTACCGTACGGGATATGAATTCGTCAGGTGGATACCTGAAACTCCTGAAACCGAAATCACGGAAACCGTACTTAAAGCGGAAAAGTATACCGCGGAATGGGAAATCGTAAATTACACAATAACCTGGGATTTTGCCGATGAACGCGAAAATCAGGTTGACACTTATAAATTCGGTCAGGAAATTCTTAAGGATGATATTCCGCAGAACTCGAAGGCGCCCAAAGGACTTTATTATGTGTGGATTGAAGTGTATCAGGAAATTGATGTTCCGCAACATATGCCCGACTGCGATCTTGAATTCCGTGAAGTTCTTTTTGTCATACCCTGTTATGCTGAATTCTACGCAGGAGAAGGCCGTTTCCCGGACAACACATCCGAATCAAAGGTTAAGGGTGAATTCGGTCAGGAAATTCCTCTTCCCGAAAATCCCGTCAGGGAAGGATACACGTTCCTCGGCTGGAGAGAAGAGCTGAAAGAAGATATTTATAATGCGGGAACTTCTGTAGGACATTTTACTATCGAAACCAGAATCTTTACAGCAGAATGGGAAATCAACAGCTACACGGTAACGTTCCACGCAAACGGAGGAACGTTCGCTGACGGCGGAGAATCTGTTGAGTATGTGGTTGAATATAATGATCCCATACCGGAGCCTGAAGATGTTTGGCGTGACTACTATGATATAGAAGACTGGGTTTGCGTAACCAAAGGCTATGAGCATCTGAAGATAGGGGATCCTATGCCTGCCGTCGACCTTGACTTCGTTGCAGGTTGGGCAATTCATACCTATCCTGCGATATTTGATGCAAACGGAGGAAAATTCCCCGACGGAGAAACAATCAAGACGTTTAGCGTTCCGTTCGGAATGCGGATTCCCGTTCCTGAAAACCCTGTAAGAAAGGGATACATATTCACCGGTTGGTTCCCCTTGCCGGATATTATGCGCAACGATCATGAAATTTTCTATGCTCAATGGGAAATTGACCCCGAAGCCGAGACTGCATCATATGCAGCAGAAGTCTACGTTATGGATGTTAACGGGGAGTATTATTTAGCAAACAGAACCGTTTTAACAGGAGTGGTGGACGAAACTGTCAGCATCACTCCCGCTCCCGACACAGGCTTTTCTGTCGGAGAAGAAAGTGTTCTTTCGGGCGTTGTGAAAGCCGACGGTTCGCTTGTTCTTAAGGTTTATTACGAAAGAAACAAGTATGTGCTCCACGGCATTATAAACGGCATTGAAGAGATTACCGAAGAGTACTATTATGATGCGCAGGTAAATGAACCCAAGGCACCCCATTATGAGGGATATTACTTTGTGGGTTGGGTTGATGAACAGGGCAATCCCGTTGATTTCCCGTTCCCGATGCCTGCAGAAGATGTATTCATTTATGCAAATTTCCCCGATCAATGGTATCCTGTTTTGATAGAAATTGAATGGATCAGCGAGGGCAGACTGTTTGACCGTACGGTTGAACGTTACCGCGATCCCATTACGGAACCTGCTTCCGTTCCGTACAAAAAGGGCTATACCTTCATTGAATGGTTATGCACAACAGACAGCAGCATAAAGGTCGGATACGCGGCACCCTGGTATAATCTGGAGTTTGAGGCACAGCTTGAACCGAATCCCGTAACCGTTATTTTCTATGGCGAAGATAATGAAGAGATTATGAGAACCGAAACTTGTTGCGATGTTCCGATTTCGCCACCCGAAAACTATGAAAAGACGGGTTATACACTGATATGGGAGGATTCAGACGGAAACGAGCTTCCCGCAACAGTTCCCTGCGTTGATTTTGCTGAAGGTGAAACCGAGATAATCCTGAAATATTATGCAACGTATGATGTTAACATACATGAGGTAAAATGGGTTGACGGCAATACGCAAAAGATTGAGGAATATGCCTATAATTCCGTAATAAAGGAATATGTGAAGGAAAAAACGGGTTATTCATTAAACTGGACGGACGAAGAAGGAAACACTGTGACTTTCACCGACTCGACTCCCGTTATGCCTGATGAAGACGTCACCTATTATGCCAAGTGGAGTGTAAACACATATAACGCAGTGTTTAATGCAAACGGCGGTACTTTCAGTGTTTGTCCCGAAGGCGCGGAAATCAACGAAAGCAAAGACGTTATCACCGTTCCCACGGTATACAATGAAAAAATCGTTGCTCCCGATTCACCTGTAAGAGACGGATATAAATTCGACGGATGGTCTCCTTCAGTCGGAAGAATGGATGTTGCAAAGGATAAGGAATTTAAGGCGGAATGGAAAAAGCTTTACAAGCTTGAAATCAACTATATCACGCTTGACGGAACGGTTGTTGCGCCTCAATATTCGGAAATGCTGGAAGGCGGCATCCGCTATCTGGTGCCCAATCCCAAGGTTACGGGCTATACCTGTGACAGCACCTATGTTGAATTAATACTTACCGAGGATACCGTAATAAATGTTTATTACATTGTGAATACTCACGAAATCAGTTTCTTCATCAAGACACCCGATGAGCTTCTTAATGAAGAGCTTCATTCCTACACATATTCGTATGGGGATGAAATCGAAATGTCGATTTTCCCGCCCTCATATAACGGGTATGCGTTCTCCGGATTTGAGGATGAATACGGAAATGAGGTTGAAATTCCCGAAACGATGCCTGATAACGACATCCTTGTTTATGTCTGTTATTATGCAAAGCTGTATTCACTTAAGATAGACTATGTTTATTCTGACGGTACTCAGGCGGCAGAGTCATTTGTTGATACCGTTGCGTTCGGCGAGGAATACAGTTATCCTTCTCCCGAAGTTACGGGATACAAACCGAACTTTGAATATGTGACGGGAAAAATGCCGGCAAAGAGTGTTGCTCACAGAGTTACTTACACGGTAAACGGATATAATGTTTACATCAAGTATAATGACGAAACCGTTGAAACGCTTGCTTTTGACTACGGTGAAGAAATTGTTCTTGATTTCAATATTCCCGATATCGAGGGATATACCTACAGCGGAACAAGCGAGTATCCGGAAACGATGCCTGCCCACGACGTAACGGTTTATCTTGAATACACAAAGAACAGCTATATGCTTGATATAAAGTATCAGTATTCAGATAAAACACAAGCTGCAGACCCCGTTTCCCAAACTGTTCCTTACGGAGAGGAATACGGCGTAGATTCTCCGATGATAGCGGGATTTATTCCCGACATCGAGAGAGTCAGCGGAAAGATGGGCGCGAAAAATGTCAGCGTTACGGTTACTTATTACGACCTTGCCACCGTTACCTATGATGCAAACGGTGCTTCGGGCACAGTGCCCACGCAGCCGGATGTTGCAAGGGGCGAAGAAATAACCGTTCAGGGAGCAGGAGACTTGTATAAGATCTACAGCGAAGATATCGATGGCGGGGCAAGACTGCCCATTGACGTTGTTCTTCTGCTTGACTCATCAGGCAGTATGACGGGCAACGATCCCGAAGATATCCGCCTGAACGCGGCAAGAGAATATGTTGAAACCCTCACGGAGATTGACCGGGCAGCAGTTATCGATTTTGACCATTACGCTTCTGTTCTCTGTGAATTTACCGACATCAAGCAGGATATTTTCTCTGCAATCGACAAAATAAACAGCGATGGCGGAACAATGATATCAAACGGTATGACCACGGCAATAAGTCAGTTTGAAAATGCGGAAAATCCTGCGGGAGAAGCCGATAAGATTATAATTCTGCTCACAGATGGTCAGAGTTCATATGATACATCGATTTCTCTTGTTGCAAAGAAAAAAGGAATTACCGTTTACACAATAGGTCTGGGCAATAATGTTGAGGAAAAGCTTCTCAAAGAAATTGCCGAAACAACAGGCGGTCAGTATTTCTGGATTGATAAAGCAACCGACCTTCCCGCTTTGTTTGAGCTTATAAGCAAGAAAACCGTTACAGTCAGATATGAATTCGCAGGCTGGCTTGCCTCTGATGAAAGAGGAGAACTCGGTGTATATGAAGAGGGTGACAAGCTTGAAGTCAACAGCGATACCGTCCTTAGTGCAATATGGATTGAACCCGATGAAATGTATATTGCGGAATGGGTGTTCGGCAGTAAGTGCCGCAAGCAGATTTATTATGCAAACGAAAAGCCTGTTTATAACGGTCCCGAAAGCATTTCCGAAAACGGAAACCGTCTCACTCTTTTAGGCTGGGATATTAACGGCGACGGAATTGCAGACTACGGTCCGTTTGACGAAATGCCGCCCATAACCGAACGAACAAAGTATACTGCGGTTTACAACAGCGAAAAAGAAATAATAAATGAAATCAAACTTTCGGCAGAGTCTCTTATGCTCTTTGTCGGAGAGGTTGCAGAGCTTCTTGAAGGATTTGTTCCCGAAACCGCTGACAAAAAAGACATCATCTGGTCTTCGACCGATTCTTCGGTGGCTTCAGTTGATGAAAACGGAACGGTTACGGCAAAAATTCCCGGCTCTGTTATCATCCGTGCCGAAACCGTTGACGGAACCGTAGCCGAAACCTGCCGCGTAACGGTTGTTGAATCACAGATTGTCAGCCTCGAAATAAATACGTTGCCCGAAAAGCTTGAATACTATGTCGGCGACAAGCTTGACACAAAAGGTCTGACACTCAAAGCGGTTTACGGCGAAACAATAATTATTGAAGACGGCTTTACCTGCTCGCCTACAATTCTCAATGTTGCGGGAAAACGCAGAATAACTGTAGATTACAGCGGCGCAACCTGTTACTTTGAGGTTGATGTTTTCAAGCGAAGCTATGATGTAACCTATACCGTTGACGAAACCGAGTATGCGAAATATACGGTTGTTGAGGATGATGAAGTGCCTGTTCCCGACGTTCCCCGAAAAACAGGCCATACATTTGATGGCTGGTGCGACGAAAACGGTCAGGCTGTTGAAATACCCGACAAAATGCCGGGCAATGAGCTTCATTTCTACGCGAAATGGAAAGTGAACAGGTATACCGCAAAATGGTATTCGGAAGGAAAACTTTTTGACCAAAAAGAATATTTCTACGGCGAAACGATTGTTTCGGCTTCCTCTCCCGAAAAAGAAGGACACACCTTTATGGGTTGGACTCCCGATGTTCCCGATACCATGCCTGCAGAAGACAAGATTTTCTATGCACGGTTCAACGCAAACACATATAACGCGGAATTCTTTGCAAACGGCGGTGTTTTTGCAGACGGTTCGGAGAAGGTAACCGTTGAAACAACATATAATACAGCGATATCAGTTCCCGATGCACCCGAAAAGCAGGGGTATGTTTTTGCAGGATGGGATATTTCCGTTCCCGATGCAATGCCCGCAGAGGATCTTGCGTTTACGGCTTCGTGGATAGGTGCGGATGACACGGCATATATTATTGAGCTTTATTATATGGATACAACGGGTCAGTACGGCACAACTCCCGACAGCACGGTTGCAAGGGAAGGTACAACCGATGAAAACGTGACTGCGGATTATTCCGTGCCCGAGGGCTTTACGGTTGATGGTGCAAAAAGCGTTCTGAACGGAACGGTTTCCGCAGACGGTTCGCTTGTACTTAAGGTATACTTCAAGAGAAATCTTTATTCACTTACAACTGTTGTTGACGGTAAAACCGAAACCTCGGAATATCTGTACGGCTCGATTCTTACAGCACCTGCAACACCTTCCAAGGAAAGCCACAGATTTGTTGAGTGGCAGAACGAAAACGGCGAAACTTTTGATTTTTCAGAGTTCACAAAAATGCCTGCTTATGATATTACGGTAACTGCAGTTTTTGAAATCAGCAAACATACCGTTAAATATTTCGTTGAGAGCAGGGAATATGCTATATATGAGGTTGAGGTCGGTGCGGAAATTCCCGTTCCCCAGAACCCGATATTCTTCCTGACAAAAGTTTTTGTCAGATGGGACCCCGAGGTCCGGTCCGTAATGCCTGACGAAGACCTTGTTTACAATGCGGTTATTCACACCCACGCTTATGAGGAAACGGCTACAAGAGAACCCACCTGCACCGAAAAAGGCGAAGTGATTGAGAAGTGTTCGTGCGGCAAGACAACAAAGAAGAGTATGGATGCTCTCGGTCACAGCTGGAGCGCATGGCAGGTTGTTAAAGCGGCAACTCAGTATGAAAACGGTGTGACAATGCGCACTTGTTCAAGATGCGGCGCATATGATTATGAAGACATTCCCGCACGCAACGCAAACTTTACCGTCAGACCCATTGAAGACCAGATTTTCAATTCCTTTATCAGCAGCAAACCCTCTGTTGAGGTTTACTCGCTTGACGGAATAAAGCTCAGCCCGCTGTTCCATTATGGAAAAGAATACAGAAACAACGACGAGGTCGGCACCGCTTCCGTTTTCGTTACGGGACGAGGTAAGTACTACGGTCAGGTGAGAGTTGATTTCAACATTGTGGAGCGCAGAGCAGATGACTTTATCATCACGTTCCCGACAGTTCTTTATCCCGACACCGTAGAAACTACAGACCCCGTTGTTATATGCGACGGAACAGTTCTTACAAAGGGTGAGGATTATACTGTTGAATATATAACCGATGAAAACGGTGATATAACATCGGCTGTGATAACGGGTAAGGGTAACTATGACGGAACGAAGACTGTTGAAATTAAAACCGTTGAAAAAACGGTTCCGTTTACGGTAAGTGTAATTCCCGAACAGGAATTTACGGGAGAGGCGATAAAGCCTGTATTCAATGTATATGACGGCGAAAAAGTTCTTCGTGAAAATACCGATTATACTGTTGAATATTCCGATAACACGGATGTCGGCTTCGGAGAAATAGTTGTTACGGGTAAGGGAGATTATTCGGGTACATTGACCCTGCCGTTCAGAATCAGAGGAACGGACGCTTCAAAGCTTGATGTTCCCGATTTGCCCGACATCGTATACGGCGAAGGGGAGTTCACACCCGATTTTAAAGCCAATCCCATAACCCATAACGGAAAAGAGCTTACCGAAGGCGTTGATTTCGATTATTATGTTGATAACGCAGACAGCGTAGGAACTGCTGAAATTGTGATTGTCGGTAAAGGCAATTACAGCGGAAGAACCGTGATTTATGTCAATATTAAATCTCCCGCAATCAACTCGGCGGAGATTGTTTTGCCCGCCGATACACTCGGATATGACAAAACAATGAAGCTTGCCGTTGTCACTACGCCCGATTATACATCGGCTGAAAATGTCATCTGGACAACATCCGACAAAAGGATTGCAACCGTTGATGAAGACGGCAATGTTAAAGCGGTCGGCAGAGGAAAGGTTAAAATTACCGCAACCGTTACTGATGAACACGGAAATACGGTTTCAACAAGCGTTGAAATAACCTGTACAATGACCTTCTGGCAGAGAATAGTTGCTTTCTTCAGAAAGCTTTTCGGAATCGGATAAAACGAAACAAAAAAATCCGCGAATGTTTGGGCATTCCGGGATTGCGTTTTAATCGGGATTTAATCAAAAATAACGGCGATTTCATGCTTGAGAGTTTCGATAATATCGAGAATCGTGCGGATGATTTTTACAATTATGTTTTCGCTCTTATATTCCGCATCGGTGCCTGTTCCGCCGTAACAGCCGATGTTTGTGCTTGTGATTTCATTGCCGAAGAAGTCGGTTGTGATTCCGTCGTCAACCTTGACACCCGCACCGATAAGAGGAGAATCCTTTGAAAGCATAAAGCTGTTGATATCGGAATAATCCGTACCGCTTAAACCGGGAACAGTGTTCATTGCACCCAAATCAACAAGCGGTGTCATTACTTTGTAATAGCAGTTGTTTTCAAACACATTATTTCTTGACGGGTCGGGGTCGTAGGCGAAGGTTGCGCCGTCAGCGGGAACGATGATGTTGTTTGCGATATATGAATCAAAAAGATTTTTGAACTGGAATTCGCCGCAGTTGATTATTGTGTTGTTATAGAAGCTGAAATTGTGTTCACCTTGCGCACCGACTGCGGTTGTTGTGCGGGCTTTGTTGTCGTTTACCGAAAGACAGTAGCGCACTGTGTTGCCGCGGTGTCCGCTGTGGTTGGGACAGTTACACATAAATCTCACGTTGTCGTGGGAATAGATATACTGATATGTGCAGTTGTGAGTGTAAGAATCAAAGTCAATTGCCATTCCGTCGCCGATGTTTTTCTGACCCGCAATTTCACAGTACTGAATTGTGCTGTTTACACTTCCCCAGAACCACATTGCGGCGGTGAAATATTCAACTTCACCGTCTTCCTTAAGCTCCGCACCGCCCTGACAGCAGTTGATTGAGCGGCAATGAGTTACAAGTGCGCCGTCGCAGATACCGACAACAACAGCCTCGGCATCCATTTCGTGAAAATAACATTTTTCAATGAGCAGACCCTTGTTATATACGGGGTCGATTTCATCTTCTTCACACCACGGAGTCTGTGAATCGTTCCATGAACCCCAAATCATAAAGCCGTTTGCGCAGTTATAAACTTCGCAGTTGCGGATTGTGAGGTCATTGACGGCATATCTCGATTTTGCAGGTAGACCCTTGACCATAACCGCCGCTCTTCCAACCGCCGCACCGTTTGAAAAATCGTCACGGCTGTGAACTTCATAGTTCTGCATATCGGTGAAATACACATTGTCGATGATTATGCCTTCCGAGGTCTGATTATATGTGTCAATCCAGATGCCGCCGCCGTTGGGGGCTTTGATATGAAGATTTGATACCGTTATGTAAGAGCAGTCAAAAAGTCTGAAAACTTCAGTTTTTTCGTTGGTGTAAAGAACAGCCTTTTCGCCTTCGCCGTATGAAGAAATGACAATCGGATTTTCCTTTGTGCCGTTGCAGGTAAGAGTTACGGCGCATTCATATTCACCGCCGTTTTTGAAAAGGAAGTGTGTTCCGGGTCCGATTGAAAGGTCTTTGAGACCGGCAATGGATTTTACGGGGCTGTTGATATCCGTGCCGCTGTTTGCATCGTCGCCGTTTACGGAATCGAGATAATAGTAATTCTTATCGTTCTGCGCCGCATAGGCAATAATGCCCATACTGCCGATGACAAGCGAAAGTGCGAGAATAAAGCATAAAATCCTGTTTGTTTTTTTCATAATGACAATTCCTTTCAGTTTTGTTCCTGCTGGTATCCGTAAATTCTTTTTGCCTGAAAAAAGGCGATGACAATGCAGATGAATGAATAGACGGAGAAAATGAGATATGTTGTCATTTCGGGCGATTCACCGAGCATCTGAATGTAAAGCGCAATGCCGATTACGCCGTTGACTACCATTAAGAATGTGTACTCAACAAAAGCAAACATCGTCAGGAAATAAATAACGATTCCGATAATATTGGTCAGGCTGTCGAGGAATACATATTGCGCGCCGATGAGGGGAAGAACAATCCACGTTGCAACGAGTGCCGCCGCAAATCCCAGCAGAAGAATAATTCTTTGCTTTGCGGTCAGCTTGCGGAGTACCGTGGAATGCTTCCATTTGTTTTTGTTCCAGCGAATGAATGTCAGAAGCTGAATCGGAAACGAAAAAAGAAGCGCCGAAAACATCGAACCGTAAAGCCCGTAGTAAAAATAAACCACCGCATAAAGCAAGGAATTTATGCTTCCGACAATGTATGAGTATCGGCTGATTTTTGACTGAAGCAGACCGACGACAAGAGAAATATAAAGCGGAAGAATCCGCAGAAAGCTCTGATGAAAATATATTCCCGCCGCCGTAATGAGCACCGCCGTGCATCCCATCAGTATGAAAATAAAAATATCCTTTGCGGATAATTGTTTGTTTTGGGTTTCGGACATTCCTGCTCACTCCTTATTATTGCTACAGACATTATAAACACTATAATTGCAAATTTCAATATCTGAAAAACAAAAGACCTGAATATTTTCAACGCACCGTAGGTTGCGTCGGCGGAGACTGTGGTATATAATTGTACCGAAGGAGAATGGATATGGATAATTATATAACGGGTGCAACCATCAGACGGCTGCGCGAAGAAAAAGGAATAACACAGACTCAGCTTGCCGCGCAGATAGGAGTTTCAAGCAAAGCGGTTTCAAAATGGGAAACCGCAAAAGGCTTGCCCGATATCACGCTGATGGAACCGCTTGCAAAGGCGCTGGGCGTTTCAGTTTTGGAGCTTATGTCTGGCGAAACGGTTATCAATAAGAATATTTCATCAAACATTCTGCGTTCAAAGTTTTATGTCTGCCCCGTTTGCGGCAACATTATCCGCACAACGGGTGATGCACTCATAAGCTGCTGCGGAATAACTCTGCCGCCGCTTGAAGCTGAAGATGTTGACTGTGAACACGGAATAACCGTTGAAAAGGTTGAGGATGAGCATTTCATAACCGTTAACCACGAAATGACAAAATCCCATTTTATTTCGTTTATTGCTTTTCTTACCTCGGACAGAGTGCAGTTTGTCAAGCTCTATCCCGAAGGCAACGCAGAAACGAGATTTCAGCTTCGCGGCAGAGGATATTTATATGTTTTCTGCAACAGACACGGATTGATGAAAAAGAAAATATAAAGCATCAGGCCGTTCGGTTATAAACCGGACGGCTCTTGTTATTCTTATGTGTATATGTTATACTGAAAAACACGGAACGGAGGAATGATTATGAAATACGATATAGCAGCATTCATATGGCCGTCATACACGGGCGATGAGCCGCGCACACGCATTTTCTGGCCCGAGGGTTACGGCGAATGGCAAACGGTCAAAGCAATGACCGACAGAGGATATAAGGGTTGTCGCTGGCCGAGAATTCCGACCTGGGGCTATGTCAATGAAGCCGACAGCCGCGTTATGGAGATGCAGATTGACTGTGCCGTGTCGCACGGTGTCAATGTGTTTATCTATGACTGGTATTGGTACGACAACCGTCCGTTTCTTGAAAACTGCCTCAATGACGGTTTTCTCAAAGCACGCAACAATGCGGATATGAAATTTATGCTTATGTGGGCAAATCACAATGCAACTCATCTCTGGGATAAGCGCAATTCCGACAATGACCTTTCAACCGTTATCTGGAGCGGTGTTGTGACACCCGAAATCTTTTCAAACATTTGTGACAGAACAATCGAAAAATATTTCAGCCGTGAAAATTATTATAAAATCGACGGCTGTCCCGTTTATATGATTTTTGACCTCGACAATTTTGTGCGTTCCTTCGGCACCACTCAGGAATGCAGAAAAGGAATTGAAGAATTCCGCAGAAAGACAGTTGAGGCAGGCTTTGCGGGTCTTCATTTTCAGGTTGTTCATTGGAGTGGTCACACCTACGGCTGGCTGAATGACGACGATGTCAACAAGGGTGCGAGCGCCTGTGAACTTTATGATTATCTAGGAATTGACTCCGTGACAAGCTATAACTGGGGTTGTTCGGCAAATCTTGACGGCGATTTCAATGATGTCACCGCCGCATATGCCGAAAAGCTTGAAAGCGAAACGGAAAAACTGAACATTCCGTTTTATCCCAATATTTCCGTCGGCTGGGATAATAATGTGAGATTCAATAAATTCATCCCAGGAGTTATTGAAAATAATACACCCGAAAATTTCAGAGCCGCCTGCGAAAAAATAAAGGCTTTTGCGGATGCCTCATTGGATGAAGGCGTTATGAAAGCGCCGCTTATAACAGTCAACAGCTGGAATGAGTGGACTGAAACGAGCTATCTTCAGCCCGATGATCTTTACGGTTACGGTTATCTTGAAGCGATAAAAGAAGTGTTCACGGAAAAATAAAGCGTAACGTTATTTTAACAGAATAAGCAGAAAAAAAGCCGCCCGAGGGCGGCTTTTGTTTTACGGTTTTTTGATTGAAATGTTGAGTCCGAGAGCACAAACGGCAAGAATCAGAAGCATCGTGAACGGTGCGGTGTAGCTGCCGTGCTGTGCAAGCAGGGAGTTGCTGAAATTCGCTATGAATGCGGCAACAATCAGGTTGAAATTCGTGAGACTGTAGTTGATTGAAAAATATTTCTGTCCGTAGAAAGACGAAGTGAATGCCGAGGTCAGAGTCGGGCAGGAGCCGTAGGAAAGACCCGTAAGGCAAAGACCCGCAATGCAAATCGGCAGCGAATGAAACTGCACAGCAAGAAGTGTTATGCCTGCGGCAACGATTGTGAGAATGTTTGCCGAAATCATTGTTGTGCGGCGTCCGAGCGCATCATAAAGTGCACCCGTGAGGATTCTGCCGATTCCGTTGCAAACAGAAAGAACGCCGACGAGAGTAACGGCAAGTGCGGGTGCGGCATCAACCGAAATAACAAGGTCTCTTGCAAAGCTGATTACCGAATTGCCCACGGCTGTGATGAACGCCATGCAGGCAAATGCTCTCCAGAAAGTGAAGCTCCTGAGCATTTCGGCAGTTGTGAAATCGCGGCTTTCAAAAGCCTCTTTCTTAACGCTTTTTCCCGCTTTGGGAGAGGGAAGTTTGTCCTCTGACGAAGGTGTGCGGAGAATGAGTCCCGCAATAACAAGAACAACTGCAAGGACTGTGCCGAGCAGAATATAGGTTTTGCTTATGCCGAAAGCGGCATTTTCAAACAGAATGCTTATGACATTGCCCATAAGCAGAGTGCTGATTCCGAATCCCATCATAAGACAGCCCGAGCAGAATCCCTTTCTGTCGGGGAACCAGGAGCAGACGGTTGACACAACAACGTTGTATGAGATGCCGATACCCGTGCCCGCAAGAAGCGCATAGGTTATGTACAGTAACCACGGGCTTGACTGTGCCGTAAGCAGCCCCGTTGAAACGAAGCCTGCGCCGACAAGTGCACCTGCAAGAATGAGGGTTAATTTAACTCCGATTTTTTTGCAGATGAGACTGCCGAAGAATGCACCGAGGCAGAAGAAACACATTGTAAGCGTGAAATTAAGAGAAAGCACGGATTCGCTGAATCCGAAATCCTCCTTGAACGGCACTTTGAGAATTGACCATGCATAAAGTACGCCCGAAAAGAGCATTGCGAAAACGCCCGCGGCAAGATAAAGCCAACGCTTTTTCAGACTGTTCTGATTTGACATAAAAATCTCTCCTTGAAAGGATTTTAGATTATTATATCATAAATTACCAAACATTTCAACACTTTAAAAGAATAAATCGATAAAACGGTTGTTGCTTGTTCTTGCGTTAAAACATCGACTGTGATATACTTGAAACAGAATTTCACTCTAAACCAAAAGTTTTAAAGGGGATGAAAATATGTTTTCACGTATAATTGCGGTGATAATGTGCATTGTTTCTGTTTTTACATTTCCGATTTCGCAGATTTTCTCAAAAACGGAGCTGAAAAGCGAGCTTGCAAAGGGCAACTATGAAAGCCCTTATATTGTGCGCCCCCTTGAAGACATAACGGTAAACGGTGTGTCGGTTGACGAGTATTCCGTTGTCGGTGCGCAGGGCACTCTTTACTCAAATGCCGCGCAAACCCTCTGTGACGAGATATATGAGGCTTGCGGAAAAAAGCTTGCAACAGTTGAAAACGCCGAGACAAAAGCCTTCATAATTGAAACCGCTTTGAACGATACGGATGTTTTCAGCCTCAGGGTTGAAAACGGCAATGTTTATATCACGGGAAGCAAAAATGCGGGAATTTCGAGGGGAATAACCGCTTTTGCGCATGAAGTTTTGCAGACGGCTCAGGGTGGTTATGACTTCAAAGACAGCTATGAGTTCAATAAAACTTTCTCGGATTATGTAACATACGAGGATTTCGGCGCTGTCGGTGACGGCAAAGCAGATGATTTTGAGGCTATCATAAAAACCCACGAATATGCAAACGAAAACGGTCTTAGTGTTTTTGCAAACGAAACCGCAACATATTATATCGGCGGCGCAAACAAAACCGCTTTCATTATGACCGATACTGACTGGTCAACCGCATGTTTTATAATTGATGACACACAGGTTGAGAACAGAAGTTCGTGGGTATTCAACATTGCTCCGTCAAAGAGTGCGATAAACATAACCGATAAGGTTTCTCCGCTTAAAATCGATGCACGGAATATAGGCACACCCCTTGACGGCAAAAGCCTTGTTGTGCTTACGGATTCCAACGTCAAGCGATATATCCGAAAGGGTGCAAATCAGAATTCGGGCAGCAATCAGTCGGATGTTATTCTTGTTGATGAAAGCGGAAACATTTCACCCGCAACCCCGCTTATCTGGGATTTTGATGCAATCACCTCGGCTACGGCTTATCCTGTCGACACAGAAACTTTAACCGTAAAAGGCGGCAGATTCACAACCCTCGCAAACAATGCCGCTTCCGAGTATAACTACTATGCAAGAGGCATTCAGGTCAGACGCTCAAACACTGTTATAGACGGACTTTATCACGATGTTGAAAACGAGGGCAAAACGGGCGCGCCGTATTCGGCTTTTGTCAGTCTTTCGTGCTGTGCCGATGTAACGGTGAAAAACTGCACATTCACGGGTCATAAAAAGTATGTGACAACAGGCTCTGCGGGAACATCCGTAACAATGGGCACCTACGATATCGGTGCCGCAACGGCGGTCAATGCAAAGTTCATCAACTGCAAGCAGACAAACGACATAACCGATATTGATTATTGGGGAATTGCGGGCACAAACTATTGCAAAAATCTTGTGTATGACGGCTGTGCATTTTCACGTTTTGACGCACATCAGGGCGTTCTCAATGCAACGGTTGTCAATTCCGTTCTCGGTCATCACGGCATAAAGCTGATAGGAAGCGGAACGGCTCTGATTGAGAATACAACCGTTTTAGCCGAAGATTTTGTTGACCTTCGTTCTGATTACGGCTCAACCTGGAACGGTGAGCTTGTTATCCGCAACTGTAAATTTTATCCCACGGGTATTACAAGCCATATTATCAAGGCGGAAAATTCGGAGGACCACGATTTCGGCTATACCTGCTATCTGCCTCAGAAAATAGAGGTTGACGGTTTGTATGTTCACAAAATCGGCAGCAATTATCTTTTCAGCAAGGTAAATCCCAAGCATAATTCCGATTCATACAGTGCGGAATATCCCGTTGTTCCTCCGCAGGAAATAACAGTCAGGGATTTCAGCAATCTGCTTTTCGGTGAGCTCTCCGTTTCAAAAAACAAGGCGATATTCAAGAATGAAATTTCATCATAATATTATAAAGTAATTACGGATTTGTCGATGATGTCGGTTTTACATGAAAACTTATGAAAAAACCTCCTTGTAATTGGGTGATACCACTTTACAAGGAGGTCTGTGTTTTTTAAGCACTTACTTTAGAACAAATCAAGGACAAGACGAAATAAAAACATCGCTGTAATATAAATCAAAACCGAAACAAATTTGAGCATATTCTTTTTTCGATTATCATCCGTTTTCTTTTTAAACTTATCTAAAATTTCATCAGAAATCACTATAACAGAAATAAAAGCTATTGCTATAAATGTTACCCAGTTACCTGTTATAATTGATTTTATAATAACTGCAGCGGCACATAAAAGAGAAAAAACAATCAACAAACCTGAAAGAAGCCCATCGGGAGCGTTTGTTTTGCTGAATTCACCCGTTGCTGCAGCGGCAAGAGCTTTCTTTCGCCAACGAAAATAGCCAATCAAATCAATAGCAGTATAAAACGACAGAAATGCGAGCAACCCCAACACGAAATCGATGCCTTTAGAGGAGTTATCGAAAAACAACAGATAAAAGAATATGATTGTAAAAACTCCAAAAGAAATGATTGATTTAGGCAGGTAGTGCTTTAAAAATGCTTTGTGTATTGAGGAAAGTTCAACCTCGGGGTCTGTTTCAAGAGGCAACGGGTCTTGGGCATCATTTGAAAAGATAACCATATTTTTATATGCGCAGACGAATCGCCAACCCGATGCCGCGCAAAGGTCAAGATATTCTTTTTTCTTGTCGGAAAGCAAAAAACTGTCTTCGCTTGAAAACTGCGGAAGATATGTTATTGCGTAGTGAAGCTTTTGCGGTTCGGCTTTCTTGAATTCCCACTCACCCGCAAATTGCTTTTTAACAAGCCGCCAACCTTCAGAAGCTTTTTGTTCCAGATATTCTTGCATACCCGTGCGGTCATAATAAGCAAAATTTTTGTAAAATGATTTAAGACTTTTTTTGTTCGACATAACCCGACCTCCTTTTACAAGAACATTTTACGGTAATCGTCTGCCTGAGTGCAAAGACGTTCATATTCACATCTGAGAACTTCTTTTCCCTTATCGGTCAGAATGTAGCTTTGGCGCCTGCCCTCTGATTTTGTTCGGATAATGATACCTGAATCCAAAAACTGTTCAAGAAGATTATAGAGAGTGCCTGAACCGATTTTTACTCGTCCGTCAGTCATAACGAAAACTTTATCCATAATATCAATTCCGCAGCATTCATCTTTAAGGCATAACAAAATATAAAACATCTGCTCGGTTAATGTTTGAAATTTTAATCTCGGCAAAACCGCACCACCTTTATATCGAATATCGACATATATATTATACTGTCGATATTCGATATTGTCAAGCATATAGTGTGATACACACAAACAAAAACTCCCTCTGCTGTTTCCAACAGAGGGAGTCGTTTATATCAGATATAGACTTCGACGGTTATATCTTCCCATTGATACGGGCGGAGATACATTCCCGTCGATTTTCTGTGTTTCAGAGCGTCATCGTAACCGATGTCAACTCGTAAAAACAGGTCAGTCCTATTAACCTTTGATAGCTGCCTGTGATGGAATCGCCCTTGGTGGGGAGGTTACCCCCCACCACTGTTACAGAGCTGTTTTTTCGCTTTTTACCCTCGGTTTTCAGGCGAA
>JAZTZD010000046.1:0-13542 GCA_045637305.1 Acutalibacteraceae bacterium
TTCTTCCCTGCGGCAATGAGCTTTTTAACAACATTTTCTGCAACGTACTTGCCCATATCGTCGTAGATTCTTCTGCCCGCAAGGATAACCTGGCTGTGATAGCCGAGCTGTTCTGCCTTGTATGTAAGATAATAGGGGTCAACACCGATGCAGTGTCCGCCTACAAGACCGGGGAAAAACTTGAGGAAGTTCCACTTTGTTCCTGCGGCTTCAAGAACCGCTTTTGTATCAATACCCATTTTATTGAAAATGATTGAAAGTTCGTTCATGAAAGCAATGTTGATATCTCTCTGGCTGTTTTCGATAACCTTTGCGGCTTCGGCAACCTTGATGCTTTCTGCACGGTGAACACCTGCTTCAACAACAAGCTCATAAACCTTTGCAACAACATCGAGAGTTTCGGCATCCATACCCGAAACGATTTTTACGATAGTTTCAAGTCTGTGCACCTTATCACCGGGATTGATTCTTTCGGGTGAATAACCGATTTTGAAATCAACACCGCACTTAAGACCCGATTCCTTTTCAAGAATGGGAACGCAGACATCTTCGGTAACACCGGGATAAACTGTTGATTCAAAAACAACGATTGAACCCTTTGTAAGGTTTCTGCCGAGAATACGGCTTGCACCTTCAACAGGAGTAAGGTCGGGAGTATGGTCATCATTAACAGGTGTAGGAACTGCAACGATATGGAACTTTGCTTCGCGAAGCTTTGTTTCATCCGAAGTGAATTCAACTGTTGTGTTCTTTATTGCTTCGTCGCCTACTTCAAGAGTGGGGTCGATTCCGCTTTTATAAAGCTCAATTTTCTTTGCGTTGAGGTCATAGCCGATTACACCAACCTTTTTAGCAAATGCAACTGCAATTGGCATACCTACATATCCGAGACCCACAAGTGAGATTTTCTCTTCTTTTGCAAGGATTTTTTCATAAAGATTTGTGTACATAACTTTTACTCCCTTATTTGCACAAACTGTTTATTTTTTCAAGATACGCTTTAATAACTATATCTCTTGAGAAATTTGCTTTTATATATTCTCTTCCCTTTTCGCCCATTGATTTTCTTTCTTCGTTGGGCAGAGCGAGGAACTTTCTGATTTGGTTGCAGAGGGCATCAACATCTCCGCCGTGATAGAGAAGACCTGTTTCTCCGTCAATGAACGTTTCCTGACATCCCGGATTATCGGTTGAGATAATCGGTCTGCCGCTTGATGCGCTTTCAAGCAGAACGTTGCTCATACCTTCACCGTAGGTTGAGGGATGAATTGTTGCGTGTGAAGCAGTTACATACGGTTTTATATCTTTCTGACTGCCTCTGTATTTCACAATGTCTTTTTCTTCAAGCTCTGAAAGAAGTTTTTTATAGTGAATTTCGGTGGGTTCAATGAATCCCAGCATATTGAATTCGGTTTCGGGGTATTCGGATTTTATTCTTTTCGCGGCTTCAATGTAGTCATCAACGCCCTTATCGTGAAGAATTCTGCCGATATAGTTGAAAACAACCTTTTCGCCATTATTTCCGTCACCGCCGTCGGGATAAGGCTGAAGAGGATATCTGTCTGTATTTACACCCGAGCCGGGGATGAGTTTATGTTCGCCTTTTACCATACCCGTTTCTTCTGCGAGTTTCATATTCGTTGAATTCTGAAACATAACGCAGGCTGAACGGCGGAATGCAAACTTAAACAGTGACATTATGAGTTTCTGCTTTAATCCGCCCTCATTAAGCACACTTCCGAATCCCGTGACATTGCTGATAACGGGTATTCCGAGAAGCCAAGCGGCAATTCCAGCATAAACATTCGGTTTTGCGGTGTAAGTAAGAACAACCGAAGGCTTGTTTTTGATGAACAGCTTGAAATAATGAATGAAGAGCTTTGCATCCGCAACGATGTTTGTTCCTCGTCTGTCGATAACGGGGTCATCGTATCGATATTCAATATGTCTCATCAATTCAAACTTTTCGCCGTCGGGGCACGAAATCAACATTTCATAGCCTGCGTCGATTATTCCTTCGATAAGTTCTTTTCGGAAGCAATAGATATCGTCATCATTATTCGTAAGAAGTGCGATAAGATGTTTCTTATTCTTCATTTTATTTCCTCTTATTTGAAAACCGCAAGGGCGGTAAGAATCATAACTTTTATATCATCAATAAAACTGAATGATTTGATAGCGGCAAGGTTATATTTCATTTTATCGGGAAGAACAACCTCAAGATATGTTTTTTCAACATCTTCTGCGGCATCAAGAAGCTCGTTTTCATCTTTATAGTAAACACTCGCTTCGGATGTTATGCCTGCGGGCATAAGAAGAGTTGCCATCATTTCGGGAGTATATTTTTCAACATATTTCGGAACTTCGGGTCTTGTTCCTACAAATGTCATTGTACCTCTTAAAACATCAATAAGCTGGCTGAATTCGTCGAGCTTATATTTACGGATGAATTTTCCGGTTTTTGTGATTCTTGAATCACCGCCGACAGTCAGAAGAGAACCTTTATCGGCATCTGTTACCATTGAACGGAATTTGAAAATGCGGAATTCTTCACCGTATTGAGTGACTCTTGTCTGACGGTAAAAAACGGGACCTTTTGAATCGAGCTTGATTGCGATTGCAAGAATGATAAACATGGGAGAAAGAAGTGTTAAAAGAGTGAATGACACAACGATATCAAAAAGACGCTTGAGTACAAGCTGAAACTTCTTTTTGTAAAGCAAATCATAGTATTCTTTTACTTCAGGTATCTGCATTTCTTTGGGAAGATCATTCCATTTTCGCAGTATCATAGCTTTCTCCCTTAAATGTATTTTTTAACAACCTCTGAAAAGTTTTCGCAGACGGTTTTTACATCGTCATCTGAAAGTTTTGTGTGCAGGGGAAGGGTGATTTCGTTTTTGAAATAGTTATATGCATTTGGGAAATCGGCAATATCCCAGCCGAGATTCTTATATGCCGTCATCATTGGCAGAGGCTTATAGTGGACATTGCAGGCAATTCCTCTTTCTGCCATTTCGGTTATGATGTTGTTTCTTGTTTCTTCGGTTATATCGGGGATTCTTGTTATGTAAAGATGTCCCGATGAAGAATGATTTTCACCGTAATGATTTAGATAAGCAATTCCGAGTGAATCGCACATCTCATTATATTTATTTATAATTTCTTTTCTTTTCTCCATAAGAGAGGGGTATCTTTCGAGCTGTTTGAGACCTATGGCGGCGGTGATATCCGTCATGTTGCACTTATACCACGGGCCTACAATATCATATTCCCAGGCACCTGCTTTTGTTTTTGCAAGAGCATCCTTGGACTGACCGTGAAGACTGTAGAGCATATATTGCTTATAAAGTTCTTCGTTGTCAATTCCGTCGATGTTTTTCCAGGTTGCAGCACCGCCCTCTGCGGTAGTGAGATTCTTTACGGCATGGAATGAGAATGATGTGAAATCGGCAATCTGTCCTGCGTTTTTGCCGTTTCTTGTTGCACCTAATGCGTGTGCACAGTCAGCACAAACTGCAACTCTGCCCATAGTTTTCTGAATATCATTTGCTGGCTTGAAAAGATGTTTCTTATTTTCAACGGCGGCATATATTCTCTCGTAGTCGCAGACGATGCCTGCAAGGTCAACGGGAATAATTGCCTTCGTTTTTTCGTTTATAACTTTTTCCATAAGGTCATAATCCATCTCAAATGAATCGGGTTTGCTGTCGATGAATATAACCTTTGCACCAACGTGAATTGCCGCCGATGCGGAAGCCGTGTATGTATAGGCAGGAACAATAACCTCATCGCCTTCGCCGATGCCGAGCACACGCAGATTCAGTTCAAGTGCGGCAGTTGCCGAATTAAGGCAGGCAACTTTTTGAGTGCCGCAGTATTCTGTAAGTCTGCGTTCAAACTCCTTTGTTCTCGGGCCTGTTGTTATCCAGCCTGAGCGGAGTGCTTCACAAACTTCACTTATTTCTGCCTCAGTTATATCGGGAGGGCTGAAAGGTATGTTTACCATAGATTAACCTCTTTCTTTATAGGTGGGAACCATTTCCCTTACCTTTTCGGTTATTGTTTCGCTGTTTTCATAAGCGGCAAGCATGAGCTTGTCGAGCTGTTTCTGGAATAAATCCGTATCAAATTTGATAGGGGAGCCGATGTGAATGAGCTTGTTTGCAGTTGTTTGCAAACCTTCTTCTTCCATAAGCTTTTCTTCATAGAGCTTTTCGCCGGGTCGGAGTCCCGTATATTCAATCTTGATATCAACATCAGGCTTAAGTCCCGAAAGTTTTATGAGATTTCGTGCAAGAGTATCGATTTTAACAGGTGAACCCATATCAAGAACGAAGATTTCTCCGCCTTTGGCATCTGCACCTGCAAGAAGCACGAGCGATACAGCCTCGGGAATTGTCATGAAATAACGGATGATTTCGGGGTGGGTAACGGTAACAGGGCCGCCTTTTTCAATCTGACGCTTGAAAAGAGGAACAACCGAGCCGTTTGAGCCGAGAACATTGCCGAATCTTACGGCAACAAACTCTGTTCTTACATTTTCAGGTACACCGTTGTATGAAACAGAGCCTTCTTCGAGATGAGTGAACATTCGGGGAATTTCATTTTGTTTGTTCTCTCTGATTTTTCTGTCAAATGACTGAACAACCATTTCACAAAGGCGTTTGCTTGCACCCATGATATTGGTCGGATTTACCGCTTTGTCTGTGCTTATCAGAACGAATCTTGAGCAGTTATTGACCATTGCGGCATAAGCCGTTTTATATGTACCTATAACATTGTTTTTTATTGCTTCGCAGGGGCTGTCTTCCATAAGGGGAACATGCTTGTGAGCCGCCGCATGATAAACTATGTCGGGCTTGAATTTCTTGAAAACATAATCAAGTCTTCTTGAATCACGAACAGAACCGATAAGGACATCAAGCTTCATTTCGGGGTACTTGTCCTTGAGTTCCTGCTGAATTGCGTAGGCATTGTTTTCGTAGATATCAAAAATGATGAGTCTTTCGGGTTCGTGAGCCGCAACCTGACGGCAGAGTTCGCTGCCGATTGAGCCGCCGCCGCCCGTTACAAGAATTGTTTTATTCTTTATGAGGTCATAAACCTCTTTCATATCTGCACTGATGGGCTCTCTGCCAAGCAAATCTTCAACCGAAACATCTTTGAGCGCACCTGCGGTAATTCCGCTGTTTACAAACTGATAAAAATCGGGAAGTGTCTTGGTTTCACAGCCTGTTTCTTTACAGATGTTGACAATATCTCTGATACTTTCTTTTGATGCACTGGGCATCGCAATGTAAATTCTGTCGATATTGAACTTTTCAACAGAGTGAAGAATGTCATCGCGTCCGCCGACTATTTTCACGCCGTCAAAATATCTGTTTTGCTTATCGGGATTATCGTCAATCAGGCAAACAACCTTGTCGTGGTTAGCTCTTGTTTTCTGAATGTTTTCAAGAAGCATTCTGCCTGCGTCGCCTGCACCGATAATCATAACTCTGTGATAGGTGTGAGGCCCCGTATCTGTTCCGAAAAGCTGGGGAACAGCGGTGAAGATTCTGTAAGAAAATCTTGAACCGAGGAGAAGAAGAAGCTGGAAGCAGGTGCCCCAAAGATAATAGGAAAGGGGCATTCTGCCGAAAACGAGAGTTATAAGCACAACGTGAGCTGTTGAAGCGGCGATGCTTCCGAGAGCCGCTCTCATCAGTTCTCTTACGCTCACATATTCCCATATGCTGTGGTACATACGGGCAAGATAGAAAATGATAAGGCTTATAACAGTGTAAACAGGAATAAAATAAACATAGGGATCAAGATATTTTGCGGGAATTTCTGTGAATACGCCGTCAAAACGTATCCATAAAGCGAGGAAATAGGAAATGTTGATTGCCATAACATCAAAAGCCATCAGAAAGATTGCCTTGATATGCCATGTTTCAATATGAAATTTTCTTTTACCTGAGAGGTTTTTCGATAACTTCAAATCAATCAATCCTTTTTGTGTTTTGATTCAGTACGCTTTGATTTGCTGTGGTGCTTTTTCTTTTTGCGCTTATGGTCATCGCCGTATCCGTAACCATAGCCGTATTTTCCGTATCCGTAACCGTATTTACCATAGCCATAACCGTATCCGTAACCATAGCCGTATCCGTAACCGTAGCCGTATCCCGCAAAGCTGTAAACAGTTCCGTTAAGAACGCAGCCGAGAATGCGGATATCTGTTGCCATAAGGCTGTCAAGAGTGGTTTTAACTCTTGAAATTCTTACCGCATCCTGATATGTTACGAAAATTGCGGCATCAGAATACTGCGCAATGAACAGAGCGTCTGAAATAAGTCCGCAAGGTGGTGTATCAACAAGAATATAATCATATGAATCCCTGAGATTTTCAAACATACTCTTTATGTTGCCGGAGGTGAAATATCCGCTTCGTTCTTCATCAGCAGGGGTGGGAATAAGAAGATGAAGCTTATATTTCTCAAGGTAAGCGATTTTATAAAGGTCGGTTACTGTTTCATATTCGATTGCTTCAAGGTCAATTCCGAGAAGGGGAGCAATGCTCGGATGTCTGATATCTGCATCAATAAGAAGAATTTCCTTGCCGTGGTCAGCAAGAGCAATTGCAAGGTTGGTTGCGATTGTTGTTTTGCCCTCACCCGGAACGGAGCTTGTTGTCATAATGATTTTTTCGTTTTCGTTAAGAGAGGAAACGAAAAGGTTTCTGAGCACACGGAAGGCTTCGGGGAAACCGCTGCCGATGTCCGGGTTTGTGAACAAAAGCGATTTATCGCCGGGCATGGCTCTTTTCTTGAATGTAACCTGAGGAATAACTGCAAGCGAATCAAGATTGAGCTGATTTTTGATGTCGGTTTTTGTTTTAACGGTTTTTCTCTGAAGAATATAAATAAACATAAAGAGAAGTCCGAAGAACACACCGACGATTGCACCCTTTGCCGCTTCATTGAAATAATTGACCTTGTTTGAAGGAGAGGTTGCAACCATGGGCTGTTTGAGAATTTCAAAGGTTATGTGACCAACAACATATTTTGCAACCGAGGGATAATTGTCAAGTGCCGAAACCAACACATCATAGGTGAGCTGGGGATCCCTGCCGCTTGCGGTAAGCGTGAACATATTTGTTCCGGGAACCGCCGAAGCACTGACTCTTGCGGGCATACCTGCAACGCCGAGGTCTTCACATATCGCTTCCTGAAGCAGATTACAGTTCAGGATATATGGGAATGTTGTTGAAAGCAGTGTTGCGGTGGTTGAGTCATAAAAGAATGAGTATACCGAAACGCCGCTGATTGCACTGCTTGCGTTCTGGGTATTGACCGTAAGAGTTACCTCAGACCGATATTCGGGAACATAGTTAATCTTTTGGTTTATTGCGCTGTAACTGCCGAATAATACGGCGGCGGCAACGCAGACCCACCAGAATCTCTGCAACGCTTTTATGATGTCGTTGAGATAAACCGAAACAAAAACATCTTTTATATTTTCAGTTGACTGCTTGTTCTTTTGTGTCTGATTCATTTCAAATCTTTCTTTCAATAAATAATTATTTGGGAATTTTACTGTTCGGATGTTTCATCCGCATCATCGATGATTTCGGGGATAGCCTGAACAGCGTTATTGCCTTCTTCAGGGATAGGCTCAATATCATATTTCGGTGCAGGATATTTTCCGTAGTGACCGTAATGAGAATGTCTGCCGTATCTGTATCCGCCGTAACGGTTGCTTTCGTCATTGCCCGTGAAACTGAAAGGCAGAACATTCATATGAACATCGTTGAGAATGCAGCCTGCAAGGTTTGAGCTGATTTTACTGATTATTGAAACCGAATCGTTAAGAACATTTACGTTTACCGTGTCTGTTCTTACAACCAAAACGGTTTTATCAACCATATTGATAATGTCCGTAACGGATGAATCAAGAGAAAGCGGCGCGGTATCAATAATAACAAAATCGTATTTTGTTTTAAGCTTTTCTATCAGTGCAAAAACGCTGCCGTTTTCAATTAAATCGCGATATTCCGGATCTGCTTTGGTGTTTACTGCAAGCGAAAGAGAAGTTTTCTTGAACTGTCTGAAATCAAAATCTTCAAAGGAAACATTTTTTTTGAGTAACTCTGAAAGCTCGCCGTTTTCCGTTTCCTCTTCGCTGAAAATTTTGTAAAGAGCAGGCTTCTTAAAGTCGAGGTCTAAAAGCATAACCTTGTTGCCTCTGTCCGCAAGTGAAACTGCAATGTTTGCCGCGCAGGTGGATTTACCTTCGTTTTCCGCAACGCTCGTGATTGCAAAAACATTATCACCTGAATGATTTCTCTTATGTTCAAGCTTTGCGGCGATTTTATGGAAGTTTTCGGTGAAACGAAGACTGATATATGCATTGCTGTGGATGAGCAGACCTTTTTTCTTTTTCTGTCTGATATCCTTAAGTGACATTCTCTTATCTTCGTGAGCGATTGTGCCGATAAGCTTTGATTCGATTTTTTCGTTGAAATCGCTTTCTTTTTTGATTGTATTACGCATAAGCGAAAATGCAATTATCAGCGCAAGAGCTATTGTTGCGCAGCCCATAATTACCAATTTGCGGTTTGAATTGGAAATATGGTTTGAGGGGCCACTCGGAACCGTTGGCATACTGATAACCGTAACACCCGCGTTTTTGAAAATTTTATTTGAGACTTTATGGTGTGATTTTAATACTGCATTGAGAAGATTATATGCTTTTTCGGGATGATCCGATGTAACTTTCAGCTCAATGAAGTTTGTCTGGTCAAGAACTTTTGCGGAAACGGTGCCGTCAAAATGGTCAACCTCGAGATAAGCGGCAGCATATTCCTTTATTGTGGGTTCTGTGAAAACGTTAACAAGAACATTTGCTTTCTCGGTTGAGATTGAGTAGGTTGAGTAGGAAGCTGTAACCGCACCGCTGTTGAGAACGGTAAGAGTTGCTGAGGAAGTGTACATGGGTTTATATGACGCGTGTGTAACAAGGAAAAATCCCATTGAACCGATGAGTGCGCAAAGAATAACAACCCAGAGGTTTTTGACTATATCCTTCAGCAGACTGTATAATTCGATTGTGATTTTATTTTTCTTCATGGTTTATCATTCTCCAACGATAACAGTCAGCACGCTGTGACCTCTGAGGTCCAGGCTGTCTGTGACATAATAGTGAACGTGATATGTGCCGGGAGTGTTGAAATCAACATTGGATTCAAATGTAACTTTGTTTTTTATGCTTGTTTCTGTTGTGTCAATAGCATCAATAATCAGAGTGCTGAAATCGATTGCTTCACCTTTTTTTGCATAAATAAGATACTCGGTCAGCTCGATCGTGGGAACATTGATTGGGCGGTCTTCAACGATAAGGGGAAGTGTGATTGTTGAGGAGTCGCCTTTGTTGTTGGTAACCGAAACATCAAGCGAGAAAGCACCCGCAACAGAGGTTGCGTAGTTATCTGAAGTGACAACGATTTTACCCGTTATACCGCCTTCAAGACTGTCTTTGGCAAGAATCATTTCTCTGATATCAATGTGCTCGTAAATTGAGAAGCAAAGATTGCCCACAACCTGGAATTTGGGCGATTCATAACCTTTGTATTTTATCATTCTTGATGCTTTTGCAACGTTGTTGTTGCTGTCGCAAACGGCATATGTAACCTTGCTGATGCCTTTTTTTGTGAAACGCGAAACGGATTCAATTATGATTTTGTCTGTGAGGTCCTTATCTTTTTCATCATAAGCCGTAACACCTTTGAGTAACTCTTCATCTGTTGCCTTGAGGCTGACTTCTATCATTTCACCCTCAACCGTAATCTGAGGAATTGTTCTGTCGGTTTTTATTTTTTCGCTGATAAACACAGCGGATGAAGCTATTGATACAAACACAAAAGCAATTAAAACAATAATTCTAAACGGTTTCATTCTGTTCACCTTATAATCATTTGATTTTTTCGTTTTTAAGAACTTTTTCCGGATTGATGCTCAGAATCAGATTGGCATACTGTGAGGAATGCAGTTCGCTGATTATTTCGTGGGCATCTGCAAGATAGGGGGTTCTCATATATGGACTGTGCGCATCGCTTGCAACAAAATCCGCAACTTCATGCCTGATAATGCTTTGCGAAATGGCATAAGCATTATCGCCGAATTTGTTTTTCAGGCTTCCTTTGTTGAGCTGCAGAAGGCAACCTATCTTTTTGAGCCTTAACGGCGCTGATCTGTCTTCGGCAACAAAAGCGTATCTTTCGGGGTGGGCGATAATCGGAGTCAAACCCTCGGCAACAAGAAGTTGAAGCTTTTCGTAAACCGATTCAGAACGCTCTCTGAATCCGAACTCAACCAGCGGATAATCAGAATCGCAAAGGGTGAGAAGCTTTCTTTTTTTGATTTGCTCAACAAAATCTTCCGCCGCAAAAATTTCGTGACCGGGATAGATTTCAAGAGGAATGTTTGCTTCTTTTATTTTTGTTTTGAGGGATTTGAATGCCCCAACATAATCTTTGTCCAGATAGTTCTGATAAGAGTCTGGGATGTTGCTGTGGGGGGTGACAATTATGGCTTTTGTTCCGCCGCCTGCGGCAATGCGAGCCATACGGAGCGACTCTTCAATGTTGTCTGAACCGTCGTCAAAACCGGGCAGAATATGACAATGAATATCGACCATGGCGCACCTCCACAAATAAATACTTATACATTTTATATATTACTATAAAAAAGCTTTTAATGTCAACATAATATTATATATTTTTATTATTTTCCTTATTATATGACAAGAAAATGACAAAAGAAAGACGCCTGCACGGAATTAACCGTACAGGCGTTTGAAAATATCATATTACATCAGGAATTGAATACCTGAATGGCTGATGAGAATTTGCAGTAACCCTCGATTTCAAGTTGAATGGCACAAGGTTCATTTGCACCAAAAGTCTGAGGGTAATCAGCAGAAGTGTAACCCATCATCTGAAGTATCTGCTTAATCAGCTGTGCATCTGTTGTGCTTGTAGAACATGAAGCGGATACCGTTGCAATTCCCGCGTCGCCAACAAGAGAAATTGTAGGTTTTATATATTTGCTCATTATCTCTTAATCCTTTCTTAAATTGCTAAAAAGCCTTTTAAAACATCGAAGATCTTTACACATGAGTTGAAAATCCATTTGAAGATTCTGACAAGCCAGCATTCGCTTGCGGGCTCTTCGGGAGTTGCGGGATCTTCAGGTTCGGCAGGATCTTCGGGAGTATCGGGAATTTCGGGTTCAGCGGGTTCTTCGGGAGTCGGGGTTGTGTTGGGCTCAACTGTTACGGAAGGCGCCATCATCATCATTTTTACTGTTTCAAGGTCAACATCTGATGAAATGGATGCCGCTACAGCAGAAACGGGGCAAGTGCTCTTGAGATAGCCGATTGCAAGAAGCGACTTATCAGTATCAGCATCTTTGGTGTTCTGGAATGTTACGGTTCCGTCTTCACCAATATAATCGGTGATATCATAATACATTTCTGTATTGCTGTTGACGGGGAAGTCGGTTGCTTCAATCCTTCCGTCAGACAACTTTTGGCCAATCTTGAACTTGGGAGTGCCTGATGCAGCTCTGAGGCTTATCATAACTCTTCCGCCGAGGCTCTTGATTGTTTCAAAATTGCTGATTCTGAAAGCTACTGCTTCAGTTGATTCTGCAAGATAAAGCTCATCCTTCGGACCAACTGACTCATAGTTGCTTATGTCGAGCTGTATTTTGTTGCCCTCTTCATCAACACCGAGCTTGCCTGTGATATAAGCAAACAGCTTATCAAAGAGTGAAACACCGCCGTTTGTTTTTGAAAGATTTTCAATAACATTATAGTAGGTAGCGTTCTTTTCACTTTCAATGTAATAGTCATTACTGCCGTTGAGAGGATTATAAACTCTTACGGAGTCGATAACATTAACAAGCTCTGTTAAAGCTGCAGTTTCAAGTGTATCGCCAGCTACGGGAGTGTCAGCGCCCATACCGCCATTAAGAACCGAGTTGTCATCAAACCATACAACTTCAACTTCTTCAGCATCAAAGATGTAATCCATGCCGAGCTCTGCAAGAGCGTTGCGGAGAGCTTCGTTGTCTTCACCGGAAACAACAGTTGATTCAATACCGTTTACTGAAGCCTGCTGAAGCTTCTGCTGTTCTTCTTCCTGCTGAGCCTTATCGGCTTTTATTGCACCTGACATTGAGGGAAGATATGCGGCAGAGATCTGAACTGTGTATTCAGCATAATCCTCAAGTCCGCTTTCGCTGATGATAGGAACCTGATAAAGTGTGTTGAAGCTTGCGTCGCCGTAGCCTGTATCACCGTAATAGGTGTCAACAACATAGGATTTAACCATATCGCCGGTGGTGTTGTTCCTAAGAGAAACAACCATAACGCCTGTGTTTGCACCGCAGGCACTGTTAAGGTCAAAGCCTGTGCCTTTGAAAGTAAAGGATGTGATCTTTGACATCATATTTGTGGGAGATGAAGAAACAGTTACTGTTTTAGCTGTGCCGTTCGAATATTTTGCAGACTGGTTATAGCCATCGGTTTTTGAGTCGTAACCGTAAACTTCATTTTTAATCGGTGAAGAATCCTGATTTACGGTTGTTGAGGTTGAAGGATCGCTGGTTGCTGTTGTGACTGTTTCCCAGTTTTTGCCTGTTGCATTTTCATCGTTAGGTGTGAAGAATGTTTCTTCATAAAGAACGTTCGAAGCGGGGACAACGTTGATTTCATTCTTGATGTTTGTTGTTACGCCGTCGGCTTCAACTGAAGCGTGATAGTAAATTGTTTCAACGCCGTCAACTGCCATTGAAGGAGTATAGGTAACGGTCTGACCGGTAACTTTGAATGTACCGTATTTTCCGGTAATATCTGCTGTACCGGGGGTTGTGCCGTCAGCACTGAAGCCGAGGAATGTCTTTTTGTCTTTTACTGAATTGTAAACCGTGTCATTTGTAAGGGGATTGATTGCAATGGGAGTTGAGAAGTCGATAACAACTGTATCCTTTGTGAGAGCGGAATCGCTGATAATCCACTTTGACTTGAGATAAACAGTCGAAGTCTGAGTAACAGCTGTTTCGGCAGTGATAAGAGTTTCGCCGTCATACCAGCCGAGGAAGGAATAGCCTGCCTTGGTGGGAACGGGAAGAGTTCCGAAGGTTTCGTCGGTGTCAACAATCTTGTTAACGGGTGTAACATCAATATCCATGCCGTTATATTCATAAACACGGATGTTGTTGAAGTTAACCTTACCGCCTGATTTGTTTGCATCAACACGAATCTGTGCCTTGACAACGGAAGTGTCGTTGGGAGCTGTGAATACTGTATCCCATGTTGTGTTGTTTGAATATCTGTTTGTTTCGCCGTCAGCGAAATCAATCCAGCTGCCGTTTGCATCGCAGAAGAAGATGTAAACGTCCCAGCCGAGACCGTTGATGTCGGTTGCATCAATTTCAATCTTGTAGTCCTTACCGGGAGTGACTGCGAAATAGGGTGAGGATGAAGTTGATTCGC
>JAZTZD010000047.1:0-3725 GCA_045637305.1 Acutalibacteraceae bacterium
GAATCTCCTTCTTTCTCACGTTTTTTGAAACTTTTTATAAAGAAAAGCATTTTCCCTTTAAAAAACTTTCAAATATATATGACAAAAATTGCAAAATGTTACGGAAAAATTTTGCGTTTTTTCAATCTTCTCCTTTTTGCATAAAAACAGAGCTTACAAATTGTGCCAAATAACAAGAAAACCGCCCGAAGGCGGTTTTGAAAGCGGCAAGAAATTATAAATTATTAAGAATCTGAAGAACACGGCGAAGCTCTTCGGGCTTCACCTTTTCAACGGGCTTGTTGTTGATAACGCAGTCTGCAAAATAAATGATTTCGTTTGCGTATGCGTTGCTCTTGGGAAGATTGATGCTTCCCGTGTCGCCCTCTGCGTCCTGTGAAAGGTCGATTTTTTCATCGTCCTTGAGATAAATCATCATTTTTCCGTTTTCGTTTGAAACAAGTGCATCCTCAAACTGGAAACGGAATTCCGCTGTAAAAGGATAGCAGGTTGCGTACCACGAAGCCTCGGAATTCACCGAAAAATCGCCGAAATTGTAGCTCAGGCTGATGAAATCCTGCTTGGGAAGCTTTGAACGGTACTGATAGTCAACCTCGGGCATACCGAAAGCATAAACCATAAAGTCGAGGTCGTGAATGTGGAGGTCAAAGGGCACGAGACCGCTTCTCTTTTCGTCCATCATCCAGCCGTCCCAGCTCCACTTGGGATAGCCGCCCAGACGAATCATTGTGCCTGAAAGCAGCTTGCCGTATTTCTTTGTGTCATAAATCTCCTTGAGAAGCTCATATTCGGGCCAGAATCTGAGCACCTGAGCAACCATAAACTTAACGCCGTTTCTCTCCGCCGCGCCGTAAACTCTGTCGATATCCTCTTCTTTGAGTGAAATCGGCTTTTCGCAGATAACATTGATGCCTTTTTCAAGCGCTTTCACGGCAAAATCCGCGTGAAGATATGTGGGGAGACAGATATCAATGATATCAAACTCTTCTTTTTCGAGCATTTCGTCAAAATCTGTGTAATGACGCTTATCGGGGTATTTTTCCATTCTTTCCGTTCTGATGTCGCAGATTGCAACAAGCTCAGCTTCCTTCATTTCTTCCCAAACGGGAATATGCGCGCCGCTGATTCCGCCGACACCGACAAGACCTACTTTAAGCATAACAAAACCTCCGCTGAAATAAATCATAATTAACAGAACCATTTTAACACAGAAGAGCAAAAAATCAAGATAAATCTTTGATGTGTTGACTTTATTTGTTGTTAGATATATACTTTTAATATTAACATTAAAGGGGAACACTATGGAACAGTTTGAAAAAAGATTTAAAATCGAATGCTCTCCCGTTGCAAAGAAAAATCAGGTTATTGTGAAAGGAAACACAAGACTGACGGTTATTGCGCCCGCTATGCTCCGTGTTGAGGTGCAGAAAAACGGAAAATTCTGTGATGAGCCGACGCAGAGCGTATGGTTCCGCGATTTTGACGAGCCGAAATTCGATGTAAGCGAAGAAAAAGGAACTGTCAGAATCAAAACGGAGAAAGCGGAGTTTGCATATTCTCTGAAATCACATAAAATGCTTTACATAAAGCTTTCCGACGGAAGAAAAGTAACCAATTACAAGGCGGGCAACCTCAAGGGCACCTGCCGTACACTCGATATAACAGCGGGCATAATCACCCTTGGCGACGGTGTATGCTCAAGAAACGGCGTTGCCGTGCTTGACGACAGCGATACCCTTGCAATCAAGCCCGACGGACTCATTCTTCCCCGCGACAACAACGAAAGCGACAAATATTATTTTGCTTACGGCAACGACTACATCGGCGCAACAACCGATTTATATAAGCTTACGGGCAAAGTGCCCCTCATTCCCCGTTATGCTCTTTCAAACTGGTGGAGCAGATACAAGGATTATTCCCAGGAAGAATATCTCACCCTGATGGACAAATTCAAGGAAGAGGAAATCCCCATCACCGTTGCAACGGTTGACATGGACTGGCATTGGGTAAAAATCAGGGAAAAGTTCGGAAAAGACAGCCATAAGGTCAGCAAGCACAGAAACTTTATGGAATATGTTTATGATGTCTGGTCAACAGGCTGGACGGGTTACAGCTTCAACACAGACCTTTTCCCCGACCCCGCAGGCTTCCTCAAAAAGCTCAAGGACGATAACTATAAAGTCACCTTCAATCTTCACCCCTCAATGGGCGTGCGCTGGTTTGAGGACCAATATGAGGATATGTGCAAGGCAATGGGTCAGAATCCCGCCGACAAAGAGCCTGTTAAGTTTGACATAACCGATAAGAAATTCACTGAAAATTATTTCGATATTCTTCATCATCCGTTTGAAAAAATGGGCGTTGACTTCTGGTGGATTGACTGGCAGCAGGGCAAAAACACAGCCGTCAAGGGTCTCGACCCACTGTGGGCGCTCAATCACTATCATTTCCTTGACAACGCAAAGGATAACCACAGACCACTTATTCTTTCAAGATTCTGCGGCGCGGGCAGTCAGCGTTATCCCCTCGGATTCAGCGGCGACACAACGCAGACCTGGAAGAGCCTTGATTTCCAGCCCGGCTTTACCGCAACCGCTTCAAACATTGCCTACCCCTGGTGGAGCCACGACATCGGCGGACACTGTATGGGTTATAAAGATGATGAGCTTTATCTTCGCTGGGTGCAGCTCGGCGTTTTCAGTCCCGTTATGCGTCTGCACTCAACAAACAACGAATTTATGGGTAAGGAGCCGTGGAACTACAGCGCACCCGTTGAACGCATTGCAAAGAATATGCTTCGTCTGCGCCATAAGCTTCTGCCTTATATTTACACGATGAATTACCGCACCCACACCGAGTGCAGAGCAATCTGCGAGCCGATGTACTATGCATATCCCGAAAACGAGAATGCATACAACTGCAAAAACGAATTCTTCTTCGGCACCGAGCTTATCGTTGCTCCGATAACCGAACACACCTCAAAGAAAACAAACCTTGCGGGTGTCAACGTATGGCTTCCCGAAGGAAGATACACCGACATTTTCACGGGCAGAATTTACAGCGGCAACAGATTTGTCAAGATGTTCCGCGATATCGAAACTTTCCCCGTGCTTGCAAAAGAGGGCACAATCATTCCTATGGACTCAAACGACAGAACGAATGACAGCACAAACCCCGAAAATCTTGAAATTCTTGTTTACAGAGGCAATAACACCTTCACTCTCTATGAGGATGACGGCGAAACCCTTTCATACCAGAACGGTGAATATCTCAAAACCGCATTCACCGTTGCCGAAAGCGGAAACAAGGTTGATTTCTCAATCCGCAAGGCAGAGGGCACGGGCGCCGTTGCTCCCGAAAAGAGAACATATGCCGTTAAATTCAGAGATATTGTCTTTGCAGACGTCAATGTTACGGTCAACGGCGAAAAGGTTGATTCCGTAATCGCGAAAGAGGGCAAAACTCTTGAAATTACCGTTTGCGCGGGCAACGAGGCAGATGTTTCAATCAGCCTTGAAAACTGCATTTATCTTGAAAACGAAGATAAGCGTCAGGCTCTCATCAGGACCGTTGGAAAATATCAGGGATTGAACGACACAAAGAACAAATTTATGCCTCTTCTCACAAAAGGCAGAATTCCCTCGGGCATTTCAAAGGATTTCTCACAGCCGCTTGAGGAAATAATGAATCTTTATAAATAAAATTTCCCGCCGCTGCAAATTGCA
>JAZTZD010000048.1:0-54809 GCA_045637305.1 Acutalibacteraceae bacterium
CGGCAGTACCGATAGCAGCAAGGTCGCCGTCACCCTGATATGTGAAAACGATGTTTTCGGGAAGACTGCGCTTTACACCTGTTGCAACTGCGGGAGCTCTGCCGTGTGCGGCTTCAATCATATCGCAGTTGAAATAATTATAAGCAAATACAGAACAGCCAACGGGTGCAACACCGACTGTTTTACCTTCAATACCGAGTTCATCAATAACTTCGGCAACAAGACGGTGGATTATACCGTGTGTGCAGCCGGGGCAATAATGAAGAGGCACGTCTGCAAGAGCCTTGGGTTTTTCAAAAACTATCATTATTTGTCACCTCCGACAGAAATTGCTTTATTGATTGAATTGAGGATGTCCTCTGTTGTGGGAATCATACCGCCGACTCTGTTGCAAAGAAGAACGGGCTTCTTGCAACGGGTTGCAAGCTCGATATCTTCAATCATCTGACCCATTGAAAGCTCAACGCTGATGAATGAATTAACTTTATCTGCAGCTGCATTGAGAACAGCCTTGGGGAAGGGCCAAAGGGTGATGGGTCTTATCATACCAACCTTGATGCCCTGTGCACGAGCCTTGTCGATTGCGTTCTGAGAAACTCTTGCTGCAACGCCATAGGCAACAATGCAGATTTCAGCATCGTCCATCATATATTCGTCATACATAACTTCGTTTGCTTCAATCTGAGCATAGCGCTCAAAGCGTTCAAAGTTATATCTTTCAAGTTCATCGGGCTGAATGAAGAGTGAGTTAACAACATTGTGCTCTCTTTCGCACTTTGTGCCGCAAGCTGCCCAGGATGACTTGTCATATTCTGTAACCTTACCCATATCAAGGCTTACGGGTTCCATCATCTGACCCATTGTGCCGTCTGAAAGAAGCATTGCGGGCATTCTGTACTTATCAGCAAGGTCAAATCCCTTGAATGTGAGGTCAACCATTTCCTGAACTGAAGCGGGAGCGAGAACGATAAGATGGAAGTCGCCGTGGCCTGCGCTCTTTGTTGACTGGAAATAGTCTGACTGTGAGGGCTGAATGCCGCCGAGACCGGGGCCGCCTCTCTGTACGTTGATGATAAGTGCAGGAAGGTCTGAACCTGCAAGATATGAAATACCTTCGCTCTTAAGTGCAATTCCGGGGCTTGAGCTTGATGTCATAGCTCTTTTACCGGCTGCTGCAGCACCGTATACCATATTGATAGCGGCGATTTCGCTTTCAGCCTGAAGAAATGTGCCGCCGATGAGAGGCATTCTCTTTGCCATATAAGCAGCGATTTCAGTCTGCGGAGTGATGGGGTAACCGAAGTAATGACGGCAACCTGCCATTATAGCAGCTTCCGCAAGAGCTTCGTTGCCCTTCATTAAAACTTTCTCAGCCATTTTATCTTCCTCCTTACTTCTCAACCGTGATTACACAGTCGCGGCACATAGTTGCGCAGAATGCACATCCTATGCAAGCTGACTGGTCTGTGATTCCTGCAGGGTGATAACCCTTTGCGTTGATTTCGTCCTTAAGCAATGCAACTATTTTCTTGGGACAAGCACCGACACAAAGTCCGCAACCCTTGCAGAGTTCTGTATTAAATGTTACTTTTGCCATAATTCTTCCTCCTGTTAAATTGACCGTGTCCACGATTGCTTGACATAAAGTCTTATCGGGAAACAATTATCAATCTTATCCTTAACGGAATCGTATAAATCTTCTTTTACACCTGTCATTTTAAGCGGCAGTCCGCTCATTTCGGAAACCTCTTTTGCGTAATTGACCGAAGAAAGAATGTCTTCGGCTGTTGTTTCGTCTCCGAGGTTTGAATTGTTGACTATGCCCGTGAATTTCATTGAGGCCGCAACCTCGATTTCGCGCATAACCGCAACGGTTGAGGCGGCATCGGGGGTCAGCGGTCTGAATTTGTTGATAACAAAAAGCATTTCATAGTCATTCTGCGAAACAATTGACGGTGAATATCTTCCGAGTGCAAGAGCGCCTCTGTCATCTCCGCCAACGTCAATAACAGCCCTTACGGAAAGGTCATCGATTATTGAATAAGCTTCGGCGGGGAGCGCGGGTACATCCACGTTGGAGTTTGCATATTCCGAAGAAATCAGGTGGATTCCTTGGCTTTCAAGGAATTCTTCACTGTCCTTTGTTCTGAAATACGGATTGACTATGTCAAGGTCAGCAATGCTGACTTTTTCGAAATCCTTTTTGAGCATTAGTGCATAGTTAACGGCAAGGTTTGTTTTGCCGCTGCCGTAATGCCCTGCAAAAAGAGTAATTCGCTTAGTGTTCATAGTGATTAAAGAACGGTTACCCAGCCGAATTTGTCTTCAACTGTGCCGCCCTGAATGCCTGTAACGGTATCGTAAAGCTTCTGGCTGATTTCGCCGATGTTGCCGCCGTTGATGGTCATAACATCGTCCTTGTAACGAAGCTTGCCGACAGGTGAGATAACCGCAGCGGTACCTGTGCCGAAGCATTCCTCAAGAGTGCCGTTATTCTGTGCTTCAAGAAGCTCTTCAACGGAAATCTTTCTTTCTTCAACGGGAAGACCCCAGCTCTTGCAAAGCTCGATTACCGAGTTTCTTGTGATACCGGGAAGAATGCTGCCGTTGAGCATCGGAGTAACGATTGTGCCGTTAATTTTGAAGAAGATGTTCATTGCGCCAACTTCTTCAATGTACTTTCTCTCAACGCCGTCAAGCCAGAGAACCTGTGAATAACCGTCGTCGTGAGCCTTAACCTGTGCTGCAAGGCTTGCTGCGTAGTTACCGCCTGTTTTTGCAAAGCCCATACCGCCCTTGACAGCTCTTACGTAATCGTCTTCAATCCAGATGCCTACGGGAGCGAGACCGCTTGAATAGTAAGCGCCTGAGGGTGAGAGGATTACGATGAAAAGATATGTCTTTGAGGGAGCAACACCAAGGAAATCATCTGTTGCGATGATGAAGGGACGGATGTAAAGCGATGTGCCGGGAGCTGAGCGAATCCAATCCTTGTCAACCTTAACGATTTCGCTTACAGCCTGAACAAAATCCTCAACGGGAAGCTCGGGGATGCAAAGACGCTTGTTTGTGTCGTTTGTTCTCTTTGCGTTCATTTCGGGTCTGAAAAGACGGACTTCGCCGTCTGCGCCCTTATAAGCCTTAAGACCTTCAAACATTTCCTGACCGTAATGGAAAACCATGCAAGCGGGGGAAAGTGTAAGATTTCCGTAGGGAACAATTCTGGGGTCGTGCCAACCCTGACCCTCGGTATAGTTCATAATAAACATGTGGTCGGTAAAGATTTTACCGAATCCGAGATTGTTCTCATCGGGTTTCTGCTTGGGAGCAGTTGTTTTTTCAATTTTGATATTTAACATTTTTAACACCCTTTCGGTAGATTAATTTACTGAATATTTTTTTGCGGCTTCTTCTCTCATTTTGTATTTGAGAATTTTGCCTGCTGCGTTCTTGGGGAAGGAGTCAACGAACTCAATGTAACGGGGAACCTTATGTCTTGCCATATGCGACATAATGTAATCCTTCATTTCATCCTCGGTCATTGAACACCCTTTTTTAAGAATGATGCTTGCAAGAATTTCTTCGCCATATCTCTTGTCGGGAACGCCGATAACCTGAACATCCTCAACAAAGTCGTGAGTGAAGATGAATTCTTCAATTTCACGGGGATAGATGTTTTCACCGCCGCGGATAATCATATCTTTGAGTCTGCCGGTGATCATATAGTATCCGTCGGGACGTCTGCAAGCGATGTCACCGCTGTGAAGCCAGCCGTCTTTGTCAATTGCACCGGCTGTTGCCTTGGGCATTTTGTAATAGCCCTTCATAATGTTATAGCCTCTTGCAACGAATTCGCCGTTCTGACCGTCAGGCAGGTCTTCGCCTGTTTCGGGGTCGATAATCTTGCATTCGATGTGAGGAAATGCGCTTCCGACGGTTTCTGTGCGGTCTTCAAGCGATTCGCTGACTTCACCCATTGTACAACCGGGAGAAGCCTCGGTCTGACCGTAAACAGAAAGAATTTCTGTCATATTCATCTCTGCTGCGGCTCTCTTCATAAGGTCGGGCGGACAGTTTGCGCCTGCCATAATGCCCGTTCTCATATAAGAGAAATCCGTCTTTGCAAAATCGCGATGCTGGAACATACCGATGAACATTGTGGGAACACCGTTGAAGCAGGTGATGTGTTCAAGATTTACGCAGGCAAGCGACGATTTTGCCGAGAAATAAGGCAGGGGACAGAGTGTGCCGCCGTGAGTCATCATTGATGTCATTGAAAGCACCATTCCGAAGCAATGGAACATCGGAACCTGAATCATCATTCTGTCGGCAGTTGACATATCCATTCTGTCGCCGATTATCTTGCCGTTGTTAACAATATTGTAATGGGTGAGCATAACACCCTTGGGGAAGCCCGTTGTGCCCGAAGTGTACTGCATATTTGCAACGTCGTGGCAATCAACCGCGGCAGCTCTGCGGTAAACTTCTTCGATGGGAACTCTTACTGACATATCAACCGCTTCTTCCCAGGTAAGGCAACCCTTCTGACGGTAACCGACAGTAATGATGTTGCGAAGGAAGGGAAGCTTGCGGCAATGAAGAGGCTTGCCGGGAACGGACACTTCAAGCTCAGGACAAAGCTCTGCAATTGACTGTGCATAGTTTGAGTCAAGGCAGGATTCGATTGTTACGAGAGTATGTGTATCCGACTGCCTGAGAAGATACTCGATTTCGTGGATTTTGTAAGCGGTGTTTACCGTAACGAGAACAGCACCGATTTTTGTTGTTGCCCAGAAAGTTATGAACCACTGGGGGATGTTTGTTGCCCACACGGCAACCTTGTCGCCGGGTTTTACACCGAGAGCGATAAGTGAACGTGCAAAGGTGTCAACATCGTCACGGAACTGCGAATAAGTTCTTGTATAATCAAGTGTTGTGTATTTATAAGCAATCTGGTCGGGGAACTTTTCAACCATCGTGTCAAGCACCTGAGAGAAGGTCTTGTTGACGAGTGAATATTTTTCCCAGACAAACTTTCCTGAGCCGCTTCTGTTGGTGTAAAGAAGCTCTTCGGTCTTTTTCTTTGTGTCGTAAATGCTGATTGCATTTGCAAAATGGGGGAAAACGATATCAGCAATGCCGAAATCTTCCATTGTTTCGGGCTGACACTCATAGGAAAGAAAACCGTCGTAGTTGACCGATTCAAGGGCAAGAAGCATTGAAGCTATGGGAAGGTCACCTTCGCCGAGAAGCTTGTATTTTACTTCGCCGTTTTCAACAACGGAATCCTTGATATGAACATGCTTTATGTATGCACCGAGATTTGTTATTGTTTTGTCGGGTTCTTCGCCGAAATCTCTGTACGGATGGTTGATATCCCAGAGGGCGCAGAGTGCATCGCAAGCAAAAATATTGAGTATGTCACGGAGTCTGCCTGTGTCGGCATAGATTCCGACGGTTTCAATAAGAAGCGTAACATTGTCCTGCTCTGCTTTTTCGATGAGTCTGCCGATGAGTGAGGTAACGGCTGAATTTTCAGCTTCAGCGCCCGCACCTGTTTCGTATGCGTGGATTCTGACATATGAGCATCTTATTCTTGCTGCGATTTCAATTGCAGTTGCGATTTCTTCAAAGCCTGCTTCAGCTTCGTTTTCATCTGCAATGTTGCAGTAGGTATCAATGCAGGGGATTGATATATTTTTTTCAAGTAATCTGTGTACGGTTGCCGATGAGTTCGCTTTGCTGAAAGGTGCATCTGCACCTGTGAAGCGGGGGTCGGTGATATTGTGGATTTCAATACCGCTGTAGCCGAGGTCGCTTGCGGTGTTGATGAAATCCGCCCAAGAAAGTTCTTGCCAACCGTTAGTTGAGAATGACAGCTTCATCATATCGCACTCTCCTCATAAACGATTTTGTTCAGGGCATTGAGATAAGCAACGATGCTTGCGCCGATAATATCTGTTGAAATACCCTTGCCGGAATAAACCTTTCCGTTTGAACGAAGCTTTACGAGAGCCTCGCCCATTGCCTCACGTCCTTCGGTAACGGACTGAATCTGGAAATCATCAAGTTCATAGTGATGACCGATGACTTGTTCGATTGAAAGAAATGCGGCATCAATGGGACCGTCGCCCATAGCGACTGCCTTGAGTGTTCTGTTTCCTTTTTCAAGAACAATATTTGCGGTTGATGAAATAATGTTGCCGCTGTTTATAACATAGCTCTGAAGTCTGTATGTAGGAGGAACCTGATGAGCAACCGTTGCAACAATTGCATCAAGCTCTTTGCTTCCGATCTGCTTTTTACCTGCAAGACCCGTGAATGCTTCGTAAACCTTTGCGGTATCGTCTTCAGAAAGCTCGTATCCGAGAGTGACGATAGCTTTGCTTACTTTTGCAATGTCTGCGGTGCCGTCGAGAAGCACATTTCCTGCCGAACCGCCCACACCGTTTTCAAAGGGTGAATTTTCATTGTGTTTTGTGTTGGTAATGCGAAGAATTTTGCTTGCCGAGCTGTTGATTGCCATTGAATTGACATCGTAGCTAACATCAAGTGTGTGACCCTTTACCTGAAGAGCTTTCATAACGCTTTCAAGTGAGGGAAGAGCCGCACTGCCGACACAGGTTTTTATCTGAGTTGCGCCCGCACCGATGCAGGAGAATACGCAGGCATTTGCCATATCAAGTGCGTTGCTGCACTCGGCACAGAGAGAAACATCCTTAAGTTCGGGAACAGCTTCGTAGAGTTCATTTATAAGTGCTCTGAATTCGGACGGAAGAAGTGCACCCGCAGTGTCGCAGAGAGTAACGGTTTTTGCGCCGTTTGCGATTGCGGCTTTAACTGCCTCAAAAAGATATTCCTTTTCCGCTCTTGTTGCATCAACTGCGGCGAATTCAACATCATTGCAGAGCGAAGCGCAATGTGCGGTAAGGCTGCCGATAAGCTCAAGCATTGCGGCAGGTTTTTTGTGGCAGAGATATTCCATCTGAACGGTTGAAACGGGAAGCGAAACAAGAAGTCGGGGCTTCTTTGCCGCTGAAATTGAGCTGAATGCTCTGTTTGCTTCCTCAACCGATGAGCCTACGGGGCAGGATAGTACGCTGTTTTTTAGGAGGGGACTGATTGTGCGCAGAACAAGAGTGTCGATTTTCTCGTCAACAACAGGTGCTGCCTCGATAACATCAACATTAAGATTGTCAAGAAGCTTTGCGATTTCAAGTTTTTCCTTGAAGCTGAGCGCAATCTCTCCTCTGCGCGAACCTTCTCTGAGGGTCGCATCCGCGATAGTGATTTTTTTCATTTGCTTTGTCTCCTTTGATTAAACAGCTTATCCTGCAAAAAAAGTGAAAACTTTCACTCTATTACAAGTATTTATATATTATATATAAAGAACGATTGCTTGTCAACCGATATTGCGGGGTTTGAAGCAATGCAAAACAAAATCGTATATACCGACAATAATTTTATTTTTTGAGAAAAAACTGACGGCAGAATGCACAAAGGAAATGGGATTTATTTATGAAAAAAGCACCCGATCGGAATGCCGATCGAGTGCTTTCAGAAATTAACTTTGAAACTGATTTTTTCAAGAAGCTCAACGGGGTTATATGAGAGTTTTGATTTTCTTAAACCCTCATCTCCGCAGTCATCTTCACGGTTTACGAATTTAACATCATCGCCCTGTGCATACATTTGCAGATACTGATTTGTGACCATCTGATAAGCGCCGTGATAGCTTATATCCGCCTTTTCAATATGGCAGAAAAGAGTGTCTCCGATGATTTCGCCGATGGAGTATCCAGCGATTTTTCCGTTTACTCTCAGTGCGCCGCCAAGCATACCGAAAACATCATAGTTTTCAAGCACTTCACAGCATAATTCAAGCTCTTTTCCTGCATTTTCATCTTGTTTCTCTGAGTTGAACGAAAAGCCTTTTGTGAATTCGATTATCTCGGGAATATTGTTTTGATTTATTTCCTCAAACGCCCAGTTTTCGTAGAGCTTTTTGAATTTATTGATATGGTTTCTTTGGGTGCTGTATTTTTTGCCGACAAGAGACAGAATGGCGGTTTTATCATACAAATAATCAGAGTGGTCTCTGTCTGAATGATATTCGCTGTCGGGATAAAGCTCAAGAAGCTTGTCTTTTTCTTCATTGCTGACACCGAAAAAAATCATCGGAAGCATATGGTCGCGGCAGAAATTTTCAAGTGTCACTATTGCTTTGTCGGGATTTTTGCCTATCGGATAAGAAAAACTGTATTCGTTTCCGGGCTTTGAGGAGAGAATGATTGTGCCGTCTGTAACGGCATAGTAGTTGTAATAAACATCCCGCCACATGGCTATTGCGCCTGCAGTTCGGTCACACTGTCTGTTCGGATAAGCATCAAAATAAGCTTTTAAAACGGGAATGTCCTCAAGTCCGATTTTTTTGAAATTCAACATAAAAGAACCTGCTTTTTATTTTTATTTTTTCTATGAATTATACCACCGTATTCTCCGAAAGTAAACACACAATTTTTATTAAAAATATTTAAATTTGTTGTTGCATATATTATGCACCTCTGTTATATTATAATTATCTTTATTCAATAGGAGACAAATTATGAAAAAACCCTATAAACTTGAAGCACATCTGTGCCGTGTAAGCAGCTTTTATGCACTTACGGATTCAAGGGTGCCGAGTGCACTTTTTGCCTGCAAAAAGGAATCACCCGACCTTGAAGGATTTCCTCTTCCTCTTCCCTCAAAGAAGAGCGATTATACCTGTTACGCACAGTCGGGAGACGTTCTCTGGATGGGTGCGAAAACAGGTCTTACCCGTTATGACCCCAATGCAGAAATTGAGTCAGACAGACTTATGTATTTCAGTGCACCCAGAGACCTTCAGGATAACAATATCAAGGCGATTCTTCCCGAAGGCGAAAACGTATGGGTGCTGACCGATACAGGTGCGGTATACATTGAAATGAAGCTTATCGGTGCCGAAGAAAAGGCATTTATTCTTCTTGAGGAAACTCAGAAATACGTTGACAGAAGAGGTATGACAAGCCAGAGAGCAATGGCTCAGCCGGGTAATCCCGAAACCTGCTTCTCTTACGGTCATTCCGATAATGACGGCACATTCACCGTTGGTTTTGCAATCGGTGAAATTTTCAAATATGCAACATACAAAAGAGAAAAGGGCGCAGACCACCCCGATACTCTTGAAGCAAAAAAGGTTGCAACAAGAGCTGTTGAGGCTTGCCTTCTTCTGCTTTATATTCATAAAAGAGGAAACGGATTTGCCGCAAGAACATATCTTGCACCTTATGAGCCCGTTCCCGATGACGGAATTTTCTTCAGAATCAGCGGTGACAAGGCTTATTGCGTGGAAACATCAGCATCTCTCAACAGAAACTGTGTCGGCTACGAAATCGATGCTTCTGCCGAAATTCCCGCGAGACTTGCAAAGCTTTATGAGGATGAAGGCTTCACCGCTGAAGGTATGGTTTATAAAGCAGACACCAGCAGTGATGAAATCACACATCATTTCCTTAACCTGCTCTTTGCTCATCAGTATCTTGCCTGCGATGACCCCGAGCTTGATGAGCTTATTAAAATGTCCGCAAAGAATCTTATGAATCATATTATTGATAACGGTTATCAGCTTTGCGATTACAGCGGCGAGCCTACCACCTGGGCTAAATGGAATGAGGAATATTTCAACAGCGAATTCGGCTGGGTTGATGCCTGCCTTAATTCTGCTGAAGTTCTTATGTATCACCTTGTAACAATGGAAATTACGGGCGAACAGGGTAAGTGGAAAGAAAGCTACGATTACCTCATAAACGAAAAAGGCTATGCAGAGCTTGTTGACAAGCATTTTGACCGTCTTTTCCACGCAACACTTTCAATGGGAATTGAATTTGTTGAGGAAATTATGTACCGCGACCATATGCTCGCAACCTGTTCATTCCTCGGTCTTTGCCTGCTCGAAAAGGATGAAAAGCTTCTTGCGAAGTACCGCAACGGCTATAAGAGCTGGAGAACCTCGCTTGAAAGAGAGCATAATCCCGGTTATGACCTGCCTTATCTTATTGCTTGTCCCGATGAAGAGGTTGATATGGATGCGCTTGCACTCTGGTTCTACAGAACAAACGCAAGCAGACTTGCTTCGGGTGTCAGCCTTACCGGAAGACACGATATTGCCGTAAAACCTCTTGAGGTCGGACACAGCGAGATTTCAGTTCTTCTTCCTCCCGATGAAAGATTTATTTCTAAATATGACCGTAACCCCGTTGCTCTTGTCAATGAGGACTCGGGCGGAAACCGTGTGGTTGAGGGTTGCTATACTTATACATTTGCTTATTGGATAGGCAGATACTTCGGTTTCTTTGAATGAGGTGACAGATATGAAAAATAAAATACATCTTATAGGTAATGCACATCTCGATCCCATCTGGCTCTGGAGATGGCAGGAGGGTTGCGGTGAAGTGCTTCAGACCTTCCGCAGTGCGGTTGACAGAATTAAAGAATATAAGAAAGACGGATTTGTTTTTACCTGTTCGTCAGCATCATATTATAAATGGGTTGAGGAAATTGACCCCGAGCTTTTTGAAGAAATCAGAAAGCTTGTAAAGCAGGGTAAGTGGGTGCCCGTCAACGGTTGGTGGGTACAGCCCGACTGCAATATGCCCAGCGGCGAAAGCTTTGCAAGACAGGCTCTTTACAGTCAGCTTTATTATTATGAAAAGTTCGGTAAGATTTGTCAGACAGGCTATAACGTTGACTCTTTCGGTCACAACGCAATGATGCCTCAGCTTCTCACAAACGGCGGAATGAAATGCTACGTTATGATGAGACCGGGTATGCACGAAAACGCTGAAATTCCCGAGAATCTTTTCTGGTGGGACAGCGCAGACGGTTCGCGTGTTCTTACATACAGAATCCCCACAGGTTATGCCGAAAACGGAACGGGAGCAATTGACAGAGCAATTGCAAATCTTAATGAGCGTGCAGAAAAAACAGGCCACGGAATGATGCTTTTCTACGGCGTCGGCAATCACGGCGGCGGACCCACAAAGGGCGATATCGAGCATATTCTCAAGCTTCAGGAAGAAGGATTTGAGGAACTTGAATTCTCATCTCCCGATGATTTCTTCGATGAATTCTGCGCTCAGAGAGTAGAAATTCCCTCTTGGAATGACGAGCTTCAGCATCACGCAAGCGGCTGCTATTCCGCAACTTCAATGGTTAAACAGCTTAACAGAAAAGCTGAATACTGGCTTGCAAATGCAGAAAAGTGGAACACTGTATGCGCTTCGCTTTCAGACCTTCCCGCTGCAACTCAGGCTTTCGGCGAGGCTTGGAAAGAGGTTTGCTTCAACCAGTTCCACGATATTCTCTGCGGCTGCTCGATTATGGAAGCTTATGATGACGTCAGAGATTCAATGGGTCACGCAATGAGCATTGCCGCAAAGGAAGAAAACAAGGCTATGCTTAAAATTGCGGGTCAGGTAAACACCTGGCTTGACGGTGTTTCGGATTCTGTTTCATCAAATGAACGTCATCATTGCAGAAATCTTGCATTCCCCAGACCGATTATTGTTTTTAATCCTCTTTCATTTGAGGTTGAATCGGCTGTCAGAACATATCATCCCTCGGCAAAGGTAACAGACTGCGACGGAAACGAAGTGATTTTCCAGAATGTTCGTTCATCACGCTCAAACGACAGTCATCTTGATACTGAGTTTATCGCAAAAGTGCCCGCACTCGGCTATGCTGTTTATTGGCTGTGGCACGCAGATTCCGAAGGCGTTGAATGCTCAATCAAGGAATCCGATGTTGCGGCAGACGGACTTACAATCGAAAACGAATATCTCAAGGTTGTTTTTGACGATAAAACAGGCGGCATAAAGAGCCTCATTTCAAAGGAAGACGGATATGAATATGTCGGCGGTGAATTCTGCGTTCCCACGATTATTGATAACTCCGAACCCGACACCTGGGCACACAACATCTTTAAGTTTGATAAAGAAATTGCAAAAATGGAGCTCAAGTCGGTTGAGCTTGTTGAAAACGGCATTGCAAGAGCTGTTGTGAGAGTAAAACATATTTATAACGGCTCATATCTTACCCAGGATTTCATTCTTGCATCGGGAAGCAAGATGCTTCGCGTCAAATGCAGAACACTCTGGCAGGAGCCTCTGACAATGCTCAAAATGCCCGTAACAATCGGCGGAAAAGACCCGATTTCAACCTATGAAATCCCCGCAGGTTTCATCAAGAGACCCTGCAACGGTGAAGAAGAACCCGCACTTACCTGGGGTGACGTAACCGCAGAGGGCAGAGGTGTTGCTCTTATCAGCGATGCAAAATACAGCTACGACTGTAACGGTAATACACTCAGACTCACAATGCTCAGAAATTCAATTTTTGCAGACCACTATTCAGACAGACCCGATGCTGATTTCACATACACAGACGAAGGTCTTCACAGATTTGAATATGCGGTTTATCCTCATAAGGGCGAGGCTGAAAAGAGCGGTGTACAGAAGCTTTCCGCAATGCTTAACTGCAAGCTTGTTGCAATTCCGAGCGGTTATCACAAGGGCAATCTTCCCGCAAAGAAGAGCTTTATCAGCATTGATAAGTCCAACATTTCTCTCCTTGCTTTCAAGCTTTGCGAGGACGGTTCGGGCGATGCGATAATCAGACTTTGCGAAACAGAAGGCAAACCCGTCAAGGCGGCAATTGTCTGCGATGTTGTTAATGCCGCGTTCTGGTCGGATTTCAGAAAGCTTGAAACAAAAACCTTCAGAATCGATAAAGACGGTTATGTGACAGAAACCAATTTCCTTGAAGGAATTGTAAAATAAAAACAGAAAAGCCTGAACTTTTTGTTCGGGCTTTTTTGAAAGGATAACCATAATGACAGATAAGGAAAAACTTCATTCGGGTGAGATTTATTATCCGAGCGGTGACGAGATAATGACCGAACAGCTCGGATATGTAAACAAGCTTTATGATTTCAATATGACAAGACCCACTGAGCTTGACAAAAGAGAAGAAATGCTTAGGGAAATGTTTGCCGAAATCGGAGAGAATTGCTATATTGAGCCTCCGCTTCACTCGAATTGGGGCGGACATCACGTTCATTTCGGCAATAATGTTTATGCAAATTTCAATCTCACTTTGGTTGATGACACTCATATCTATGTCGGAGATTGCACGATGATAGGTCCGAATGTAACGATTGCAACGGCGGGTCATCCGATTCTGCCTGAGCTTCGCGAAAAAGCATATCAGTTCAATCAACCCGTGCATATAGGCAGAAATTGCTGGCTCGGTGCGGGAGTTGTTGTGCTTCCCGGCATCACAATCGGCGACAATTCGGTTATCGGTGCGGGCAGTATCGTTACAAAAGATATTCCCGCTAATGTTGTAGCCGTTGGAAATCCCTGCAGAGTGCTGCGTGAAATCAACGAGCACGACAGAGAATATTATTTTAAGGATAAGAAGATAAATTGGGATGATATTATCTGATTTCGAGGCATAGAATTGTCACGAGGTGATAATTGTGTGGAAGAAAATCAGACCATTCGTTATTTCAATTGCAATCGCGCTTGCGGTTGGCGGTCTTTCGGCTTTGTTGACTGCGGATAATATGGATATTTATTCGCGAATCAATCAGCCGCCGCTTGCTCCGCCGTCGTGGCTGTTTCCCGTTGTGTGGACAATTCTTTTTGTGCTTATGGGAATCGGTGCGGCGCTTGTTTATAACGAAAAGGAGACAAAACCCGCGGCAGTAAAAAGAGCATTGGTAATTTATGCGGTAAATCTGTTTCTGAATTTTTTCTGGAGCATTGTTTTCTTCAATCTTGAGGCGTTTTTCCTTGCATTTGTTTGGATTATATCGCTTTGGGCGGTTATTATTGCAATGATAATCAGCTTCAGAAGAGTCAGCGCCGTTGCCGCATATATTCAGATTCCGTATCTTTTGTGGGTAACGTTTGCGGGTTATCTGACATTTGCAATTTATCTTTTGAATCCATAGAGAGAATTTTGAGAGGTGTAAAAAATGAAGATGTTCAAAAAAACAGTTGCACTTATTCTTGCGGTTGTTTGTGTTTTCAGCTGTTGTTTAAGTGCGGGAGCGCTTTCAATTGAGGGCGGAATTGAACCTATTAAAGAGCAGTTTGTTTTCGGTGAAGGTCCCGAAGTTGACGGTTGGTCTGTTGACTACCGCTACTTTTCACCCGTAAAGGCAAACGACAGCACAAAATATCCCCTTGTTGTTTGGCTTCACGGAATGGGCGACGGCAAGGAGGACGGAGTACAGGTCAAGAAGAGCAACATTGCTTATTGGGCAAGCGATGAATTTCAGGCACGCTTTGACCCTGCGGGCGGCGCTTTCATTCTTGCGGCACGCTCAAGAGAAGAGAAAGGCAAATATTGGAGCAATGAGCTTCTTGAACCGCTCAGAGCTGCAATTGACGATTTTATTGCAAAGAACAAGGACAATATCGACCTTAGCAGAATCTATGTCGGCGGCTATTCAATGGGCGGTAAAATGACACTCAAGATGGCTGTTGCATATTCGGATATGTTTGCGGCGGCTTTCCCGATTTGTCCCGCGTGGTCACCTTCGGAAGAGCTTGCGGCAAATCTTGCGGATGTTCCCACTTGGTTTGTTTCAAGCACAAGAGACCCGCTTGTCAACTATTATATGGCTGTTACCCCGACCTGGGAAAAGGTCATTGCGGCTTCTTCAGCTCCCGAAAAATGCAGATTTTCAACCCTCACAAAGGTCTGCTATGAAGACGGAACAAAAACAGGCAGTTCTCATCATGCATGGTTTGCGGTAAATCACGATTTGTTCTCGGCTGAAAACGGCGCATATCCTTATATGACAACCGCTAACGGCTTGGGTGAAGAGGTAACTCTTAAATATCCCGAAGGAATGATTTCGTGGCTTTGCTCAAACACTTCGGATTATGACGGAACCCCGATTGCAGGAACAGGCAATATCAAAGAGGGCGATTCAACTGATAATCTTCTTGATTTCAACGGGATTTTCGGATTCTTAAAGCTCCTTTTCGGCGCACTGTTCAAGGCTTTGGGATTTTAACAAATGAAACAAAAAGTACCGTTCATTGCTGAACGGTACTTTTTATTTTACTTTTTGCTTTCAATGTACTTTGCAACATCGCCTACGGTGATGAAATTTTTGAGCGCTTTGTCAGGAATTCTGATATCAAAATTATCTTCAACCTCGGTTATAAGCTGAATCAGGTCGAATGAATCCATTTCAAGGTCTGAAACAAGAACTGTGTTTTCGTTAATTGTCAGGGAAGTGTCGTTCTTGAATTCTTTTATAATAGCAATAAGTTTATCAATCATTTTTTTGCCTCCGCATAATTTCTTTTGATTTTTTTAGTAGTTGTTTTCGGGAATTCGGTATCTCTGAATTTGGTTGATGCAATCTGTTTGAAGGAAGGAAGAGTTCTGTTCACTTCAACAATTTTTGCTTTGATTATCTCTTCTGCGTTTTCAATGTCCTCATTGGGATAAATTTCAGCCGCAATTTTATCGTTGCATTCATAAACGACAACCTCGTTTATTTCATCTATGTTTTCGATAAGCTTTGCTTCAAGTTCTTCGGGAGCAACATTTTTGCCGTTTGAAAGGATAATAAGATTCTTGAGTCTGCCTGTGATGTAAAGCAATCCGTCTTCGTCGATTTCACCAAGGTCACCTGTTTTGAACCATTCGCCGTCAAATGCTGCAGCAGTTGCAACGGGATCCTTATAATAACCCGAGAAAACGGTTTCGCCCTTTAGCTGGATTTCTCCGTCAACAACTCTTGCGTCAACTCCGGGATGAATTGCGCCGACACTTGAGGGAGAAAAATGTTCGTTTCTCATTGTTGAAACGATGGGTGAGCATTCTGTGATACCGTAGCCGTTGATGATTTTAATTCCTATATCGCGGAAGCCCTGAACAAGTCTTTCGTCCATTGCCGAGCCGCCGGTGATAAGCATTTCAAGTCTTCCGCCGAAAGCGTCAATAACCTGCTTGAAAAGTATCGGCCTTAAATCAATCTTTACCTTAAGAAGTGCATTGCTTACCTTTATCATTGTCTTGAAAAGCTTTGTTTTTCCGCTTTTTTCAACATTTGCCCATATCTGCTTGTAGAAAACGCCGAGAAGCATGGGAACAACCGCAACGTGTCTCGGCTGAGCGAATTTAATGTCTGAAAGAACATTACGAAGGCTTGTGTTGATGAAAACGGGATAGCCTCTGAGCATCTGACAAAGAACGCCTGCCATAAATCCGAAAGTATGATAGAGGGGAAGCAGACATACGGTTCCTTCGGGAACAAGAAGGTTTTTTGAGCTGATAATTGCATCCTTCATAAGATTGTGCTGAGTGAGCATAACACCTTTGGGTTCTGATGTTGTGCCTGATGTGAAAACAATTGCGCACATTTTGTCTCCGTCGATAACGCAGTCTGAAAACTCGGTGTTTCCAGCGTTAACGATTGACTGGCCTTTAGCTGTGTTGTCTGCGAAGTTTTCAAGAGCAATGTGCTCAACACCTTCAATTTCTTCAACATCGGAATATGCATCTGAGTAAATAATAGCGCTTGCATCGCTCTTTTTAAGAAGCTTTGCAACATCTTCAACAGGGAGCTGTTTATCCAGGGGGACCACAACACTTCCGCTGTTTACGATTGCAAAATAAGCAACAATCCATTCATAGCTGTTGTCACCGATAAGAGCAATGTGCGAATTCTTAAGACCGAGTGAATAAAGATATGTACCGAATGCCTCAACATCTTTTTTCAGTTCTGAAAAGCTTTTCTTGATTTCGGTTTTATTCTGCATATAATGGAAAGCGGTTTTTTCTGTGAATTCTTTTGCGCAAAAGAGAACAAGCTCTTTGAGGTTTGCAGGTTCTGCAACGGCATAATACGGATACTTCTTGTTTTTCATATATTTCCTCTTTCAATAAAATTTCAGGCAGATTTTTCTGACACTGTCCTCAAGAATTATACAGAAATCATATATTATAGTCAACAATTTATGTGCCTGAATGCGTAAAATTAAGATGTTCTTAATATTCTTGACGCTGTGAAAAACTTTTTGAACAAAATTGAAAATAAAGTGAAAAAATTTTCGTATATATTGTTGAAAGCGGGAAGGCGGTGACGGTATGGATAACGAAAAGCTATGGGTTGAAAAGCTGAAGAAAACAGCTGATAAAGAAATGAAAAACCAGAATAAACCAATACCCGAATGGTAAGATAAAAGCGGGTTGCAAGGCAAAAATCCAATGCAACCCGCTCTTTTGTTATATTTTATTGTAATTTGCTTAATGAAAAAATTCATTTTATATCTTCCGCTCTTCTCCGTCAATGAGACGAACAATATTCGGAATGTGTCTTATGATAAGAAGTGCGGCACAGCAGCATCCGAAAATGAAATATTCATTGTTACGGCTTGGTGCAAAGAAATATGCGGCAATCGGAAATGCGGCGGCGCATAGCCCCGAAGCCAGCGAAACAATGCGTGAAAGCGTAAGAATAACGGCGAATGCCGCAAGCAGACAAAGCGTTATAATCGGCATCAGCGCAAAGGCTGCGCCCGCAAGGGTGGCAACACCTTTTCCGCCTCTGAATCCGAAAAAAACGGGGAATATGTGTCCGAAAACCGCGAAGAAACCCGCAAAAAGCACGCATTCAAACGGCGCATCTAGAAAAAGAAAGAATATATCGGCAATCACAACGGAAATAATGCCTTTTGAAAAATCAAATACAAAAACAAGCAGACCCGCTCTTTTTCCGAAAGCGCGCATCATATTGGTTGCACCGGGGTTGCGGCTTTCAAGAGTTCTTATATCTTTTCCGTAAAATGATTTGGAAATGATGATTGCTGTGTTGATGCTTCCGATTAAATACGCAATGAGAGAACAAATAATAATGTAAATCATATAATCACCAAGGATATTATTGGCAGAAAATAAGATTTAAAACAATAATCCCGCAGAGTTTTTCTCTGCGGGATTTCTTTATTTCTTAACTGCTTTTCTTATATCCTCAATGCTCATTTCGGTCAGCACGCCCTTGTTGGCGTGGAAGCATCTTTCACCAAGCTCGAAAATATGAATATCGTTTTTCAGAGAGTCTGAATAAACATTGATGAACTTGGCATCGGGCAGCTTTTCCGCAAGTCTCAGAGGCTTCTGCTTATCTTTACAGTTGAAACCATTTATTTCACCTGTTTTCGGGTTCATTCTTGTTGCAATGAGGGTGTGAACTTCATATTTGTCACAGATGGGTTTAAGAAAGAATTCGGGTGAAGCAGAGCAGACAACAATCGGTCTTTCTCTGTTTTCGGGATTAAAAATCGGATAGATTTTCTTTTGCTGATTTTCCCAGAATTCTTTTGCAAGCTTTTCTCCGTTGACAAATCTTAAAAAGGAAAAACATTTTCCCTTGTATTTGTCTCCGAAACCGAGAAAGAAAAGAATGAGGTTGAGAAGCAGCCACGGAGTGATAAATATGAGATACGGTCTGCGCATTATGCAGTAGAAAAGGAAAACAGTTTCCGAGTCAACGGGATAAACGGTTTTGTCAAAATCGTAAAGGTCAAATTCCATTTCAGATTTCAACTCCGGTCTTTCCGCCGTTAAGCTTAACAGGGATTTCCTTGCCGTTTGCGATAACTGTAAATTCACCCTTGCCTTCAAGTGTGCAGTTTGCAACCTTTCCGTTCTTCCATTCGAGGTCAACAATAACATTGCCCTTTGCAAGAACGCCCTTGATGCTTCCGTTCTTCCATTTTGAAGGAAGTGCGGGGAGAAGATAGATTTTTCCGCTGTGGCTCTGAACAAGCATTTCTGTGATACCGCTTACAAAACCGAAGTTACCGTCAATCTGGAAAGGAGGATGTGCATCGAAAAGGTTTTCGTATGTTCCGCCGCCCTTTGTGTAATTTATGCCAACGCTCTTAACGGGACGAAGCTGCATTTCAATAAGCTTGAGTGCGTGGTCGCCGTCGAAAAGTCTTGCCCAGAAATTGATTTTCCAGCCGAGACTCCAGCCTGTGCCGTTGTCACCTCTTCTTGCGAGTGTCTTGCGGCAGGCATCAGCAAGTTCGGGTGTGCCGTCGGCAGTAATGATTCTTGCAGGATGGAGCGCATAAAGATGCGAGCAGTGTCTGTGGTGTATTTCTGTTTCTTCGTAATCGTCGTCGAATTCAAGAAGCTGACCTTCGCTGCCGAGCTTGAAGTCGGGGAATCTTGCGACAGCATCTTTAAGTGACTGCGCAAAATCAGCATCGATTCCGAGAATTTCGCAGGACTTGATGCAGTTTTCAAAAAGCTCGCGTGCAATTGACATCGACATTGTTGAATATTTTGCAACACTGCATTCCTTACCCTCATACCAGAAATCGTTTTCCGGAGATGTACCCGGTGCAAGAACAAGATTTCCGTCGTATTCGGTGAGAATGTCAAGATAGAATTCCGCTGCGCCCTTCATAATGGGATATGCGGTGTTCTTAAGATATTCAACATCGTTTGTATATTCATAATGCTCAAAAAGATGCTCGCAAAGCCAGCCTGATGAGCCGTGCCAGAATGCCCACTGCGCGTTTCCGCCAACAGGAGTTGAAAGTCTCCAGAGATCAACGTTGTGATGCGAAGTCCAGCCCTTTGCACCGTACTGTCCCATTGCGGCGGCTTTTCCGCTTTCGCTCAGCTCTTTCACCATTTCGATAAGAGGAAGATTAACCTCGGGCATACGGCACATAAGAACGGGCCAGTAGTTCATTTCCGTGTTGATGTTGACTGTGTAGTTTGAGTTCCAAGGGGGAATTACTCTGTCATTCCAGATTCCCTGAAGAGTTGAGGGCTGTGAGCCCGCTCTTGAAGATGTTATTGCAAGGAATCTGCCGTAGTTATAAACAAGAGCTATAAGCTTGATATCAGCTTTGTTTTTCTTGAATACCTGAAGTCTCTTGTCTGTGGGAAGGCTTACGTCTTCACCGTTCAGGTCAAGAGAAACTCTGTTGTAAAGCTCGGTGTAATCTGCAAGATGGTTTGCTTTGATTGTGTCATAATCTGCAAGAGAAAGAAGACGGTTCATACAAGGCTCTTTATATTCCTTACCGTCAAGATAAGGATGCTTGTTCCAGCCGTTGAAGCTTGTTTCTGCAGTGAAATAAACATATGCATATGTAGCATCGGTAACCTTTATTCTGTCGTCAGCTCTTGCTGTTTTGCCGTCGGTGTCAATTTTGATTGCGCCTCTGAAAAGCATACCCTTCATTTCGGGGTCGTCAAGATATCTCGGATTTGTGGGTTCACCGAAATTCTGTTCGCTCGGGCATTCACCGTCAAGGTAGATAACATTCTCGGCTACTGTGCTTGAAGCCTTGAGCTTTGAAGTGAGACCGATTGTGAAATTGAGTTTCTTCTCGCTGCAGGTGAATTTTGCGGCGATTGCCTTGTCGGGATATGATGCAAGATATTCTCTGCAATATTTAACATTTTTGCAATCAAACTCAACACTTGAAACAGCGCTGCGAAGGTCAAGAGTTCTTTTGTAATTTTTGATGCTTCCGCGAAGGTCGAACGAAACTTCAATGTTTCCGAGAGGCATATAAGCCTGACTGAAAACGCTCTGGAAGTTTTCTTCAACTTCTTTCTGAGCTTCGTTGAGTCTGCCTTCAAGTGCAAGCTTCTGAGCTTTTTTGAAGGATTCGGGAGCACCTTCTCTGACCGTGTTCTTGGGTTTACCTGACCAGAGCTCATCGTGGTTGAGGCAGATTTTTTCTTCTTTTATTCCGCCGAAAATCATTGCACCGAGAGTACCGTTGCCGATGGGCAGACTCTGGGTCCATGCCTTTGCGGGGGATTTATACCATAAGGTGTTGCTGCAGGACATAGCAGTAGTCCTCCTTTTACTTTAATGTTTTAAATCATTATATACCATAATTCATCTGTAGTCAATTATAAATAATGAAAGATATCTTGCAGGATTAAGAAAACACACTTGCAATTTTCGACGTTTTGTTGTAAAATATTGATGTATGCATTTTACGGAGGTATTGAAATGGCTGAAAAATTTCAGGCAAAACTGGACAGTATGTACGGCTCGCTTTCCAAAAGCCATAAAAAGATTGCTGATTTCATAAAAAACAACTATGAAAAGGCATCATTTATGACTGCAGCAACACTCGGTCAGACTGTTGGCGTGAGTGAATCAACGGTTGTCCGTTTTGCAACAAGTGTCGGTTTTGAGGGCTATCCCGAATTGCAGAAATACCTTCAGGAAATGGTAAAAAGCCATCTGACAAGTGTTCAGAGAATGGATGTTGCCGCAAGCCGTTATGACGGAAACAGCTTTGTTGATAAGGCGTTTGCCGCTGATATCGAAATGATAAAGGCAACAAGGGACGGTGTTTCGAGAGAAGCATTCGAAAAAAGTGTTGAAGCCATAAGCAAGGCGAAGAAGATTTACATTCTCGGTGTTCGCAGTTCGGCGTCGCTTGCAAGCTTTGCGGCTTTTTATTTCAGATATTTAAATGATAATGTTGTTCTTATCGATACTTCGGCATCTAGTGAAATGTTTGAGCAGATGCTCAGAATAGGAAGCGACGATGTCTGCATTGCAATAAGTTTTCCCCGATATTCAAATCAGGTTGCAAAGGCTCTTTCTTTTGCAAAAGACAGGGGAGTTACGATAATTTCAATCACCGACGGCGAATTTTCACCCATTGCTCCGTTTGCAACCTATCTTCTCGTTGCAAAGAGCAACATGGTTTCGTTTGTTGATTCTCTTGTTGCGCCTTTGAGTCTCATAACCGCACTGATTGCGGCGGCGGCGAGAGAAAAAAGAGAAGAAGTATATTCAAACTTCAAGGAGCTTGAAAAAATCTGGGGCGAATATCAGGTTTACAGCACCGACAAGGGGGCGTCCGAATGAAAACTTCGGTACTGACTGTCGGCGGCGGTGCAGCAGGTCTTATGGCGGCGGGATATGCTGCGGCCTGCGGTGCAAGGTCGATTGTGCTTGAACGAAACGAAAAGCCTGCGAGAAAGCTGATGATAACGGGTAAGGGCAGATGTAATGTTACTAACAACTGTCGCTCGCTTGATGAGCTTATTTCAAATGTGCCGAGAAACGGAAGATTTCTTTACGGCTCATTTTCAAGATTTATGCCCGAGGATGTAATAGAGTTCTTTGAAAACAGAGGCGTTGAGCTTAAAACCGAAAGAGGAAACAGAGTTTTTCCCGTTTCCGATAATGCGGCTGATATCGTTGATGCACTAGTAAGCTTTGCGCGCAGAGGCTCGGAATTTGTCAATGGCAGAGCGGTAAAGCTTATAGTCGAAGACGGCTGTGTAAAAGGCGTTGAAACCGAAGACGGTGAAAGAATTTATGCAGATAAGGTCATAGTTGCAACCGGCGGACTTTCTTATCCTGGAACAGGCTCGACGGGTGACGGATACGAACTTGCAAAGCAGGCAGGTCATAAGGTGACGGAGCTTAAGCCTTCTCTTGTACCGCTCGAAATCCACGAGGGATTCTGTACCGACCTTATGGGACTTTCATTACGCAACACGGCAATAAAAGTTATCGATACGGAAAAGAATAAAGAAATATACTCCGATTTCGGAGAAATGCTTTTCACTCATTTCGGTGTTTCGGGACCGATGATTCTCAGTGTAAGCGCACATATGAGAGATATGAAAAACGGAAAATATAAGATTCTCATAGACCTCAAGCCTGCATTGACACACGAACAGCTTGATGCGAGAATACTCAGGGATTTTTCCGAGAATACTAATAAAAATTTCATCAATGCACTTAATTCACTTTTGCCCAAGAAGCTTGTTCCGGTTATTGTAAGACTCAGCGGAATCGGTCTTTCAACAAAAGTAAATCAGATTACCAGAGAGCAGAGACAAAATCTTGTGAATCTGCTGAAAGGAATGAGCATAACCGTAACGGGCTTCCGTCCCGTGAACGAGGCGATTATAACCTCTGGCGGTGTTGACATTTCGCAGATTAACCCGAAAACAATGGAATCCAAGCTTTGTAAGGGACTGTATTTTGCGGGTGAGGTAATCGATGCCGATGCCTATACGGGCGGATTTAATCTGCAGATTGCTTTTTCAACAGGCAGACTTGCAGGAATGAGTGCGGCGCAGTCAGAATAAAAACGGAGGAAAACAGATATGAATAATACTGTTATCAATGTTGCGATAGACGGTCCCGCGGGTGCGGGAAAAAGCACCGTTTCAAGAGGTGCGGCAAAGCAGCTCGGCTTTGTTTATGTTGACACAGGCGCGCTTTACAGAGCGGTCGGTGTCAATGCGCTCAGAAAAGGAATCAACACAAGAGACAAGGCGGCGGTTGCGGCAACCCTTGAGGGTATAAGCGTTGACCTTGTTTTTGAAAACGGTGAACAGAAGGTGCTTCTCAACGGCGAGGATGTTTCCGTTGAAATCAGAACTCCGCCCGCATCAATGGCGGCTTCGGATGTTTCGGCTGTGCCCGAGGTCAGAGCTTTTCTTTTTGATCTCCAGAAAAATATTGCAGCAAAAACAAACTGCATTATGGACGGCAGAGATATCGGCACCGTTGTGCTTCCGCATGCGCAGGTGAAAATTTTCCTTACTGCCTCTCCCGAAGAGAGAGCAACAAGAAGATATAAGGAGCTTATTGAAAAGGGCAGTGATGTCAGCTATCAGGAAGTTCTTGATGATCTGATTGAGAGAGACTATAATGACTCACACCGTGAAATCGCACCGCTCAAACCCGCGGAAGACGGTGTTGTTTTTGACACAACAGGGTTGACACTTGATGAGTCAATCAGAGAAATAACAAGAATTATAAAGGAGAAAATCTGATGAAGGGTTTTGACTATTCCGTTCTGAAAGACAGCAAATTCTATGAAAGAATGCGTCCTCTTGGAAAGCTTATAGAAAAGAGCAGATATGATATTGAATATATCGGTCTTGAAAATGTGCCGAAGGAGGGCGGTTTCATTATTGCCTCAAACCATTCGCACGCATTGGATCCTGTAATTCTCGGAATTCCCATTAAGGACAGACAGCTTCATTTTATGGGCAAAAAGGAACTTTTTGAAAATCCTGTTATAAAGTTCTTCTTAACAAAGATGAACGGTTTCCCTATTGTTAGAGGAAGCATTGACTCCGAGGCACTCAAATATGCCATCAGAATTGTTGAAGAGGGCAGAATTCTCGGCATTTTCCCCGAGGGCACCCGTTCAAGAGACCACAAGCCCGGCAGAGCGAAAAGAGGAGTTGCGGTTATTGCAAAGGCTGCAAAAGCGCCTGTTCTTCCCGTATCAATCTATAACAGAGACAATATGAAGAGAAAGAGCAAAATAACTGTCCGCTTCGGTGAAATGATACCCTTTGAACAGCTCGGATTTACAGAGGAAGGCTCAAAGGCCGAAGAAAAGGCAGCGGCAACTTACATAATGGACAGAATCCTTGACCTTTGGAGGCAGGGACATTGCGAAGAATAACACTTGCGAAAACAGCGGGTTTCTGTTTCGGCGTTGACCGCGCAGTGAGCAGGGCATATGAATATGCCGAAAAAGGGAAAAAAGCGGTAACACTCGGTCCGCTTATTCATAATACTCAGGTAACCGATGACCTTGCTTCAAAAGGCATAGGAGTCATTGATAATCCGTCTCAGGCGCAGGCGGGGGATACGGTTATTATCCGTGCTCACGGTATTGCCAAAAGTGTTTATGAAGATTTAGAGAAAGCGGGCGTTGAGGTCTGCGATGCAACCTGCCCGTTTGTGAAAAAAATCCATTCTATTGTTGAGGAGAATTCTTCGGAAGACACACCCGTTTTTGTGGCGGGCGACCCCGAGCATCCCGAAGTAAAAGGAATAGTCGGTCATTGCAAAGGCGAGGTTTTTGTTTTCAACAACAGTGATGAACTTGAAAAAATTCTCTCGGAGAACAACTCATTGTGCGAAAAAGGAACAATAACCGTTGCTCAGACAACTTTTTCTCAAAATGAATGGAAAAAATGTAAAGAAAAAATAAAAATATACTGTACAAACCCGAAAATTTTTGATACAATATGCCTTGCGACCCGAAAAAGGCAGGACGAAGCATATGAGCTTTCAAAGAAAAGCGATGCAATGATTATCATCGGGGGTCGCCACAGTTCAAATACGGTGAAACTCAAAGCCGTAAGCAGTGAAAACTGCGATACATATTTGGTGGAAAGAGCCGACGAGCTCAGGACCATAGATTTTTCCCATTACGCCGAAATCGGCGTCACGGCAGGGGCGTCAACCCCTTCCGCAATAATTAAGGAGGTACTTTTAGAAATGTCCGAAATCGTAAACGAAACCACAAATCTGCAGGTAGAGGAGGTGCCTTCTATAGCTACGATTACTGAAGATATGAGCTTTTCAGAAGCTCTTGAAGTTTCATTGAGCAGTATGAGCACAGACCAGAAGGTCAAAGGCATCGTTATGGGTATCACACCCACAGAAATCCGTGTTGATATCGGCAGAAAGCACGCAGGCTTTGTTCCTATGGACGAGTACAGTGCAGACCCCACAGCAGATGCAGCAAAGGAACTCAAAATCGGTGACGAAATTGACCTTATCATCATGAAGACAAATGATGCAGAAGGCACAGTAATGCTTTCAAAGAGACGCTTTGACGCTCAGAAGTCATGGGTAGACATCATCGAAGCTGAAGAAGACGGCAGAGTTCTTGAAGGAACAGTTGTTGAAGTTATCAAGGGCGGCGTTCTTGTTGTTTCAAACAACATCCGCGTATTTGTTCCCGCTTCTCTTGCAACAGAGCGCAGAGACGAAAACCTTGAAGACCTTCTCAAGCAGACAGTTAAGTTCCGCATTATCGAAGTTAACAAGCAGAGAAGAAGAGCTGTCGGTTCAATCCGTGCAGTTCTTAAGGATGCAAAGAAGGAAGCTGCAGAAGCTTTCTGGGCACAGGCAGCAGAAGGCCAGAAGTACAGCGGTGTTGTTAAGTCAATGACTAACTACGGCGCATTTGTTGATATCGGCGGCGTTGACGGAATGGTTCACATTTCAGAAATGTCATGGAAGAGAATCAAGAATCCTTCAGAAGTATTTGAAATCGGTCAGGAAGTTGAAGTTTTCATCAAGTCACTTGACGCAGAAAAGAAGAAGATTTCACTCGGCTACAAGAAGGATGAAGACAATCCCTGGGCAATCCTTGAGAAGAACTATCCCGAAGGAAGCGTTGTTGAGGCTGAAATCGTTGGCATGACAACATTCGGCGCTTTCGCAAGAGTTATCCCCGGCATCGACGGTCTTATCCACATCTCACAGATTGCTGACCGTCACATCAGCAAGCCTCAGGATGTTCTTAAGGTTGGCGATAAGGTAAACTGCAAGATTACAGCGGTTGATTACGACAAGAAGCGCGTAAGCCTTTGAATCCGTGCTCTCATCGAGCCCGCCGAGGAAGTTGCAGAAGCAGCAGAGGAAGCTCCCGTTGAGGAAGCAGCTGAAGAAGCAGCAGAATAATTCGGTTTTTCACCGCCCGCAGTTTTTCTGTGGGCGGTTTTTGTAATATTTCAGGAGAGTGATTATCATTAAAAATAAAGGCAAATTTCTCGGACCTTTTTATTGCATTCTTGCCGCCGTTGTGTGGGGTCTTTCGTTTGTTGCCCAGAGTGAAGGCGCATCAATCGGCACATTCACATTTAACGGCATAAGAACACTTATCGGAGGAATAGTTCTTCTTCCGCTTGTTTTGTTCAGCCATATGAATGAAAACAAAAAGCTTCCGAAAACAGAAAAAAAGAAGTTCCCCGTAAAGGATGTTTTAATCGGCGGTGTTTGTTGCGGTCTTGCTCTTTTTGCAGGCAGCAACCTTCAGCAGCACGCATTTTATCTTGACCTCGGTCCCGGTAAGGTCGGATTTATAACCGCACTTTATATGGTGCTTGTTCCCGTTGCGGGAATATTTATGAGAAGGAAGCTTCATTTCAACATATGGGTCGGTGTTGTAATCGGTGTTGCGGGTCTTTACCTTCTTAGTGTACCTGCAGGCGGTTTCTCAATCGGCAATGGCGAAATCATTGCAATCTGCGGTGCCGTTGCTTTTGCGGCACATATTCTTGTTATTGATTATTTCTGCCAGAAAGTCAATAATATTGCTCTTTCCTGTGCACAGTTCTTTGTTGCGGGAACACTTTCGATAATTTGTATGTTTATTTTTGAAGAGCCGGATATAAACGACATAATGAATGCGGCTGTGCCACTTCTCTATGCAGGTGTTATGAGTTGCGGTGTTGCATTTACAGCTCAGATTTTCGGTCAGAAATATACAGAGCCGACAATCGCATCAATTCTTCTTTGCACAGAATCGGTTTTTGCCGTGCTTTTCGGCTGGCTGCTTCTTAAGGAAATGCTCAGTCCCAGAGAACTTTTCGGTTGTCTTATTATGTTTACCGCGATTGTTATTTCTCAGTTACCCTTTAATGAATGGTTTAAAAAGAAAAAAGCATAATTTCAGGGGATAGGAGTTGCTGTTATGCTCATTAAGTTCGTTTCAATACTTATGTCAATGGTTATTTCTTTTACGAGCTTTACCGTTTCGTCGCTGAGTAATCTTATTGATACTGCGGCGCAGATGCTTTACGGTGTACCGTATACATCACATGCGGTAGAATCGGATTTCTTCAATGACATTGATGATACGGATGTCATTGAAATGGACGATGCTTCAGGCTTTATAAAAGATAAAATCGTAGTCTTCCTTGATGAAAATATGAAGTTTTCGGAAAAGGTTGAATTTTTTGCAGGTTGCAAAGGCATTCTTGTCGGCTGGTGTACACCCGCAGACCTTTATGTGCTCAGATATCCCGCCATGACCTACGAAAAGGTTATGCAGGAATGTGAACGGCTTGGTTTTTGTGAGGGCGTCACTCTTGCAATGCCCGTTTTTGCGGAAAAAACGAATGAAAATGAAACTCCAAACGATAAATTCGGATTTGATTTTTCCGATATTGAGTGGGATGAGACTGCTCCGACCGGCAGAAACTGGTGGCTTGAAGCTATTGATGCCAGACAGGCATGGGACTATTCCGAAAACTTTTCAACCGTGAATATCGGTGTTGTTGATTCGGGATTTCAGCTTAACCATCCGGAACTTGAAGGGAAAATAAGCTTTCCGAATAATAAGCAAGCAAAGCGAAACAACGCAGGTACTCACGGAACACATGTTGCGGGAATCATTGCCGCCGAGAAAAATAACAGCGACGGGATATCGGGAATATGCAGTAATTCCGAGCTTATATGTGTTGATTGGTCACCCGAAGGACTTCAGCTCTGGAACACTTCTCTTGCGGTTCTCTTCGGCTTTTCCGCCGTTGTCAAAGCAGGAGCAAAGGCAGTTAATTTCTCAATGGGTATTTCGAGCGGAATAATGGGAAGCAGGGCACCCTGGGTAAACCGTGTCCTCGGTGTAAAAGCACTGACCCTTGTTATGGCATCGCTTCTTAATAAAGGATATGACTTTGTTGCAATACAGTCTGCAGGCAACGGTAATTCATTCGGTATGCCTATTGATTCTATCAATAACGGTCACTTTTCGAGCATTAAGGAAAGCAATATTTTCACCGGCGCAACGGGTGTTGGCAAATCCGAAATTCTTGACAGAATAATTGTTGTTGCCGCCGCCAAAAGCAATGGTGACGGCACATTCACACAGACCGAGTTCACAAATGTCGGTCCTTATGTAACGATTGCCGCACCCGGTGAAGAAATCTACAGTCTTGGTGCAAGTTCAGACTATTGCTATCTTTCAGGCACGTCTATGGCGGCGCCCGTTGTAACTGCAGTTGCATCGCTTGTGTGGTCTGTAAATCCGTCATTCAGCGGTAAGGAAGTGAAAGAAATTGTCTGCACATCAACAGATAAGGTAGCAAAAGTCAATCAGTCAGTTGCGTATCTTGACGGATTGGAAACAATGGATTATCCTATGGTTAACGCAAAACTTGCAGTCGAAGAAGCAATAAAACGCACGGACTCATCTGTCGGCACAATTGAAGGCGTTGTTGAAAATGCGGCAACAGTTGAATTCGGCGGCAAAACATATACCGTCATACCCGACGGAAGTTTTTCGTTTGTTGCGCCCGAAGGCGAGGGCGTGCTGACCGCTTACGATGCAGACAAAAATATAGTTGCAACATTTGAAACCGCAATCATTGCGGGAGAAGCAACTGATATAAATGAAACTGAAGAAACAGTATGACATATGAAAGGATGAGGGATATGGCAGAAATCAAAAAGCATTGGTATAAAGAGATGTCCGTTTATCAGGTCTGGCCCCGAAGCTTCAAGGATGGCAACGGCGACGGTATCGGCGACCTTAAGGGTGTTATGGAAAAGCTGGACTACATAAAGAGCATCGGCGTTGACGCAATCTGGTTTTCGCCTCTTTATAAATCGCCTCAGCACGACTATGGCTACGATATAGCCGACTACAGAAATATTGCTCCCGAATACGGCACTATTGAGGAATTTAAGGAACTTCTTGATGCTGCCCACAGCAAGGGCCTCAAGGTTATTATGGACCTTGTTATCAACCACACTTCCAATGAACACGAGTGGTTCAAGGAGAGTATGAAGAGCAAGGATAATCCTTATCACGATTATTATTTCTGGCGCAAGGGCAAGAAACCGAACGGCAAAAAGCCTCCCAACAACTGGCTTTCAACCTTTGCGGGTCCCGGCTGGCATTATAACGAAAACCTTGATGAATGGTATCTTACCCTTTTTGCAAAGGAACAGCCCGACCTCAATATGGATAATCCCAAGGTCAGAGAAGAAATCAAGGATATTATCCGTTTCTGGCTTGATATGGGTGTTGACGGCTTCCGTGAGGACGTTATCACATTTATTTCAAAGAAAGACGGACTTCCCAACGGCTTCCCGATTCCCGTTGCCTGCGGTATGGAGCATTATAAATGCGGACCGCGTCTTGACGAATATCTCACAGAGTTCAGAAAAGTAACTGATAATTATGACTGTATGACAGTCGGTGAAGCTCCGATGATGACACCGAAGCTTGCTCTCCGTTTTATCAAAGAGGGCGCAAACCAGACACTTAATATGATGTTCAACTTCCAGCATATGGAAGCGGACAGCTTTATGGTAAGCTGGATTCCGATGCCGTTCAGCCTCAATAAACTTAAGTCAGCTTATAACAGATGGCAGAATAAGCTTTACGGAATTGCCTGGAATGCAAACTATATCGAGAACCACGACCAGCCCAGAATTATCAGCCGTTACGGCGACGAAAAGTACAGAGTTGAAAGCGGAAAAATGCTTGCAACAATGTATATCTGTCAGAGTGGTACACCATTTATCTATCAGGGTCAGGAAATCGGTATGACCAACATCAAAATGAACAGTGTTGACGATTATACCGACACTCAGGTAAAGAGTACGTATCAGCTTTTCAAAAAGCTCGGTTTCTCGGATAAGATGTTCCTTAAGATTTCAAACCGTGCTTCGAGAGACAATGCAAGAACTCCCGTTCAGTGGTCAGCAGAAAAGAATGCAGGCTTTACAACAGGCGACAGCGCCTGGTTCAAGGTTAATCCCAACTATACCGAAATCAATGTTGAAGCGGCTGAAAAGGACGAGAATTCGCTTCTCAATTACTACAGAAAGCTTCTTAAATTCCGCAAGGAAAACGAAATCTGCATTTACGGCGATTTCAAGCTTCATTATAAGAGAAGCAGAAATCTTTTCGTCTACGAAAGAAATTATGAGGGCAAGAGAATGCTTGTTATCAACTCATTCACCGATAAGCCCGTTAATTTCACCGCTCCCGCAGGTTTTGATTTAAGCAAGGGTAAGCTTGTGCTTTCAAACTATGAGGTTTCGGACAGAACCGTCAGCACATTTGAAACAAAGCCTTACGAAACAAGAGTATATCTTTTTGAGTAAAAATCAAAATCCCCGTGTAATAAACACGGGGATTTTTGTTTAGTTATGTTTTATTTTTCCGAGAATAACAGATAATCCGAAAATAATTATATTTGCCGCAACAATCGTTGAGCCGACGGGTGTTCCCGCAAGAATTGCAATGAGAATTCCGAGAACGGCGCAGACAACCGAAATGATTGCCGAGCTGATTATAACCGAGAAAAAGCTTTTGAAAAGCCTCATTGCCGAAAGTGCGGGGAAGATAATCAGCGCAGAAACAAGAAGTGAACCGACAAGCTTCATTGCAAGCACGATTACAACAGCCGTGATAACCGCAATGATTGTATTGTAGGTTTTTGCGTTGATTCCCGTTGCGCAGGCAAAACCTTCGTCAAAGGTGACAGCAAAAATCTTGTGGTAAAAAATAATAAAAATCAGGATTACAACAACAGCAAGTGCTCCGCAGAGAATAACGTCTGATTTAGACAAAGTCAGAATTGATGTTGAGCCGAAAAGAGTTGTGCAGACATCGCCGCTGACATTTGTCGAAACCGAAAAAACATTCAGAAGCAGATAACCGAGTGCAAGCGCACCGACGGATATCATCGCAATTGCGGCATCGCCTTTGATTTTTGCGTTTGAGGTTATTCTCAGAAGAATAACTGCGGCGGCAATTGTAACGGGCATTGTGACCCATATAGGCGCAACGCCTAAAACTGCACCGACCGCCATTGCACCGAAAGCAACGTGTGAAAGTCCGTCGCCGATCATTGAATATCTTTTAAGCACAAGGCTGACACCGAGAAGAGAAGCGCAAAGTGAAATGAGAACTCCTGCAAGCAATGCATATCGCACAAAGGAATATGAAAAGTATGCGGAAAGAGTTTGAATTATATTCATTTTGCCGCACCTCCCTCACCCGTGAAGAAGCGGCAGATGTCGCTTTTGAGATAATCCTCTTTTGTGCCGAAAAACCTCGGTCTGTATGCAACGTGAAGAATATGCGATGCATATTGAGCGGCGGTGTTCATATCGTGCGAAACCATAATAACCGTAACGCCGTCTCTGTTGATATCGCTGATAAGATGATAGAGATGCTGGGTAACAATCGGGTCAAGACCTGCCGCGGGCTCATCGAGAACAAGCAGCTTTTTTGTTGCGCAGAGTGCTCTCGCAAGCAGAACTCTTTGTTGCTGACCGCCCGATAATTCTCTGTAGCATCTTTTTGAAAGCTCCGAAATTCCGAGCTTCTGCATATTGATTTTTGCAAGATTTTTTTGTTCTCTTGAATAAAACGGTTTCATTCCGCTTGAATTCAGACAGCCTGAAAGCACAATTTCTCTGACCGATGCGGGAAAATCCTTCTGAACGGCAGTCTGTTGGGGAAGATACCCGATTTCGTTTTGTTTCAGACCATCGCCGAATTCAATGCTTCCGCCCATAACGTGCTTCTGACCGAGAAGTGTTTTCATCAATGTTGTTTTGCCTGAGCCGTTTTCACCAACAATGCAGAGATAGTCGCCTTTGTTAACCTCAAAATTGAGGCCGTCAACAATGGTTTTACCCTCATAGCCGAGCGAAACATCAGTGCATCTGATAAGAGCCATCAGTTGAGCGCCTCCTTTATTATTTCGAGGTTTGAAGTCATAATTCCGAGATAACTTGTCCCGTTTCTGATGTCGGTTATGCTGACCGACTGGCACGAATCGAGCGTTCTTGTCTGTGCGCCCGTTTCGCTGCATACGGTTTTTGCCAGTGTGCCGTCCGAGCCGTCAATGGTGAGGACAACGGGCAGAGAAAGCTCGTTTGTTTTGTCAATGAGCTTTGCCATAGTTTCAAAGCTTGCTTCGCTTTCGGATGAACAGCCAGAAAATGCGGCAAAGTATTCAATGCCGTAGCTCTCTGTTAAATATCGGAAAGGGAAACGGTCTGCAAAAAGAAGAATATTTCTTTTTGCGCCGTCAACGGTGATTTTGTATTCGTTGTCAAGCTGGTTTATTTTATCAATGTATGATTTGGTGTTTTCAGAGTAAACAGAAGCATTTTCCTTGTCAATTTCGCAAAGCTTACCGCTGATTTCATCTGTTATTGCTGCGGCATTTTCAAGAGAAAGCCAGATGTGTTCATCAACCGAATCGGTGTGGTCGTGTTCGTCGTTATGCTGATGCTCTGTTTCATCTTCGTTGCAGTAAAGAGTGCTTACACAGTCGATAATCGCAAGAGACTTAAGTGTGGGATTGTTTGCCGATTTGAGAATGTCCTCAACCCACGAATCGGATTCGCCGCCCACATAAATGAATAAATCCGCCGTGCCGATTTCGATGATGTCCGCCGCAGTCGGCTCATAGCTGTGAAGGTCTTCTCCGTTTTTTGTCAGCAGGGTGAGGGTGTAATCGGTATCTCCGAGAATGTTTTTTGCAAAATCATATTGGGGAAATGCGGTGCAGACAACCTTTAATCCCTTTGTGCTTTCCGTGTCTGCGCATGAACAGAAAGCGCAAAGCATAACAGCCGCAAGAATAAGAGCAAAAAGTTTTTTTATCATAAAATCCTCCGTATCAGCCGTTTTTGCAGCCGCATTTACCGAGAAGCACAGTATGGCTGTCAATTTCAAAGCTTGTGTTTTTGCTTATGTCGTTACGGATGATTGAGGTCACCTCGGTGTCAAGATGATAAACCTTTCCGCAATCGGTGCATTTGATGTGAAGATGTCCTTCGCAGGTTTTGTCTGAAATATACTGATAAACAAAGCTTCTGCTGTTGCCCTTGACAGAGCGGTGAACGAGTCTGTCCTCAACAAGCTTTGTCATAAGTCTGTAAGCGGTGCTCTGACTGAGCTTTTCGCCATCCATATTTTCGAGGATTTCTTCAATTGTGAATGCCTTGTCCGAATTTTTCTCTAAAAAATCAATCAGCATTTTGCGCTGATGGGTGTTATAAACTTTCATTATCAATTCTCCTATGATTTGAGAATAACTCTTAAATTATTATACTTAATATTTATTCTTTGTCAATAGTTACATTGACTTTAAGAGGGGAATGTGGTAAAATCTAAAAGAAAATTTAACCTTTGGAGGTATGGAAAATGAAAAAACGCATTTTTGCCGTTGTTCTCACTCTCTGCCTTGTTTTCTCGGCAGCTTTCTGTGTTTCGGCATCGGCAGCAGAACCCGCAAAGCTCAGCTTTGACGAAAACGGTGAGTTTAAAATCCTTCATATTTGTGACTGCCAGGATAACTATCCCGCACACGAAGAATTGCTCGCGTTTCTCGACACCGCTCTCAAAACCTGTGAGCCTGACCTTGTAGTTCTCGGCGGCGACAACACAGTTGACGAGGGAGAGACAAAAGAGCTTGCAATCGAAGAACTTGTTAAGCCTTTCGTTGAGAATAAAGTTTATTTCACTCTTGTTTTCGGTAACCATGACCGTGAACAGGGCGTTGATAATGATACACTTCTTAAGATGTATCAGAAATACGGCGGAGAATACTGCCTTGCTTATGATGAAATCCCTGAACTCAGCGGTACAGCTACACACAATCTTCCCGTTTATTCATCAAAGGGCGATGAACTCAAATTCAACATCTGGCTTTTTGATTCAGGCTCAAGCATTCATGAAAACGATGTGTGGCTCGGTTATGACAGTGTTCATGAAGACCAGATAAACTGGTATAAAGAGAAGAGCAAAACCCTTCTTGACAACAATGGTAAGATGGTAAATTCACTTGCTTTCCAGCATATTATCGTAAGTGAAGTTTATGATGAAATGTTTGTTGAATCACCCTTTGCAATGGGTGAGCTTTCAAGAGAATTTGACGGCAAGATTTACTCATTCCTTCCCAAGACAAACAACTTCTCAGGCTTCCTCGGTGAGTTCCCTTGCCCCGGCTATATCAACTACGGTCAGTTTGATGCAATGGTTGAAACAGGCAATGTTCTCGGCATTTTCTCAGGTCACGACCACGTAAATGATTTTGAAGTTGTAAGAGACGGCATCAGAATTATCAACACTCCCGGTGCATCCGTTGAATCCTACGGCTATTCCTTCACAAGAGGTGCAAGGCTTCTCACAATCAAAGAAGACGATACCTCAACATTTGAGAGTGAGCTTATCACATATAATAACCTTGCACTTGAAAATGCTGATTTTGCAGAGGTTTCAGGCATCAGCAGAATTGAAGCAATTTTAAGCAACTTTGCACATGATATCCTTATTGCCTTCGGTAAGCTTTCAGGAATCTTTGCAGCTATTCTCTATTGGTAAAATAAAAACAAAAATTCCCTTCGTGAGAAGGGAATTTTTTTTCACTTGTTCATAAAATCAAAAAGTCCGTGCCAGTCATCGCGCGAGAAATAATGTGTACCCGTGCGGTAACAGAAACCAAGCTTCCCGTCGTTGAGATATCTGCCTGTTTTCAGATAGTCGTCATCGGTATAAACAAAACCGTTTTCGCCGTACAGGTTATATACTTCATTAACTGAAGCGCAGCACATAAATGTCATCGGCGGATATGCCCACAAATCTTTTTCTGCGGAAGCAATGTGGATTTTTCTCGGAACAATCAATGAAAGCAGGAAATTCTGGTCGAATTCAGTTTCATCATCTTTTCCTCTGTAGCTTTTATAGTTTTCGCAGAACCAAAAGTCAAATCTGTCCGTTATTGCTTCAATGAGTTCGTTTTCGGGTCCCTTTTTGCCTCTGTTGAGTGTGTCACCGCTGCAGCCTGCGCAGTTTGAATGTGCGGCGGAAAAGCGGCTGTCATAAGCGGCTGTTACAAGTGCGGTTTTGCCGAGTCTTGAATGACCCGCAACACATACATTGTCAATGTCAACCTCTTCACGGGTTTCAAGGAAATCCACAACTCTCATTGCTGCCCACGCCCACATTGCGATTTTTCCCGGAGAGAATGCGGTGCGCTGGGAATTTTTATAGAGAATACCCGCAAGACCGTTTGTGAAATCTCCGTCGTCGCTTGTTACATCATTATAGCAGAAGGATGCGCAAGCAAATCCGTTGTCGATTATTTCTTCCGTCGGCATATATTTATCGGGAACTTCCGGTCTGAAATTGATGTGAACAAAGGTCTTGAATTTTGTTCCCTGAGAAGGATATACATATGAAACAGGGAAAGTAAATTCTTCTCCGTTTATAACCGATGTAATCTCAACCGTGCAGAGAGTTGCTTTTGAAGCGCAGAATCGGCTGTCAACATCTTTGATTTCAAAAGAAATTTTTTCGGGTTTTTCGGGAATATATCCGTATTCGCATTTCTGCATCATTTCCGCAACAATCGGTCGGATTTTCTCCCATTCAGCCGATGTTTCAGCTCGTTTTTCTCCAACATCAAGAGGTGACGGAACATTCAATTCCGAAAGAATATTTTTTATCATATTGCACTTCCTGTTTTGAAAACTTATTTGCTTTGTGTATGATACTTTTTGTAAACGAATTTGTCCGATTTGAGAATGCCTTTTTTAACAATGCTCATGAGTCTTTCGTTTGACTCGGTAAGGTCTTCCGTGATTTCAATCGGTTCAAAGAATTCAATCTGAATTCTCTTTCTGAAAAGCTTGTATTTACCCGTGATTGAAAACGGAACGATTTTTGAACCCGTTACCTGAGCCATTTTAACTGCACCGTATTTGAAAGGGAGAACGACGTGCTCATGACATTCTTTTTTTGTCTTAACCTTACCTTCAGGGAAAATGCCGATAACCTTGTCGTCTTCAAGCACTTCGATTGCGCTGGAAAGGGCGTGCTTATCCTTTGCACGGCGGTTAACGGGAATGATTCCGAGTTTATCGAATATGTATTTGAGAGGCGGTTTCATAAGATCATCTTTAGCAAGGAAATGAACGCATCTCTGTGTACCGAAGCCGACTATTACGCAGTCCCAGAAATGAGTGTGGTTGCCCGCGATAACAATTCTTCCATCTGCGGGAATATTTTCGGCACCGATAACAGTCGGATGATACATAAATGTGAAAAGCTTTTCAAACCAGCCACGGTTGTTTACATAAAAAGCAGGTTCTGTCATTTTAGATTCCTCCAATAATATATGTATAAATGTTGTGATTTCTGTCGATATATATTTTATCATATCATATTTATATTCAAATAACAAGAGAAAATCCGCCTCATTTGAGACGGATTCTTTTATTTATATTCAGCTGTGATTTTTGCAAGAATCTCTTTATCTGCGGGGCAGAAATTATAAAGAGGAATTTCATCGGGAGAGATGAATCTTATATCATTATGCTCAAGCTTCTGTACCGTACCCTCTGCGATTTCGCAGTTAAAGAGTGTGAGATGAATCGTGATATCGGGATAAACGTGGTCAAGCTCCATAAAAATATTTCCGACCCTGACGGTTGCCCCGATTTCCTCGTGGCATTCCCTTATCAAAGCTTCTTCAAGGGTTTCACCCTTTTCTGCCTTACCGCCGACAAATTCCCATTCCAGAGCCCTCGTTTTGTTGACGGGTCTCTGACAAATCATAAATTTGCCGTCCTGCCATATCAAAGCAGCAACAACCTGCACCATAATAACACCTCAATATAGTTTTAAGGTATTATATCATTTTAAACAGGTTTTGTCGAGATGATTATTTCATATAATCGGGAGTTTCTTCCCTGATTTCATCGATCTTAAGCTTGATTTCATCGGCATATGTGCCCTTCTTTGCTTCAACAATGATGTGCCAGTGGGCATAGTCATCGGTTCCCTCATGCGGATGAAATTCCGTGAGAATGAGTGTGTCGCAAAGCTTTCCGCCGGGTGAACATATAAGGCTTGCGCCTCGGTATCTTATTGAGCCGCTCGGCTGACCGGTGACTGCAATAATCAAAGAATTTTCCTTGAAATATTCGTCATCATATTTGTCAACCGCATCGAGAAAACCTATGGTTGTGTCGGCGTATACCTTGGTTTTGCGGCTTAAATCAAATTTATTATCGGTTTCAGCGATATATTTCTTCAATTCGTCAGAGCTTTCAATTATCACGGTATAAGGTAATTCGGGATATTCGGAATCACGGCTGTATAACCAGCTTGTTCTGATTGCCTGAAAAGTGTTTGCGTGGTTTTCCGCAGGCTTTGTAGGTACGGAACAAAGCAGGGATTCATCAACGCATACGGTTGAGCCGTTTTCATCAACATAGGTGTATCCCTTAAACAAATCTGAGGTTTCACCGTTTGCTTGTGCCGATGAGCCGATGTTGTTGGCGTTATTCTCACTTTGAGTCTCTTTTCCGCAGGCGAACATAAACAGAATAACCGTGAATATAAGAAGACCAGCAAGATGTTTTTTCATTTATATTCCTCCTCACTCAAAATCTGTGACGGCGCCAAAGAAAATCGGCATCGCGGATTCATTTTCAACTATTGCGTAGAGGAAAGGTCTGTTAAAATGCAGTGTTATTATTTCGTCAATTCTTGCGGAACCCGCTTTGAATTCCATAACGGTTGCGGCACCTGCCTTTGTTCCTTTTTCAGTAAGTGCGATGTGTGTTTTATGGAGCGCACGGCTGAGGAAAATATAGCCTTCGGGTGATGACCCCATTTTTGAAAAATCAGCTTTTTCGCAGAAGGCATCTGCCATTCCCATTCTTGCAAGTGCATCCTTGAGTTCAAATGAGCATTCAAAATCAAACATAGGAAGTCTGACACTGTATATTGTTCCCGTGTGTTCAAAGTTTGAACGTGAGGTTTTGGCGGAAACGGTGCTTATAAATTCCTTGGCGGTGAAGCTGTTTGCTGCTTCTTTCACACTTATGCCCTCATCGGGAAGAAGTGCAACAAAGGAATAGCCGTTTTTATATTTGCTGAAAATTCCTGTTGTTTTGCCGAGTCTGAAAATTCTTGATGAGCTGTGATTTGAACCAAGCACGGAAACAAATTGCTCTCTGCCGTCTTCGGTGGTGAAATACAGTTTTGACACGGAGTTAAATGAAGTGTAAGGATTTACCCATTCTGCCTCAAAAAGCAGGGTGTTGACAAGATACGCCATCGCGTTTTCGGGTGCTTCATCAAGAATGCTTCGGATTTCTCCGTCCGTTTTTTTGCTTATCCAATTGTTAATCTTGCCCGCCGTTAATTTGTCAAACGGCTCGGAGAAAACCTCGGCATCAAGATGGTTTCTGCAATCGGCAACGAAAGAATTCTCGGGCACAAATCTTGTGCCGTTGAGCCAGACGGAATTTGCAAGAGTTATACCGTCTGACATTTCTGCGTTGCTCATAAAGCTCCGAAGATAAAGCGCAAGCTCTTCGGGTTCAATTTTTAAAATATCTGTGATTTGTTCAAGTGTTTCCCCGTTTGCGCCCAGACCCGTCATTGTGAGTGCGGCAACAACGGAGAGGGGAGAAATCAGCGGATTTTTCTGCTCTGTCATAACCTCTTTGAAAAGCCGCAGACCGAAATCAGCGGTACAGTAAGCGAGAGGCGGCGCATACTCTTCGGAATTCAGACACCTGAGAGTGGGTATAGGCTTCGTTTCGGGTAAGGTGGTTGATGCCAAAGAAGGTGTGATAATATTTGTTATCAATTCTGTAATGCTTTCTGTAATTTCTTTTTCGGAGTTTGATACGGTTTCGGAAATGTCAGAAATAACAGGCTCTTTTCCGCAGGAAAAAAGACACAGTACCATAGTGAGCGCAAGTAAAAAGGAAATTGCTTTTTTCATTGTTTATCACTTCTTTTCTACTAATTCAAGAGTATCAACAAGAAGGACGACTTTGATTCTTCCGGTGAGGGTTCTGAAATGAACATCATATTCGTCGCCCTTTGTTTTGTCGGTATAATGTGTCATTGCGATTGAGGGAGTATCATCGATTATCGTAGCCTTTTCGGCATCGGTAAGGTATGAAAGCGCCGCTTCAACGATTTCCTCATTGCTCGGATATTTTTTTTCGGGCATATGAGGCTCGCTTGCCTGTGTCCCTCCGACAAAATACGGTTCGGTATAACCGTCGGGATAGGTGTATGTTGCAGGCTCGCCGCCGATTTCGGGCGCCAATGCGGTTTCACCCGCAAGGGGATTTTTCTTCTTTGTTGAAGCCACGGTTTCGCGGTAAATTTCGGTGTCGGTCAGAGCTTCTTCGTTTTCGGTTTTCTCAATCTCTGATTTTTCGGGAGAATATCCGAAATACTTGTGTGTTATTATATCGCATTTTTTTGTGCTTGTTTCGCGAAAGCCTTCCGCACCGACTGCAACGGTTGTTTTCGGAGTTTCGGGTGCACCGTTATCTTCAACCGAGAGAAGGTCTTCAACAGTTTCGTCAACGGGTAATGCGCCGTTATAATATATTTCCGTTTCACCCTTGCCTCCCGGCTGAGCGGTTTTAACGGGCTTGTAAGCCGATGCGGCAACTGTAAGGCACAGCGCGGTGCAGCCGAGACTGACTGCGGTTATAACTGTATTTCTGCGTTTTCTGAGCAAAGCATCTCTTTTGGCAAAGACGCTTTTTTCAAATTCTTCTTTGCTTTTCATCAAAGCTTCGCCTCCTTTTCGAGTTCTTTTCTGAGCGATATTCTTGCCCTGTAAGCAAGGTTTTCAATCTGTTTTATGTTTTTCTTCATTACCTGTCCTGCCTGCTCATAGCTCATATCCTCAAAATAAATCAGGTGAAGAACAGTGCGGTAATCTTCATTGAGCCTGCCGAGTGCTTCGTGAAGCTCTCTTTCCCGTTCACGGCGGATGAATTCATCCTCAAGACTCTTGCGGTCGCTTTCATATTCGATGTATTCATAGGCACATTCGGGTCTGCGTACGCATTTTCTGACGTAGCTTACCGCCTTGTTTCGTGCAATGGTAAATATATAAGTTTTCAGGGATGTTTTGAAATTATATCTTCTTTTGTGAATAAGAAGCTCGGCAAAAACGTCCGCAGCAAGCTCTTCCGCAACGGAAACATTGCAGACATAGCGGTTAATGAAGAAGATAAGATTGTTTTTATGCATTTCCATTATTTCAGAAAATGCTTTTTCGTCTCCGTTGAGGAAACGGCGGTAGCTACTTTCACCGTTATCCATAGGACACCTCCAAAGTATACTTTCACTGTTTATTCGCACAAATTTAAAAATACACTCACTTTTTTGAAAAAATCCCCTACATTTTTCGTGTAGGGGATTGAATGTTAATAAATATAGTTTTTGGGATTGCGTGTTTCGCCGTTTACGATAACCTCAAAGTGAAGATGCGGTCCCGTTGAGTTACCCGTTGAGCCGACTTTACCTATGGTTTGTCCCGCTTCAACGTAATCGCCGACAGAAACCTTAATTGAGCCTTTTACCATATGGGCATATCTTGTTTTGTAGCCGTCGCCGTGATTGATAAGCACCATATTGCCGTAGCCCGAGCTTGAACGCTGAACAACCTCAACACGTCCGCTCTTTGAAGCGATAACAGGTGTTCCGAGTGCGCCGCCGCCCGATTTAACAAGGTCAACGCCGTTGTGCCAGCCGCTGTTTCTCCAGCCGTATGGTGAGCTGATATAATGACAGCTCGGTGCGGGCCAGAGGAAGCCTGAGGATGAAGCTTCGCCGATATAAACGCCGTTATATGAGGTTTTTGTGCCGACTGTAACAATCTCGTCAACAGCCGCTTCAAGCGTTTCATATGAATACTCGGTGTCGTAAAGAACACCGTCAATGTAAATCTGTGTTTTGGTAACTCTTTCGCTGCCGTTGACACCCTTTTGCACAACGCTTCTGTAGCCGCTGTATTTTGTTGCATCGCGGCGTTTTACGGTGTCAAATTTGATGTCTCTGATGCTTGTTGAGGTAACTGTTTTCTTGATGCTTACGTATTTTTCGGCTTCCTTGATTGTTATAACAGTGCCTTCCGTAAGAGCTTCAAAATCAACATCGGGGTTGAGGTTTTCAATCTCGTTTTCACCCACTCCGTATGAAGCGGCAATGCTTTCAAGGGTATCACCCTCGGAAGTCATATAAGTCTGTCTGCCTTTATCGTTGATAAGCGTTGATTCAAGCTGAGCGGCATCCCACATAACGCTTGCATCGTCGCGGTAAAGTCCCTGAACATAGTCTATGTTTTCTGCAAAACCTACGATATAGCCGTTGTTTTCAGCTTCAGCCTCATAGGGCTCGATAATGTTGTTGAAAACGGTTTTGGCATCGGCTTCGTTTTTTACTGCACAGATGAATTTTCCGTCAAGATAGATTCCGCAGGCATGAGTAAGATTGTCAACGGAGTTTTCAATCATTTTATCCGAAATTGTCTGTGCATCGTTGAGCTCTTCAAGAGAAACAAGGGTAAGCTCATACTGTGCATTCAGGTTTGAGGACTGAGAAGCAACTGTTGCTTCAACCGTTCCCGCACCTGCGCTCAGACGGTCTCTTACCATATCTCTTGCTTCAATATAAACCGATTCGTCGCTGATGAAACCGATGCTCTGGTCGTTGTATATGACTTCAAGAGCAAATGTTACACCGTTCCAATAGTTTATTGTGATGATAAGAATAAGCAAAGCCGCAACGGGCATAGCTGTGTTGAATGCTGTTTTGAGAAGATTCTTGTGTCTTGAGAAAGCTTTTTTGATGTAATGCGCAAGCACAGATGGGAGAGAAAACGGGTTTTTGATTGTTTTTCTGATTGATTTGAATGCCGATTTTATTTCTCTCCTGAAATAAACAAGCTCCTGAAGTGTTGATCTTGTATATTTCCTGATTCTCTTTTTTGTGCCGAGTGTTGCAATTCCGAGAAGGTTTGAAAGCTTTCTGACGGGAATGCTTATCAGTTTAACAATTAAAATAATAAGACGTCTGGTAAATCTGAAAATAGTGTCTCCGAAATCGTAAATATATGAATATAAAATATTTTCGGTTGATTTTTTTTCCTTGGTTTCGGATGTTTCGTTTTCTGCTTTTTGAGGAATTTCAACAGCGCTGCTTCCGATGATTTCATCCAGGTGTTCAAGCTCGTCCTTAACGATTGACTCATCATCGGGAATCTGTGTGTAAAGAGTTCTCTGTGTTTCTTCAGGATTTTGTGCATCCTCAAGCTGCAAAGAATATCTTCTTTCGATATCTTCTTTTATTGCTTCCATTTCAAGCGCACGGCGTTTTTCGTCCTGCGCACGGAATTGTTCCTCTCTGCTTTTAGGCTTGCTTGCATAGATGGCAGAGAGGTCGTAAAGACCGTCGGGTACCTCGTCATATGCTTTCGGACCGAAAACAGACGGGGTGTCTTTCGACTTATTAAATTTTCTGTTTTCTTTATCCATAAAAGCTGCTCCGTAATAACTTAATGAAAGTAATTATAATATAAAACAAACTTTTTATAAATCTTTAAAAGAATTATAAAGCTTATCCCGATATTTTACAAATCGGAAATAAATCTTTCAAGTGCGTTCTGCCAGTCAGGAAGTCTTGAAAATCCCGCATTATCAAGGGATTTTTTGGACATTCTTGAATTGAGGGGTCTCACGGCAACTGTTTTGTATTCATTGCTTAATATGGGGATAATTTTTGTTTTTGTGCCCGAAACTTTCATTATTTCAGAGGCGAATTCTGCCCAGGAGCAGAAATTTTCATTTGTTGCGTGATAAATTCCGTATTTTTCCGTTTCAATCATTTGGCAGAAAAGCTTTGCAAGGTCTGGGGTATATGTGGGTGAGCCAATCTGGTCGCAGACAACCGTTAATTCATCTCTTTCCTGCGAAAGACGAAGCATTGTCTTAACGAAATTCTTGCCGTTTTTACCGAATACCCAAGAAATTCTGACAATGAAATATTTATCGCATATTTTTTTAATCAGATTTTCGCCCATAAGCTTTGTTTCGCCGTAATAGTTACAAGGGGAAGTTTCGGAGTCTGTTTCAAATTCAGCCGTGCCTTTTCCGTCAAAAACGTAATCCGTACTCGTATAAAGAAGCTTCGCACCGTGTTTTCTGCACATTTTTGCAATGTTTTCCGTGCCGTCGGCATTTATTCTTTTGCAAAGCTCTTTTTCTGTTTCCGCACCGTCAACGTTTGTGTATGCGGCGCAATGGATAACCGCTTCGGGTTTTACAATTTCAAAAAAGGATTCAACCGCTGAAAGGTCTGTTATATCAAGCTGTGCAATGTCGGCGGGAACAACAGTATGACCGTTGCTTTCAAGCTCAGCAACAACATCCGAGCCGAGCTGACCGCTTGCACCTGTTACAATAATTTTCATATCATTTTTCCTTATTTAAAATAATTACAAATTATTTTATCATATTTTTATCAATCAAACAACAATTTTTCAAAAATTACTGTTATATTTTGAAAAAGTATGATAATATAAAAAACAAGGGAGATGAAAACAATGGCTTTCAGAAATCTTGTTGACCTTCATACGCACACCGATAATTCTTTTGACGGCAACCATTCAACAATGTTTCTTTGTGAAACTGCAGTCAGAAAGGGTCTTCGTGCCGTTGCATTTACAGACCATCTCGAAATCGATGCGTTCTACAGAGACCGCTTTGACAGAACGGCAATTCAGTCTTTTTTTGAGGTTGCAAAAGCGCGTTCCGCATTCAAGGGGAAGCTTATGGTTTGCGTCGGTGCAGAGCTTGGTCAGGCTGTCTATGATAAGAATATTGCGGACAAGCTTGTTCAGACAATGAAATATGATTTTGTTATCGGTGCCATTCATAATCTTCCTGATGTTCAGGATTTCTATTATATGAATTTTGATGATGAAAGCATTGACTATATGGCGATGCTCAGAGAGTATTTTGAGCAGGAACTCAAGTTAGCTCAATGGAACGGATTTGATACCCTGGCGCATCTGACCTATCCTCTTCGCTACATTGTCGGTAATTACGGAAAAACCGTTGATATGACAGAGTTTTCGGACATTATAGACGAGATTCTTTTAACCCTTATAAAAAATCAAAAATCCCTTGAACTCAATACAGCGGGTCTTCGTCAGCCAATCGGAATAACTTCGCCTGATGAAAGCATTCTCAGACGATATAAACAGCTCGGCGGCGAATTGCTCACCATTGGCTCGGATGCTCATTATGCGGAGCATCTCGGTGCGGGAATAGAGCAGGGATATGACCTTGCACTCCGATGCGGATTTGATAAGATTGCAGTTTATCAGGGAAGAACACCGACACTTATTCCTATAGAATGAAAGGAGCAATAAGATGAAAATAACTGCTTATGCACCTGCGAAAATCAATCTTTTTCTTGATATCATAGGAAAACTTGATAACGGTTACCATAGCCTTTTTATGGTTATGCAGAGCGTTTCTCTTGAGGATATCGTGACCGTTGAAGAAACAACGGAAACGGGAATCTTTCTGACTTGCTCGGATGAAAGATTGCCGGGTGATGAGAGAAACATTGCATATAAAGCGGCAAAAAAATTCTTTGATTCAATAAAAAAAGAACCAAATGTAAAAATACATATCGAAAAGAAAATTCCGTTTGAAGCAGGTCTTGCGGGAGGCAGCGCGGATGCAGCGGCGGTTATCGTTGCGCTCAATGAAATCTGCCAAGCGGGTCTCTCAAAAAGAGAGCTTTGCGAAATCGGACTTTCCGTCGGAAGCGATGTGCCTTTCTGTATTGTCGGCGGCACTCAGCTTTCGCAGAATACGGGCGGCGTGCTTTCGAAATTAAAGCCGCTTAAAGATTGCTTTATTGTTCTTGCAAAGCCCGAAAAAGGTGTCTCAACCGCAGAAGCCTATGCGGCGGCAGACAGCACTTATCTTTACCGTCCCGATTCAATGAGAATGCTCGATGCCTGCGAAAAGGGCGACTTTGACGGAATCTGTTCCTATGCGGGCAACGTTTTTGAGCAGGTGATTGAGGTTGCCGAAAGAGTTGAAATCAAGGAAAAGATGAGAAACTGCGGAGCAAGACTTTATCAGATGAGCGGAAGCGGACCGACTGTTTTCGGAATTTTCGATGATGAAGAAAGCGCGGAAAAGTGTGCAGAAAAGCTCAAAGAAATCTGTCCCGATATTTATGTTACAAAACCTGTTGACAGAGGAATACTTCTTAAATAAAAACAAGGTGCCGAAGTTTGATACTTCAGCACCTTTTCTTGTTATTTATTCTCTTTTTTTCTGAATCTGATCAGTCCGATAACTATTGAAATCAGGTTAAGCACTTCCGTAAGCACGGCAACATATGAGTGGCTGACCGCATTGTAAACAAGCCACATTGCGCATGTCGGCATTGAAAGAGCTCTGAGCTGCTGTGTTTTCGGCGACCAGAGAACGAAAGATGAAATACACATTGCAACAATCGGAAGAAGTGAAAACAGATTCTGATAAGTAACGATTCCGCTGACAGTAAAAAACACGGCAAAAACAATCGGGCAGAAAATACTGTCAACAACTTTGGAGTTGTTTCTGAACGAATAAACAACAGACCTTACCGCGCCGATATAATTGCATATCATTCCTTCATACGCACCGAGCATCATATACTGAATTCCGAAAAGAGTTCCCGATGCCGCCTGCATAAGAACAATTCTTTTGTGGGTTTTCTGCTGGTATGAAAGAAGAAGCAGAACTGTTGCAATTGCGCTTATAATCTGGGAAATAATAAACTGTGAATCTGCGTTTTCAAAAAGCTTCATATAAAAATCTCCGTAATTATTTTTCTGCGATATTGTAATGCTTTTGGCTTTTTATTTCAAGATGCAAAATCAACAAAATCAGACATCAATGATAATCGGTTTTATTCCGAGTGACGGAAGATATACGGAAAGAATATCACTTGTTTTTATTTTGAGAGTTGCCGTATTGTCGCAGGGATGACAGCAGAAATACTTGTTTTCCGCAACGTCTTTGTCAATTGCCAGAGTGACATCTTTCTCTTTGTTGAAAATGAGGCTTAAGATACTCAGCGAACCCGGTGAGGTGTTCAGCATCCCGAGCATCTCTTCTCCCGATGCAAACGAAAGCCGTGAAGAGCCGAGCTTTTTTGAGATTTCTCCCGTAACAAAACGTTTATCATTTCTTAAAACAAGAAGATAGTGTACGGCGCCGTTTGTTGTTCTCAGAAGCAGATTCTTGCAGATGGTGTCATTGATGATTGCTTCAATTTTTTTGCATTCCTCAATTGTTGAAGCGGGGGAATGCTCAATCATTTCGTATTCGATTGAAAGGTTTTTAAGATAACTGCAAACAGTTTTTATTTTGTCATTCATTATTAAACTCCAAAACTAAAGCCGCACCTTGGTGCGGCAGTTTTTACATATAAAAAGCCGAGCTGTAATCCGATGCGGTTATTTTAACCGTTTTCCACGGACCGCTGCTGCATTCGGAATGAGTGAGCATACCGTCATTGAAGCTATGGATACTGATAAAGGAATCTCTTCCCTTTTCGTTCACCCAATCGGCAGTCAGAAGCTCTTTTGAAGGATAAATGCTGTCGTTTTCAGATGAATATTCGCCGGTTTTGAGTGTGGTGCAATAAATGCTTTCGATTTCATCGTTTTCATCAAAGTCAACATAACAGCGGGAGGTTTTGCTCTGGATTGCATACACTCCGTTTTCGTATTTGGTGAATTCAAGGAATTCTTCAGTATGCCTGCCGTCTGCGTTTTCAACGGTGAAAGAATATCTGAATGAATCAAATTCTTTGTTGTATTCAGCCACATATTCCTCAACCAATTCTTCCGAAACAAAGCGGAGAATGTGGTTGTCTGTGTCGGATGAATATTCAACCGTCATTCCTTTGCAAAGGGTTTTATAATTTTCCTCTGCCTGCTTTTGTGTCATTGACGAAGTGAAATGTTCCGAAAGTGAAAAAGAGGAGAGAATAAAAGGCTCAAACGATGTCAGAATGTATTCGTCTTCAAAAAAGTATTCAGACTCGGTTTCTATTCTTATTTTGTCATTATGCGCATTTTCGAGAATTGTTATTTTTGAAGATACCGCGGACATAACAGCCTCAAATCTTTCGCGGCATCCGAGAAAATCCGCATCTTCATTTGTTATGTTGAGCATATCCGATGTTTTGATAACTTCGGGTTCTGATTTGCCGCAAGAAGTGCAGAAAACAAGTAAAAACGCAACAATTAAAGCCGAAAATCTTTTCATTATTTCTCGCTGAGAAGCTTTGCAAGCTCATCCATAAAGGTGTTGATGTCCTTGAACTGTCTGTAAACCGAAGCAAAGCGGACATATGCAACCTCATCAAGGTCCTTAAGCTTGTCCATAGCCAATTCGCCGATTTTAACCGAGGTTACCTCTCTGTCAAACGAATTCTGCAAAGTAGCTTCGATTTCATTGACGGATTTTTCAATTGATTCAAGAGAAACGGGTCTCTTTTCACAGGCTCTGAGCATACCGTTGAAAAGCTTGTTGCGGTCAAAAACCTCTCGTGATTTGTCCTTTTTAACAACAATAACGGGAACGGTTTCGATTATTTCATATGTTGTAAATCTCTTGAAACAGCTTGTGCATTCTCTTCTTCTGCGAATACGCTCGCCCTCATCGGTGGGTCTTGAGTCGATAACCTTGCTTTCTTCGCAGCCGCAAAACGGACATTTCATAGTGATTAACTCCTTTATGTTTTATTCCGAATAAGTAAATTATATCACAGACTCGGGATTTTTCAATACTTTTTCAACAAAATTGAGGGATTTCAGAAGCTCGGTGGGTTCGCCGAAGTTCTGTCTGTAAAGCTCAATAACACAGCTTCCGTCATAATTCACACTCTTGAGAACAGAAAACAGTTTTCCGAAATCAAAATGGCCTGTTGACGGCGGCAGACAGTCGTTTTCACTGTCGTGGTCGCTGATATGAACGTGAATTATCTCTTTTTTGAATTCTTCTGCAAATTCAATGGGGTCATAGCCCGCTCTGACAGCTTGCTTCACATCGAAAACAAGATGGAAATCCGAACCGAGAAAAGCTCTCATTTCCTTGAGAAATTCAGGATTCTGGCTCAGATGTCTGTTGACGTTTTCGGGTGCAACCCTGATGCCGAATTCTTTTCCCGCCTCAATCAGCTTTGCAAATCTTTCAAAATATTCGTTGCGGCTTATTTTCTCGGGAATGAGTGCGCCGTGAATAACCGAGATGTCAGCGCCGAGAAGTGCAGCAACCTCAAAATGCTGCTTGTAATATTCCAAAGTGTCATTAAACCGTCTCTGATATTCGCTGAAAAGCATAAAGGTTTCCGCAAACGATGAAAACGGATGTGCCGAAACAATCCGAAGACCGTAAGAATCCGCAATTACTTTGAGCTTTTTAGCGAAACACGGTGTTGTTTCGCTCATTGTGTTAAGAAAAACCTCACATTTTTTAACGCCCGATTTGCCGAGGTATTCAAGCGCATCCTCTGTATTCATCGGATAAAAACAAGAGGTTGAAATTCCGAAATCCATTTATTTCTCAATCCTTTTTGGAAATATTTTAGGTTTGAAACAGTTACCGTCCGATGATATAATTTTTCATAGGAGGACTGAAAATGAAGAACATAATGAGTAAAATCCATACGCCCGCCAAAAGAGTGCTGACAATAGGCTTTTCGGTTATTATCCTGTTGCTTTGCTTTTCCGCATTTCTTTATGTCGGCGCAGGCAGATTTTTTGATTATTATTCCGTTATCGGAATAAGCGAAGGTATGCTCAATTCCGTCAGGCCGCTGAGCGTTTTTGTGTGTCTCGGGTCTGTGGGGGCGGAATATGTTTATCAAAAGTATACCACAGAATAACTGTGAATTCAACTTTTAAAAAAAGTCGGGAAAAACCTTTGTTTTTTCTCGACTTTTTTATTTTACTGTGATATTATTTTAATATATTGTATTATTGGAGGAATCAGTATGCTCAGAATAGCAATGCTTTCAAAGTGGCACGTGCATGCCGCGGGTTATGCAAGGGATTTTATCGCAACGGGAAAGGCTGAAATTGTTGCGGTATGGGACGAAAAAACCGAAAGGGGAGCAGAGTGGGCAAAAGAGCTCGGATGCGATTTTGTTGCAGACCTTGACGAAATTCTTGCAAGAAAAGATGTTGATGCGGTATGCTGCTGTACTCCCACAACAATGCATAAGGATGTTATGATTCGTGCGGCAAAAGCGGGAAAGCATATTTTTACGGAAAAAACACTTGCCTGCACCGTTGCCGAATGCGAAGAGATTGCAAAGGTGATTGAAGAAAACAATATTACATTCACAATCTCGTTCCCTCATAAGATGTGGTCGGTTGTGAAATTCGCAAAGGAGCATATTGAAAACGGCGATTTCGGAAGAGTGACAAATGTCAGAATCCGCAACGCACATAACGGTGTAAGCGGAAAATGGCTGCCCGGATATTGGTTTGTAAAGGAAGACTGTGCAGGCGGTGCAATGATGGATCTGGGTTGTCACCCGATGTATCTTCTTTCTTATCTTTGCGGAAAGCCGAAGAAAATAACGGGAATTGCAAATTCAGTTCTCGGAACACCCGTTGACGAAAACGCAGTTTCGGTAATTGAGTTTGAAAACGGAGCAATCGGCGTTTCCGAAACATCGTTCCTTGCTTTCTCATCACCTTATACCATTGAAGTTCACGGCACGGACGGTATTCTTCTCTGGCAGGGCGGGGAAATAAAGTATAAGACTATGGAAACCGCAAAGCTCAACAAGGGATTTATTTCTCCCGACATTCTTCCCGAGGAAGGCGTAAAACCGCTTGTTCAGTTTGTAAATGCCTGTCTTGACGGCACGGGCACACCTGACGGTCTCGGACTCAGAGAGGCTATTGAGCTTGCAGTTCTTCTTGAAAATTCATATATATCATACGAAACCGGTAAAACTGTTGAAATAAACTGAAAAGGAAGTAACAAAAATGAAAACAGAACTTCACTATTATGATATATTCCCCAAGGTGTTTCCGGCGGGAAAGGAAATGACAATAACAATCAAGCCTCTCGGTTACCATGCGGAATTTGAAAATCCCGATGAGCTGACACTTAAGATATTCGGTCTTGATGACGGAAACCCCAGAGACTACCCCCACAGAGGAAACGGCTATGAAATCCCGTTTGCTATGGACGGAAACTGCGTTAAAATTACTCACACATTCCCCCGTGAACAGCAGTATTACATCAGATTTTTTGATAAAAATACAAACAAAAAGCTTCTTGAGCTGAGCGTTTATGCGCTTGATGAGGACCTTTGCGGCAGATATCCTTTTATGGGTGATTTGCATATGCACACCTGCTGTTCGGACGGCAAGCAGTCGCCCGCAATTGTCTGCGCAAACTACAGAAAGCACGGCTATGATTTCTTTGCAATCACCGACCATCACCGTTATTGGCCGTCGCTTGAAGCTATTGATGTTTATAAGGATGTTCCCATCGAATTCAACATCGTTCCCGGCGAAGAAGTTCATCTTCCCGACCTTGCACCCGACCACATAAACGATGTTCATATCGTTAATTTCGGCGGCAAGTATTCTGTTAATGCGATTATCAAGGAAGAAGAATATATAAATGAATACGGCAACGATATAGAAAAGCGCCGCTTTGAAGGCTTCCCTTGTCCCGAACAGCTTGATGAGGACGGCTACAGAGCAGAGGTTGATGCGCTTGCAAAAACGCTTGACATTCCCGAGGGAATTGAACCGTTCACATATGCAAGCTGTGTATGGGTATTCAACCATATCAGAAAGGCAGAGGGTCTCGGTATTTTCTGCCATCCTTATTGGCTTTCAAACGTTCATCAGGTTCCCGAAAACATAACGGATTATATGCTCAAGACTCATCCGTTTGATGCGTTTGAGGTTCTCGGCGGCGAGAATTACTATGAGCACAACGGCTTCCAGACCCACAAGTATTACGAAGTGCTTGCAAAGGGCTATGAGAAGTTCCCGATAGTCGGAAGCACCGACAGCCACAGCTCAATCAACAATGAGAATGCTTATGTTGCCGCAACAATCGTATTTTCTCCTGAAAATGAAAGAACAGCAATTATTGATTCAGTCAAGAAGTTCTATTCGATTGCAATTGACGGTATCAGCAAGGAATTCCGCCTTGTAGGCGATTTCAGACTTGCACGTTATGCAAACTTCCTTCTTAAGGAATATTTCCCGCTTCACGATGACCTTTGCTATGAAGAGGGAAGAGCAATGAAGGATTATGCCTGCGGAGTTGAAGGCGGTAAGGAAACGCTTGAATTCATCAGCGGCAGAATAAAGAAGCAGAGAGAAAAATACTTTGCATTTTAAAAGATGTTAAAAAAGCGGATGTGATTGAATGAAGGGTTTAAAAAAGAAAGCTTATAACATAATCGGAAAGGTTGTCAACAAGGTTATTGCATCAACCTCGCAGGATACTTCCGAATATGCAAATGACAGTTATCAGCCTCCCGAGGAAATGAAAAATCTTTGCAGACAGGTTGGCGCAGAAAGCATTGTTATGCTCAAAAATGATAACAATGTTCTGCCAATCGGTGAGAAGACGGTTTCCGTTTTCGGCAGAGTGCAGAATGACTGGTTTTATGTCGGCTACGGCTCGGGCGGAGATGTTAATGCACCGTATAAAATCGGATTTATGCAGGGACTTAAAGATGCGGGAATAAACGTTAACCGTGAGCTTGCCGATATCTATGAAAAATGGTGTAAGGAAAATCCCGTTGATGACGGCTTCTGGGGTCATTGGCCTATGTGCTATGACGAGATGCCTCTGAGCCGAGACATCGCCAGAGATGCTGCAAGAAATTCGGACACCGCGATTGTCATTATCGGCAGAGCAGCGGGTGAAGACAGGGAAAACAAGCTTGAAAAGGGCAGTTATTATTTGACGGATGAAGAGGTAATGATGCTTGACAGCGTAACCGCAGAATTCAAAGAGGTGGTTGTGCTCTTCAACTGCGGAAGCATAATGGATATGTCAAAGCTTGATTCCTACGGAAGCAGAATTTCTTCAATTCTCTATGTGTGGCAGAGCGGTATGGAAAGCGGAAACGCCGTTGCGGATGTTCTTTCGGGCAAGGTTTCGCCTTGCGGTAAGCTTACAGACACAATTGCAAGAAACTATGAGGATTATCCCTCAAGCAAGGACTTTGGCAACAAGGATTTCAATTGCTACACAGAGGATATCTATGTCGGCTACCGTTATTTTGAAACCTTTGAGAAAAACAGAGTGCTTTATCCTTTCGGCTTCGGTCTGAGCTACACCGATTTTGAAATAACTGTTGAGAAATGTGCATTTGTCAATGAAAGCATTTTCACTTATGTTGATGTTAAAAACATCGGAAATGCGGCAGGCAAAGAGGTTGTTCAGGCTTATTTTGAAGCTCCGTGCGGAAAGCTCGGAAAAGCATCGCGTTCGCTTCTTGCTTTCGGAAAAACAAAGCTTCTTCAACCCGGCGAAAACGATAAAATCCTCTTTGAGCTTCCCATAAGCAAAATGGCATCGTATGATGACGAAAACAACTATGCTTATGTGCTCGAAAAAGGACTTTATAAAGTATATATCGGCGCGGATGTGCGCTCTGCAAAGCTTTGCTGCGAATATGAGCAGGCAAAGAGCGAGATAATCGAAAGATATGCACAGACTGCCGCGCCAAAAGAAAGCTTCAACCGTCTCAAAGCGGATGAAAATGGCAGAAAGACCTATGTGCCCGTACCGACCGCAAAATATGATTTGAAGCAGATTATTCTTGACTCGCTTCCCGAAGCAACAAAGTCAGAGGGCAGATTTTATCTGCTTAAGGATGTAAAAGAGGGCAGAATAACAATGCAGCAGTTTGTTGCGCAGCTTTCAGCGGATGAGCTTGAAGCAATCAGCAGAGGCGATTACATAATGGGCAGTCCTCTCGGTGCGGCAGGCAATGCAGGCGTTTTCGGCGGCGTTCTCAAATCGCTCAGAGACAAGGGCGTTCCTGCGATTACAACAACCGACGGTCCTTCGGGTGTCCGTCTGAAACAGCGTTCATCGCTTCTTCCCATAGGCACGGGACTTGCAAGCACATGGAACACAGAGCTTGTAAAAAATCTCTGTTATCAGGTCGGTCTTGAAATGAAAGACCACGGTTCGCACGTCCTTCTTGCACCCGGTATGAATATTCACAGAAATCCTCTCTGCGGACGTAATTTTGAGTATTTCTCGGAAGACCCCGTTGTTACGGGTCTTATTGCGGCGGCGGTTGTTGAGGGACTTCAGGAAACGGGTGTTTCGGCGTGTCCCAAGCATTTTGCCTGCAACAATCAGGAGACAAACAGAACTCATAATGATTCAAGAGTGTCCGAAAGAGCGCTCAGAGAAATATATCTTAAGGGATTTGAAATCTGCGTCAAGAAAGCAAAGCCGCAGAATATTATGACATCATATAACAAGATAAACGGAGTATGGGGTCATTATCATTATGAGCTTTGCGAAAGAATTCTCAGAAAGGAATGGGGATACAAGGGCTGCGTGATGACCGATTGGTGGATGCGTTCCTCAAAATCTCCCGAATTCCCGAATCTCTGCGACCAGGCATACAGAGTCAGAGCAGGTGTCAATGTTCTTATGCCGGGTGGCGGCAGAATGAACAAGAAAAAGCCTGACGGAACTCTTCTCAAAACTCTCGGAGCACCCGACGGAATAACCATGGGCGAGCTTCAGAAGAATGCCGCAGACATTCTGAATTTTGCAATCAACAGCAGTGCAAACAACAGATAAAAATAAATTTAAAGTGGGTATGTCTCAATAAGATGAAGAAGCCGTTTTCTCCGAACGAAAGGCGTATGTGTATACGTCGAGTTCGGAAAAACGGCTAAAAAGAAACATAAGATAATTGATTATAATTTAATAGTTATTATTAAAAAGGCTTGCAAAGGTTAGATTTCCTCTGCAAGCCATTTCTGTTTTATTCTGTTTCTTTTGTTCTTCGCTC
>JAZTZD010000049.1:0-61688 GCA_045637305.1 Acutalibacteraceae bacterium
AGACCAACTTTGTCTTCCTAAGACCGCTTGGCCTCCGACTTGCATTTTTGTTTTTTCAAAACAAATCAGCCGAGAAGCTTTTCAGCAAGCTCGATGATTTTTGCAAAACCGTCGCTGAATGCGCCGACAAGCGCTGACGTGTCTGCACCTGTAAGTTTTGAAATGATTTCTGCAACATACATGGGAATGTCGCTGAGAATAGCAATAATAGCCATCATTTGTTCCACCTCCGTTTTTTAATGGTTTCATTATACCATTTTTCACATCTTTTTTCAACAGACATTACATACTCAATGTACAATATGTTCATTTTTGCATAATTCCCGCCGCTTTTATAAGCGCTTCGGCAGAAAACGAAGGAATTCTGCCCAATGCATCGGGACCTACGTTAAGAAGATAATTTATTCCCAAAGAATTGAGTCTGTTTCTTCTTTCGGCAATTTCCTCGGGTGTTATCCAATTCTGGTCATAATATTTATATCCCCACGAGCTGTTGAGAGTGCCCGCAGTTTCATAAAGTCCGTAGGGCGAATATTTGAAGCCGTCAAGACTGTTGGGGTCGGAATTTTCGCTTTGTCTGAACTCTGTAGGATACTCGTTGTCACCGAGCGACACATAATCGTATGCTCCGTTTCCTATTCTTGAATTGATAAGGCAATCGGGCTGATATTCCTTAACAAGCAAATTCAGCTCAAGGCTTTGTTCTTTCGTTATTGTGTGCGGAACATCGAACCATATCAGGCACAAATCACCGTAGCCTGTCAGTATTTCCTTGACCTGCGGCTTGATTTTTTCTTCAAAACAGATTGAAAAATCCTTTTTGCTTCTGTCGGGATAATCCCAGTTGTTATCCCACGATGTTCCCGAGCATCCGCTGAGATTTGTATATCCGCCGCCGTGAGGGTGATGCCAGTCAAGCTCCTGCGAATAATAAAGACCGAATTTCAGTCCGTATTTATAGCAGGCTTCTCCGAGCTCGGCAACAACATCCCTGCCGAAAGGCGATGCATCAACAATATTAAAAGAATCCGCTTTTGATTTAAAAAGTGCAAAGCCGTCGTGATGCTTCGAGGTAAAAACGAAATATTTCATTCCGCAATCCCTTGCAAGCCTTATCCACTCATCCGCATTGAAATAAACGGGATTGAATATCTTTGCAAGGTTTTCGTACTCATCATTCGGAATGCGCATATAACTCTGAATCCATTCGGCATAATCAAGTACTCTGCGCCCCTTATATTCACCGCCGAGCATCGAATAAAGCCCCCAATGAGCCATCATTCCGAACTGTGCGGATCTGAACCATTCTCTGTTGTCCATTTTAACACCCACCTTTTGTGTTAATAATATTATTGCAAACCAAAAATGTCAATAGTATACGGAGGTATTTTAAATGAAGGAAAGAAACGACCCTGCAAAACAGTTCATGCCCTTTGCCGCACTTGTAGGCTTCGATTCGCTTGTGAAAGAACGAGAAAAAATCATTACACCCAAAAAGGAGCTTTCGGAAGAAGAAAATGAAGTTTTGTCTCAAAAAATTTCTGATTTAAAGAAAGGCATATTTGTCAGAATCAGGTATTATAAAAAATATGCATACGAGTTCATTGAAGGTCGGATTATGAGAATTGACACGGTTTTCCGCACGGTCACCGTAACCAAAACAACCATACCTTTTGACGATATTTCTGAAATCTCCCTTTCTTCATAATTACTGTTACAAATAATCACGATTTGAGCAGAATATTTCCCCTTTTTTCAGTTGACAAATATATTTTACGGGTGATAAAATGTTTCTATAATACACGAAGGAGTGGGAAATATGGATTTAAAGAAAATTATCGATTCAAAGGAAAAAGCCGCAAAATATATGATTGATGAAATCACACACATCATCAAAACCTGCGGTAAAAGAGACCCCGGTTCGGAGGGTGAAAAAAAATCCTGCGAATATATGGCTGAGGTTCTCAAAAAGGACTGCGGCTGTGAGGACGTAAAGCTCGAATCATACGAGGTTGCTCCCCGCGCATTCTACGGCTGGATTTATTTCACAATCACATTTGTGCTTATATCAATTGCACTTTTCTTCTTTGCACCCATCATTTCAATCCCCCTTATCGCCGTAGGCTTTGCGCTTGTTCTTCTTGAGTTCGGCGTTTACAAAAAGGTTCTTGACCCTCTTTTCCCCAAGAAAACAAGCCACAACGTTACCGCAATCAAAAAATGCACAGGCGAAACAAAGAGAAGAATCATCTTCAACGGTCACCCCGATGCAACATGGGAATGGCCTGTTAACTATGCACTCGGCGGTGTCGGCTTTGAAGGCCACGCAATAATCGTTGTTCTCGGCGCAATTTTCTATCTTGTTCTTTCAATTATGTATGTCGCTCAGAACGGCATCACATTCGGAATGCCCGATATGTCAAATCCTCTTGTTAAAGCCGCATTGTGGGGACTTCTTTTTGTTCCCTTTATGATTGGTCTTTACTTTATGGTTAACTATCGCAGAGTTGTTGACGGCGCAAATGATAACCTTACAGGCTGCTATGTAGGTATTGCAGTTCTCAAGGCCCTAAAGGACGAAGGCATTGAGCTTGAAAACACCGAAATCGGCGTTATTCTCACAGGCTCCGAAGAAATCGGTCTCAGAGGCTCAAAAGCATGGGTTGAGGCTCACAAGGGCGAATTCCAGGATGTTCCCACTTTCATATATGCATACGACACAATCAACGACCCCAAATATCTTATGGCAAACTACCGCGACCTTAACGGCACCGTAAAATCCGACAAGGATGCCGCAGACCTCTTCTTTGAGGCGGCACAGGCTATCGGCGTTCCCTGCAAAAAAGGTATGGTTCCTCCCCTTGGCGGCGCAGTTGATGCAGCGGCATTCTCACAGGGCGGATACAGAGCAGCAGGCGTTACGGGTCTTAACCATAAGCTTGAAAGATATTATCACACACGTCTTGACTCATATGACAATATGAACAAGGACGGCATTGCAAACTGCTTCGCAGCAAGCGTTAAGATGCTTGAAATGTTTGATGCAGGCGCAAAACAGTAAAAAGCAATAATTTAAAAATACCGAAGCAGGAGAAGTCCTGCTTCGGTATTTTTTATTTAAGATTGTCTATATATCTGCAAGCCGCCAGAGCTGCCACTGAACCGTCTGCGGTTGCGGTTGTAATTTGTCTTATCTGCTTTTTGCGGCAGTCACCCGCGGTGAAGATACCGGGGGTTTTTGTGAGGCAGGCTTCATCGGAATCGATGTATCCCCACTCGTCAAGTCCTGCAATTTCACCAAAAGCTTCATTGTTGGGAATAAGACCGATTGCAACGAAGAGACCGTCAACCTTAAGTTCGGTTTTTGTTCCGTCATTCTTTTCAAGTGTAAGGCTTTCAAGTGTATCGGTGCCGTGAATTTCCGAAATAACGGTACCTGTTATAAGCTCAACGTTATCCTTCGCCTTGAGCTTTTCAACAAGTCTTGCTTCACCTGTAAAATAATCAAGATTCTGAACAACATAAACCTTGCTGCAGCCCTCTGAAAGAAGCACAGCTTCCTGCAAAGCGGAGTTTCCGCCGCCAAGCACGGCAACAGTCTGGTTTTTAAAAAACGCACCGTCGCAGACCGCACAGTATGAAATGCCGCTTCCGACAAGCTCGTTTTCGTTGGGCAGACCAACCTGTCTGTGCTTAACACCGGTTGCAATAATAACTGCCTTTGCCTCGTGCTCGCCATCTTCGGTGATAACGGTTTTCGTTTCACCGTTGTCACGGATTCCGGTTACGGTTTCCATTTCTATTTCCGCGCCCTGATTAAGCACCTGGTCTATGAGTTTTTCGGCAAACTCGTTACCGCTCATCTGTGCAAAACCGGGATAATTCTCAATCTGCGGAGAATAGGTAATCTGACCGCCGAATGTGCCCTTTTCAAGCACAAGAACACTTTTATCTGCTCTGAGCGCATAGAGCGCTGCAGTCAAACCTGCAGGCCCCGCGCCAATAATAATTATATCATACATATGATAAATCTTCCTTATACTGCTGCTGTATTTGCGGCATCAATGAACTTCTTGATTTCTGCAACACCTGCATACTTAACTGCTTCACCGTTCTTGACTGCAACAAGTGTGGGTGCCTGCTTAACGCCGAGATTGAGAGCAAGGTCCTGATTCTCATAAGCAAGAACTTCCTGAACTGCGATACCTGCCTTTGCAAGCTGAGCAAGAGCTATTTTGCAGTTGGGGCATGTTGCTGTCTTGAAGAGATAAAGTCCGTCAGCAAGAAGTCCTGTTGCTGTTTCTTCTTCTGCCTTTGCTTCACTTGCTACAGTACCATGCTTTGAAATATCGGATTTAGCAATGCTGTAAACCTTGCGTTCCTTGTATTCCTGAGTCTTACCGTCGTTCCAGTTCTGAACGGGTCTGTAGTAGCCTGTGATTCGGCTGTAAACCTCTGCGCTTTCACCGCATTCGGGGCAAGTGAAGTGCTCGCCTGCGATGTATCCGTGGCTCTTACATACGGAGTAAGTGGGTGAAATTGAGTAATAAGGAAGTCTGTAGTTTTCCGAAATCTTTCTTACGAGATTTGCAGCTGCCTTCCAGTCGGGAAGCTTTTCGCCGAGGAATGCATGGAAAACAGTACCCGAAGTATAAAGTGTGTGAAGCTCATCCTGCATATCGAGTGCTTCGAAAACATCCTCTGTGTAACCAACGGGAAGATGTGAGCTGTTGGTGTAATAAGGTGTGCCGTCTGATGCGGTGATGATGCCGGGATAACGCTTTACATCGTGCTTTGCAAGACGGTAGGATGTTGATTCAGCGGGAGTTGCTTCGAGGTTATAAAGATCGCCGTATTCTTCCTGATAGTCGGAAAGGCGCTCTCTCATATGGTTAAGAACATCCTTTGCAAACTGACGTGTCTTATCATTGATCATATTTGCTCTGAGCCAGTTTGCATTGAGACCTACTTCGTTCATACCGACAAGGCCGATGGTTGAGAAGTGATTCTCAAATGTTCCGAGATATCTCTTGGTGTAGGGATAAAGACCTTCGTTGAGAAGCTTTGTGATGATTGTTCTCTTGATCTTGAGTGAACGTGCGGCGATATCCATCATCTTATCGAGTCTCTTATAGAAATCAGCCTCATTCTCTGCAAGATAAGCGATTCTGGGAAGGTTGATTGTTACAACACCGACTGAACCTGTGCTTTCACCGCTGCCGAAGAAACCGCCGCTCTTCTTGCGAAGCTCACGAAGGTCAAGACGAAGGCGGCAGCACATTGAACGTACGTCGCTGGGCTCCATATCGCTGTTGACATAGTTTGAGAAATAGGGTGTGCCGTATTTTGAGGTCATTTCAAAGAGAAGCTTGTTGTTCTCTGTTTCTGACCAGTCAAAGTCTCTTGTGATTGAATAGGTGGGAATGGGATACTGGAAGCCTCTTCCGTTGGCATCGCCCTCAATCATAATTTCGATGAAGGCCTTGTTGATCATATCCATTTCAGCCTTACAGTCTTTATACTTGAAGTCCATTTCCTTGCCGCCTACGATACAGTTGAGCTCTGCAAGGTCAGCGGGAACTGTCCAGTCAAGAGTGATGTTTGAGAAGGGAGCCTGTGTACCCCAACGGCTGGGAGTGTTTACACCGAAAATGAAGGATTCGATGCACTTCTTGACCTGGTCGTAGCTGAGGTTATCAACCTTTACGAAAGGAGCAAGATAGGTGTCAAATGATGAGAAAGCCTGTGCGCCCGCCCACTCATTCTGCATAATTCCGAGGAAGTTTACCATCTGGTTGCAAAGAGTTGCAAGATGGCTTGCGGGAGCAGAGGTAATCTTACCTGTTACGCCGCCGAGGCCCTCCTGAATAAGCTGCTTGAGTGACCAGCCTGCGCAATAGCCGGTAAGCATTGAAAGGTCGTGAATATGAATGTCTGCGTTTCTGTGAGCATTTGCGATTTCGTCATCGTAAATCTCTGAAAGCCAGTAGTTAGCTGTGATTGCACCCGAGTTGCTGAGAATGAGACCGCCTACGGAATAGGTAACGGTTGAATTCTCCTTAACACGCCAGTCTGTAACGTTAACATAGCTGTTAACAAGCTCTTTATAGTCAAGAATTGTTGACTTAAGGTTACGGAGCTTTTCGCGCTGTCTGCGGTAAAGGATGTATGCTTTTGCAACATCGGCATAACCTGCCTGAATGAGCACCTGCTCAACACTGTCCTGAATGTCTTCAACCGCAATAAGTTCATTGCTGATTTTCGGCTCAAAGTCTGCTGTTACCTTGAGAGCGAGGAAATCAATTGTTGAAGGATGATACTGCTTTTCTTTGGATTCAAATGCCATTTTGATAGCTTCGCTGATTTTTGAAACATTAAATTCTGCTATGCTACCGTCTCTTTTTATTACCTGATACATAACAACCCTTACCTTTCTTTGAATTTATATGATAATTTTATTAAAACCTGAATTATACGGAATATCCGACAGCTTATAGATGATAACAAATTATTGTGGTTCTGTCAATGGAATTTACAAGATATTGTGTCAAAAACTAAAGTTTGTTAAAACTGCACTATATATATTGTTTTTTTTAGCGGTTTTTACAATATTCTATTATTCTCCCCTGATTTCGCAGTTTTTCACATACTTGAGAAGGATATTTTTCATATCCTCCATCTCCTTTTTGGGTACTGCCGAAAGACCGAATCCGATTAAGTCTCCCGAATCCTTGAAACCCTGGAGAAAATGACGTTTCGCTCCTTTAATGAAGCTTCCGAGAGAATCCATATCAAAAACACTGTGAAATTCTCTGACGATTGTTGTTCTGAATTCATAGTCAACATTTCCTTCAAGAAGAAAATCTATGCTCTCCTTGACCTTTGTTATATCGTAGCCGCCTATGCCGACTGCGGGAGGATAGCCTTCGGGAGATGCCTTGACATCCATTGCAACATAATCAACAAGGCCTTGTTTTACAAGCGATTTTAATTTTTCGGGATATGTGCCGTTGGTGTCGAGCTTCACGGAATAACCGAGTTCACGGATGCTTCTGATGAATTCTTCTATATCCTTCTGCATAAGCGGTTCGCCGCCCGTTATCGCAACGCCGTCAAGTATTCCCTGTCGTTTCTTTAAAAAATCAAGAATCTGTTCCGCTGTATACTCGCCGTCTTTTGACGGTCTGACCGCAATGCTTGCGTTATGGCAGAACGGACATCTGAGATTACAGCCGCCGGTAAACACCGTGCATGCCATTTTGCCCGGAAAATCAAGAAGCGTGAGCTTCTGAAGACCCTGAATGTTCAACATTCTCCCTCCTCTTTGCACAAAATATGTGATTGCAGTTGTGATAATAACACAATATATAGTGGTTAGTCTGTGTCAAAAGCCACAAATTATACCGATTCGCAAAAAAATGAGCCGTCCTTTTGGGACGGCTCTTAATGTTACGTGAATCTTATTCAGCCTTTTCTTCCTTTTTCTTGTGGAAGAGAATCTTGTCTACGGGGAAGTAGAGGAAGAACTGAACTGCGGAGCAAATCATTGTTGCAATGTTCTTTGCAGCTACTTCTTCAAGACCCCAGCCAACGAAAACTTCCTTGAGTGTGGGGTTAAGCCATGCTGAGAAGAAAATAAGAGCAATTGTGAAAACTATGTAGATGGGAAGAGCAACTGCTACGTTTGCGCCTGAATTGAAGGTCTTTTCTTTGTTAACAAAGAAAGCAACAATCTGAGCGATGATGTTTGCAACGTTGCTCACGATGAAATAACCGAGACCGCCGACTGCAACGGGATAAACGAATACCCACCATGCGAAATCCTGATTATAAAGCTCAGCGATGGGCGGAATGAGGTTAAGTGTGTTGAGAAGAACGAACTGAACGATCATTGCAAGAAGGCTTACAACGATGAACTTGACAAACTGCCATACTGTTACAAGAAGCGAGCCCTTGCTCTCGGCAGCCTTATCGATCTGATTTAATTTTCCCATAATAAAAATCTCCTGTCATTTAGAATTCAATATATTATATCATACAAGATAATTCTTGGCAAGCCAAAAAAATGAAATAAAAATTGTGCACTATTACTCAACCACATCGAGCAAAACCGATTTTCTTTCAGTTTTGTCGTTGCCGAAGGTCAGCGAATCGGTGAATTTCTTTGCTGCCGCTTCGAAAAGAGAGTTATCCGAAGCATAAAGCGTTGCGATAACATCGCCCTTCTTGACATAATCCCCTGTTTTTTTATTAAGGATTATGCCTGCAGACGAATCAATCGAATCTTCCTTTTTTGTTCTTCCCGCACCGAGAAGCACACATACAGAGCCTATGCCCTCGGTATCGGTTGACGAAATATAGCCGTCATATTCAGATTTTATTTCATAGCTGAATTCGGCTTTCGGGAATAAATCCGTATTATAAATGTATTCACTGTCGCCACCCTGTGCTTTTACCATCATTGCAAGTCTTTCAAGCGCCGAGCCGTCTTTTATTTTTGAATACGCAAGCTGTTTACATTCATCAGAAGTTCCTTTACCCGCAAGCTCAAGCAGTTTTGCCGCAAGAAGGATTGAAATTTCGGTCAAATCCTCAGGTCCGTTTCCTTTCAGAGTTTCAACCGCTTCAACAATCTCGAGGGAGTTGCCGATATAATTTCCCAGAGGAACATTCATATCGGTTATAAGCGCCGCAATTTTTCTGCCTGCGCCTTTTCCGATTTCAACCATTTTTTCAGCAAGCTTGACTGCGGATTCTTTATCTTTCATAAATGCACCGCTTCCGCACTTGACGTCAAGCACAATGCAGTCCGCACCGCCCGCAAGCTTCTTGCCCATAATGCTTGAAGCGATAAGCGGAATGTTATCAACAGTTGCCGTAAGGTCACGCATAGCATAAAGCTTCTTATCTGCAGGACAAAGCTTACCGGATTGACCCGCAACGCAGAGCCCGCATTCATTGACGGCATTTATGAATTCATCGGATGAAAGCGATGTTCTGAAGCCTTTTATTGATTCAAGCTTATCAACCGTGCCGCCCGTGTGACCGAGTCCTCTGCCGCTCATTTTGGCAATTTTGATTCCGCATTCAGACACAATCGGCGCAACAATCAATGTAGTTTTGTCACCGACTCCTCCCGTTGAATGCTTATCCCCTTTTATTCCGTCAACACCCGACAAATCCGCCATATCTCCCGAATGAGCCATAGCGAGGGTCAGATCAAGTGTTTCTTTCTCGTCAAGCCCGTTGAGGTACATTGCCATAAGCATTGCGGAAACCTGATAATCTTCAATCGTATCGTTTGCCGCGCCGTTTGCAAAATATTCAATTTCTTCTTTTGAAAGAGAAAAACCGTCTCTCTTTTTTCTGATTAAATCAATAATATTCATTTATACCTCTCGTTTATCAAAGCTTAACGGAAGAATTTCCTCAAGTTTCACCGATTTATAATCATTTTCCGATATTGCGATCAGGATTTCAAAATCCGACGGGCAGAATTCTTTCATCACCTGTCTGCACACACCGCACGGCGGACAATAGTTATCGGGTAGGCTTTCACTTTTTCCGCCGACAACCGCTATTCTTTCAAATTCCGTTTCACCCTCCGAGACAGCCTTAAAAAACGCTGTTCTTTCCGCACAAACAGTCGGTGAAAAAGCGGAATTTTCGATATTACATCCCGTATATACTTTGCCGTTTCTGCAAAGAAGCGCCGCACCGACGGCAAAACCTGAATAAGGAGAATATGATTTTTCTCTTGCATCAAGCGCAAGCTTTATAAGCTCCGAATTATTCATCAGCCGCCTCCAGAGCAATCTCAATCATTTTGTTGAAGGTCTGCTCACGTTCAAGCGCGGTACACTCCTCACCGCCTGCAAGAGGACAGTCTGAAATTGTGCAGATACACAGTGCCTTTTTGCCGCTTCTTGCCGCATTCATATAAAGTGCCGCCGCTTCCATTTCAACCGCAAGCACGCCCATCTTCTGCCACTCGGCAAGACTGTTTGCATCGTCATAAAATGTATCGGATGAAAAAATATTGCCGACATATGCTTTTGCACCAAGCTTTTCAGCCGCCGAAACAGCTTTTGTAAGTGTTTCGTAATCTGCAACGGGTGCAAATGTGCCCGGAAGATTGAACTGACCGGCATAAGCCGAGTTTGTGCAGGCACCCATACCTATAACAACATCTCTCAGATGAAGTTTCGGACTGATTGCGCCAGCAGAGCCGACTCTGATTATTGTTTCCACATCATAAAAATTGAAAAGCTCATATGAATAGATTCCGATTGACGGCATGCCCATACCCGATGCCATAACGGAAACCTTTTTGCCTTTATAATATCCCGTATAGCCCTGAACGCCTCTTGTGTTGTTGACGAGAACAGCATTTTCAAGAAAATTTTCCGCAATGTATTTTGCACGCAGAGGGTCACCCGGCATAAGCACGGTTTTGGCAAAATCCGATTTGTTTGTTGCCGCAATGTGCGGAGTAGGTAAATTGCTCATAAGTCCTCCTTAATATCCTTGTACCTCTTGATTTTTCACAAGTTTGACAATTGCGCTTGTGCCGAGTCTTTCGCATCCGAGAGCAAGATAATCCTCGGCATCTTCAAACGAACGGATACCGCCCGCCGCCTTCATTTTTACATTTTCTCCGATATTTGCGGCAAAAAGAGCAATATCCTCTCTTGTTGCGCCGCCCTTTGAAAAGCCTGTTGATGTTTTGATGAAGTCTGCGCCCGATTCGCTAACAACTCTGCACATTTCGGTTTTCTCTTCATCTGTCAGCAGACAGGTTTCAATGATAACCTTTAATATTTTGTCTGCACAAGCTGATTTTACTTCTTTTATTTCATTTAAAATGTCACTGTATTTCTTATCCTTCGCCCAGCCGACATTGATAACCATATCAATTTCATCCGCACCGTTTTTTACGGCATCCGCCGCTTCAAAAGCTTTAACAGCCGTTGTTGAATAACCGTTCGGAAAACCGATAACAGTGCATATTGCAAGCTTATCGCCGACATATTCCTTTGCCTGCTTTACATATGATGCGGGAATGCATACACTTGCGGTTGAATATTTCATACCGTCATCACAGATTGCTTTTATCTGTTCCCACGTTGCATCAACGGCAAGCAGAGTGTGGTCGCAATGTGAAAGAATTTTTGAAATTTCCATATCATTCGTCTCCGTTCAGTACATATTTTTCAATCATCTGCGCAACGCCGTCATCAGCATTTGACGGCGCTGAAAAACGCGCCTTTGCTTTACAGATTTCATCGCCGTTTTCCATTGCAAATGAGTAATAAGCATATTCAAGCATTGTTGCATCATTCGATGCATCGCCGAAGGTCATTGCCTCGTCAGGCTTTATACCGAGAGTTTTGCACATCCCCAAAAGCGCGGTACCTTTATCCGCACCGATTGCCGTGCCCGAAACAACGCCCGCAAGCGCAGAGGTCATAAACACATTGTTTTCTTCAAAGAAAGCAAAGATTTTGTCCCTTTGCTCATCATTGTTATAGAAAACATCAATCAATTCCGCTCCTTTTCCTTTGACAACAGATTCCATACCATCGCAATAAACACATTTTGATGCAAAAACTTCAACAAAATCGGAAGGCAAACCGTCATTGACAAAATATTTATCGCTCCCCTTCTGCACATAGGTTTTTCCATCCATATATACATTATAGTATACGGGCATTGAATTGAGAAGCTTTACCGCCTTTTCGGTAACTTCAGGCGCAATAAGGCTTGTGTATATGTAGCTGTCTGATTTTCTGTCATAAACCGCCGCACCGTTTGAATGAACTATATAATCAATAAAAGGAATCTGGTCAACAACGTAGTCAACGAACGCAAGTGTTCTGCCCGTTGCTATCGCGGTTTTAACACCTTTTTTGTGTGCTTCGTAAAGTGCGTTTCTTGTTCTTCCGGTAACCGTAAGATGGTCGGGCGCCATCAGAGTGCCGTCAAGGTCGGTTGCAATAATTTTTATACTCATTTTCTTCTCCTTGGGTTTAAATAAATACAGACAGATTATATCATTTAGGATAAATATATGTCAAGAAATACAATGTGTGTCAAATCAAATCAGAAAACATATACTGAAAGCGAGGACTGTCCTCAACGATGAAAGGAATGATAGATATGACAGACCGCTACGGCTACCGTTATCAGCAGAAGTCTGTCGGCAGAACGGAACCTTGTCCCGGTTCAATAACACCTCTGCCAGCAAACTTCACAGTAGCAATGCTTTACGTACCTATGCAGATTGACACTTCAATGTTTGACGAAATGAAGGCTTTTGAATGCGGAACACTTTTCCCCGTTCTCAGCAAGCCTTTTGCAGGGAAGTGCTGCAAATGAACAACAGAGAAGTTGCTCTCAAAAAGCTCAGTGCTGCTCACTTCACCCTCTGGGAAATCCATCTTTATCTCGACACGCACCCCTGGGATATGCAGATGCTTGAGCACTACAAGAAATGCGAAATGAAATATAAGCTTCTCAGAAAAGAATTTGAAGAGAATTTTTATCCGCTTACCGCAAAAAGAGCACAGGGCTGTGAATGGCTTGACACTCCGTGGCCCTGGGAATTTGAGGAGTGTGGCTGCTGATGTTTAACTACGAAAAAAGATTACAGTTTCCCGTTAAAATCAAAAATCCGAATCCGAAATACGCACAGATTATAATGTCCCAGTACGGCGGTCCCGACGGCGAGTTGGCCGCTTCTCTTCGCTATCTCAGCCAGCGATTCGCAATGCCCTATAATGAACTTAAAGGACTTCTGACAGATATCGGTACGGAAGAACTTGCGCATCTCGAAATGGTGGGTGCAATTGTTCATCAGCTTACGAGAAATCTGAGCGAGGAAGACATAAAGAAAGCGGGATTTGACGCATATTTCGTTGACCACACAACGGGCATTTATCCCGTCGCCGCTTCAGGTGTACCTTTCACGGCAGCTTATATTCAGAGCAAAGGCGACGTCATCACAGATATGACGGAAAACCTTGCCGCCGAACAGAAAGCACGAACCACATATGACAACATTCTCCGACTTGTTGACGATCCCGACGTAAGAGAGCCGATTAAATTCCTGCGTGCAAGAGAGATTGTTCATTTCCAGAGATTCGGCGAAGGTCTGCGCCTCGCAACCGATAAACTGAACGAAAAGAATTTCTATGCTTTCAACCCGTCGCTTGATAAACACTGCAACAAATAAACAAAGCCGTCCGAGCAATCGGGCGGCTTTAGTATTTCTATTCAATGCAGTTTCGCTTACACTCGGCCCTTGTCAAATTCACCTTATTTTACTGAAAGCATTTTTTGATATTGTTTTCATTGTAACATCATCCTTTTTAATGTAGTGACATATTAACTCTGAAAAACATATTATCCAGTTATTTATAAGCATATTCAGGTTGTTTTTTGCTGTATCCCTTAAAAAACAGGCTCTGTCGGCAGTCTTACGCCTGACGAAAAACATCGCATACAACCAACATAGCTGTAACTATCGTCGCAACCGACATTTCCGAACAACTTTATATAGACAATTTTAATTTCATATGATAATATAAAGTTCAAATTCGACAGAGGAGATTTCAGATGAGAACGCTTGAATATAAAACAGATCTTTGTGTTATCGGCGGAGGAATGGCAGGGCTTTGCTGTTCTGTTGCCGCAGCGAGACACGGCATAAAAGTTGTTTTAATTCATGACCGCCCCGTTTTGGGCGGCAATGCATCAAGCGAAATCCGTATGTGGATTGGCGGTTGTCACGGAAAAGACAACCGTGAGGGCGGTATAATTGAGGAGATTATGCTTGAAAATTTCTATCAGAATCCGTCACTTAAATATCCTCTTTGGGACAGTGTGCTTTATCAGAAAGCTATGGCGGAAGAAAATCTCACCCTCCTCCTCAACTCAAGCTGTCTTGACTGCACAATGGACGGAAATAAAATAACAAGTGTTAAAGCATGGCAATCCAACGCTGAAACTTTCCATGTTGTAAGTGCCGAATATTTTGCCGACTGTTCGGGAGATTCCGTTCTTTCAACTCTTACGGGTGCGGAATTTATGTACGGAAGAGAAGCAAAAAGTGATTTTGGCGAAACCATTCCGCCCGATGTTTCCGATAAAAAGACTATGGGTATGAGCTGTCTATTTCAGATAAGGGAAACAGACCACCCCGTTCCGTTTGTCGCACCTGAATGGGCATATAAATACACTTCTGATGAAGATTTGCCGTTTAAAGACCACGATAAAGGCAATAACTTCTGGTGGATTGAAATCGGCGGGGAATGGGACTGCGTTCACGAACCCGACACATGCCGCGAAGAACTGATTAAGATTTGCTACGGTGTTTGGGACCATATAAAAAACTACGGAGACCACGGTGTTGAAAACTGGGAGCTTGAATGGATAGGGTTCCTGCCCGGCAAACGTGAAAGCAGACGCTATATCGGAAAATACACGGTAACTCAGAACGATGTTGAGTCTGAAGGCAGATTTGAAGATATCGTTGCTTACGCGGGATGGAGCATGGACGACCATTTCCCTGAAGGTTTTTATTATACCAAAGGTTATCCCACAATCTTCCACCCTGCTCCGACACCGTGGGGCTTGCCGTTGAGATGTATGCTTTCAAAGAACATCGAAAACCTTTGCTTTGCGGGAAGAAATATCAGCGTTACCCACGCGGCATTAAGTTCCTCAAGAGTAATGGCAACCTGCTCAATCTTAGGTCAGGCATTGGGAACTGCCGTGGCTCAGGCAATCAAAGACAATGTTACACCTGAAAATGTTGATATAAACAAATTACAGCAGACTTTGATGGATGATGACTGCTATATACCGTGGCACAAAAGAACTCTGCCCGAGCTCACCCAAAAAGCGGAATGTTCAGCCGAAATAATCCGTAACGGAATTGACAGAGGCGAAAAAAATCTCTGGACAGGCAATAGAAACGACGTTATCGAATATCGCTTTGATACCGATACGGAAATAAGCGGAATCCGACTTGTTTTTGACAGCGACCTGAACCGTAAATTTCATAATATGCCGTGCAACTATCCTCTGGTGCAGACAAAGTTTAAATTGCCCGAAACTCTGATTAAGGAATACAAAATTCAGGGAATAGCCGAAAACGGCGATACAAAAGAAATTCGTATCACCGATAATCACCAAAGATTTGTGAAACACTCCGTTGATTGGTGCGTGAAAACAATCCGCTTTGTTCCGATATCGACTTTCGGCTCGGAACAGTTCAGATTATTTGATTTTGAAATAGAATAATTTTCGCTATAATGAGCTTCCGTTAACAGACATAAAAGGAGAAAATATGACACAAATCATTACATTTTTGCTATCCGTTGTATTTGCAATTGATATGTTTTTCGTTGGATTGTTCCCTGAAAAGCAACTTGTTATCACGCAAACAGAAACAGAACTCGAATACTACGTAAACGGTGAAAGTGACAGCTTGCGTTTCGGTGTTATGGGCGACGGCAATCTGTTTGAGCCTGATGATGAAATCAAGGTTGTTATTGAATGCCTCGATGATTCTCTTGACGGTACAAGAGCAAAAATCTCCGTCAGAAGTGAGCAGGCGGGTTTTGACAAGCGAGGATATGTCACGCTCAACGCCTCTTTACCGTATAACATCTTCACTTTTTCATCCGATAAAAACGGAATTTTTACCGTTGCAATCAAGCTTCCCGATGCAACCGAATACAGTTTCAACATCGGTGTTCTTCCGAAAAACGCACAGGCAGGTGACGGCTTTTATTACGGAATTCAGCCGTATATAACCCGCGCATATACCTGGGGCGAAGGCTTTCAGCTTCCGAATTACACCGCAGAAGAATCCGTTGATAAAATTCTCGATACCGCTCAGTATCTCGGTGTGAATCTTGTCCGTGAGGACAGTGTCGGCTGGGGTGCAATGCAGAGCGAGGCTTACGGTGATGTTGATTTCTCCGTGCAGGATTACCTTGTCGGCAAGGTTAACGAGCGCAATATGAAATACAACTGGCTTCTCGGCTTCAATGCAAGCAAATGGTCTGCGGCGGATAAATACAAAGAGAATTACGATGAATCAATCGGCTGGACTTACCCTCCCGATGAAAATATATGGTCGGATTTCGCCTGCAAGGTTGCGGAGTATTATGCCCAAAACACCGACATTTTGTGGGAAATATGGAACGAGCCGAACTTTCATTTCTTTGCAGGCACTCCCGAAGAATATTTTTCGCTTCTTGAAAAAACTGCTACAATAATCAAAGCTGAAAATCCGTCAGCCTATGTTTATTCGGGCGGACTTGCAGTTGCAGAAAAAGAGAGCAACCTTGTTTTTTATCAGAAATCTGCAGAGCTGATGAACAAAAACCTGCTTGATAATTTCGGTTATCACAACCACGACGGACTCGATAATTACTATGACTATATGAGCAAGATGCATACTCTCACAAAATCGGCAGGTCTTTTAAACGGCGGTTTCAACAGCGAAAGCGGAGTAGGCGGCACGGATGCGGCAACAATCGCCTGCAAAGCGCTTTACACCCGTTCAACGGGAGCAAAAGGGTTTGTTTCCTTTGCATTCAGAAAAACCGTTACACCCGAAAACGATATAAATGACTTTGCATTTTTCAACGAATATATGCAGCCCACCGAAGCCGTGATTACTTATGCAACGGTTATCCGTTTTCTCGGCAATGCGGATTTCGTCAGGAATATTTCAAACGAAAAGAATCTTATAATTGACGAATATACCGCTGACGGAAAGAAAATTGAAGTGTATTACAGCCTTGGCGAAAAAAGCAAAATCGCCGCACCCGTAGGTAATTACAAAGCCTTCGATATGTACGGCAACGAAATCGAAGTCGGCAGAAAGCTGACCGTCAGCAATTCACCGATTTATATTGTTTATTGATGTAATATCAGTACAAATTCCAATTTGTCGATATGTTTCAATATAAAGAAAGAACCACTTCACGGATGCTATGCATCGATGAAGTGGTTTATTTTTTACAATCTGTTAATCATATCAAAATGCTCGGTATAAAGCCGCAAAACATCGGTGTTTACCTTGAAAAATCCGCCTTGAAGCGACATATGATCGCCTTGGTAAACAGGCATTATGTTCCATACACCTTTGTTTATATTGTTTTCATCAAACGGTGTTGAGGGGGCGCTTGACGGAGCAGAAGCGGAAAATGTATTTACAAGTCCGTCGTTTTCAAGCCATCTTTCATCAACAACATACCCGCCGTCTGTTGTGCCGGTAAGCTTTCCGAGTTCATTCGCATCGGCTTGAAACATATTTTCCATTCTGCTCTTGTCTGCACTGTAAGTTCCGTCATCGTTTTTTATTGTAGCAGAACAAGGAATAGAAAAATAATATGTGTTTTCATCTGTCACCATCTTGCTGTTAAGTTCAAGTGCGTGGTCGATAAACATATCGTAAGCGGCTGAATCTGTGTTTTCTGGCATTGAGTTTTCAAGTCCGTAAGCCGTTGTGCCGTTATGTGGTGCGGCGAGGCTTGTGAGCGAATAAATCCAATCGGCTTTGTCGCCCGTGAAAAGCGGCGAAATATCATCGGAGGATGTTGCATCAATTTCAGCTTCGTTACCCTCTGCCATAAGAGTTGCAAAAACACGCATAGTTGCACCGCCAAAGGAATGACCGAGAAGATTTATCTTGTTTTCAGAATCCCATTTATCAACAAGTGCTTTGCCTGTGTAATCCTTGCCAAATCTCTCGTGACCGCAGAATTCACTGTGTGCCTTTCCGTAGTCAACAACAGTACCGGTCAACTGTGCATAAAGCTCGCACGCTCTATCCCATGCACTTGCAGTGCCCGAAACCGATGCACCGTAACATTCATAACCGTTCTTTTCAATTTTGCTGAGAAGCTCACCGCCGAACATTCCCCAATAAGGGAATAAATCATAATAGAAGTCGTATTCTCCCCATGCCATAAGTCCGTGAACGAATACGTAAGGGTAATTTGTGTTCCACTGTTCTTGGTCGGGTTTTTCTGTTTTTCCTGGAAAAAACAAAGAAACGATAGTCATTATTATTGCCAATGGTACTGAAATAATTTTTGCCATTTTATAATCTCCTTTTTCATAATTACAGAATAAATCTGAAAGCATAAATAACAATGTTTGCTATGTTGTTGAGAACAAATCTGATGAATGTGAATACATACGGGAATTCAAAAGTCCAATCATCAAAAGTATCAAGAGTACCGATAAGCGATGAATCATAGGTTACTTCAGGATTTTTGAATGCCTTTGTTTCCATTTTCATTATGCAAAGGTTCTTGCAGGCTTCACGAAGTGCATTGCCGAAGCCTACGGGGTCTTTTGCGTAGGCAAGTTTGACGGCTGCTTTATGCTGAACAACCTGAAGCGACCACATACCCGTAAGCATGGTGTCGTTACCGTTATAAACCGCAAGAACGGGACTCATATATCCGCTGCCCGTGAAGTTTGATGAATAATCCGAAACAACAAAGCCTTCAAATCCCCACTCCTCGCGAAGCAAGTCTTTGAGAAGCGCCGAACTTGAACCACACCATTTCGTGCCGATTCTGTTGTATGCAGACATAATGCCTTTCGGCTGTGCTTCCTTGACGGGAATTTCAAACGCTTTGAGATAGATTTCACGCATCGCCTGCTCATCGCACCAGGTAAAGATACCGTTTCGGTGGGATTCCTGGTCATTGAGAACAAAGTGCTTGATTGTTGTAACAAGACTTTCGGAATTTGCACCGTTGATGATTTGTGCCGCCATAATACCCGAGATAATCGGATCTTCGGAGAAATATTCAAAGTTTCTGCCGCCGCGGGGATTTCTATGGATGTTTGCACCGGGTGCATACCAGGTGTCCGTACCCATATCCTTAGCTTCTTTTCCTGCACCCTTGCCCATTTCATAAGCAAGCTCTGCATTCCAGGTACATCCGATTGCCGTTGCGCAAGGGTAGGCTGTACCGCTTGCGGTATAAACAAGACCGTTTCTGCCTTTGACACTTGAGGGTCCGTCGTTATCCATTGTGTGGGGAATTCCGAGACGATCAACGCCGTGGGTTTCATATCCACCGTTGATAACTAGCATTGTCATTTCATCCAGAGTAAGCTGGTCAAGAAAAGCATCCCAAAGGCTTTCATCCTCTGCAACATCCTGAAGAGTGATGGTTTTATCATACTTAACGCCCATTTTGGGTGCTTCACCTTCAGTTGTGGGCTCGGGCACTTTATCAACGTCAACGAGATAATCATCTGCATCAAGTTCACGCAATTCGGGATATGTGGCTACAACATCGGCTCTGGACATAATTTCATAGCCGCTGTAAACATCAGCAAAAAGATTTTCGATTTCAGTACCCGTTGCTGAGTCGTTTTTTATCACCTTTGTTTCGGCAATTTTGTAATCATATGAGGCAATATGGTTTCTGACATCGTTTGCAACAATGATTTTGTATGTACCTTCATCAAGTACCCAGGCTTCATTCACTTTATAATCATAGGATGCCATATCATCGGTTTTGAATGAGATTGACAGGATTTCACTCTCACCGGGTTCAAGCATATCGGTTTTTGCAAAGCCGCCAAGGCAGATTGCACTCTTTTCAATTCCGCCTTCGGTATAGGGCGCGCTGTAATAAAGCTGAACAACCTCTTTGCCTGCTCTGTCGCCCGTATTTGCAACTTTGACATTTACGGTTATGTTTTCCTCATTGAAATCGGTTGAAACAACTTCCTTTTCAAAGCTTGTGTATGAAAGACCGTAGCCGAAAGGATACTGCACCTTATCCTTCGCAAAGGTTTCGAAATAACGGTAACCGACATAAATTCCTTCATAATATTCAACAAAGTTTTTTCCGCCGTTATATTCATAACTACCGAAACAAACGCTTGAGGGGTGGTCTTCGATTTTATATGAGATGGTATCCGTAAGCCTGCCCGAGGGATTTACCTTGCCGTCAAGCATCTGAGGAACAGCTGTCATCCCGAATTCACCCGGAATCCAGATAATTGCTGCCGCTTTGATGCTTTCATATTCATCAATCCAGCCCATTTCCATAACATTGCCGATATTGAAAAGTACAACAACATTCTCAAATGCAGTTGTTACCTTCTCAACCATTGCCTTTTCGTCATCGGAAAGGCTGAGGGTTTCAACCGTATGGTCGGTGCCCTCCGCACTTGTACGACTGATAACGATTATTGCTGTGTCTGAAAATTCAACCGCATTCGCAAAAAGTTCGTCGGTAAGATGCTTGGGATTCATTTCTTCAAGGGTGTTTTTTGCAAGAAGTACCTGAAGAAGATTATTGATAACCGTGTTGTCGGTTTTGGGAAGCTCGTTTGAAAGGCAATGCTTTTCATAAAGAGCACGAAGCTCCGGATTATATTCAATGCCCTCTGTCTCAAAAGCTTCATAGAGAGTTACGGGGTCATCGGTTGTTATCGCACCCGAACCTGCACCGCCGAAAAACGGGCAAACCGAGCCTGCACCGAAGATGTTCACTTTTTTATTTTCAAGAGGAAGAAAATTATCTTCGTTTTTCAGAAGAACAATTCCTTCGCTTTCAATCTGTACGGCGATTTCTTTTGTTTCTGCAATGATTTCGGGGTCAATATCGCCGCTTGTTGCAAAAGCCGTGTTACCCAAAATAACAGAAAAAACAAGTATCAATGAAAGAACCTTCAAAAACTTCTTTTTCATTTTCGTTATCCCCTTTAAATAAGATTTCCCGTGATATATCCCTCATAAACGGCATTTGGGATTATTCCGCCGCCGTTTGAGTCGCCGATGTTATAGATTTCTTTAATTTCATCTTTCAAAGAATCATAGAGTGCGGTTTCGGGTCTGTTGCCGATAGCAACAACAACCGTATCGGCTTTTACCGAATTGATTTCACCGTCTTTAGACTTATAAACAACATCCGTTGCGGTGATTTTTTCAACCCTTGATTCTGTAAGGAGTTTTACGCCGTTGCCCTTGAGATGTCCGAGAAGAATTGTCTGTGCGGTTTTTCCCGTATTGCCTGCAAGGGTATCTGTCATTTCGATTATACTGACTTTTTTGCCCTGCTTTGCAAGGAATTCGGCTGTTTCACAGCCGATTGGACCGCCGCCGATAACAACAACATTCTTTCCGCTTGATGCACCGTCAAGAATATCAACTGCATTGATTGCTCTTTCGGCGCCCTCAACGGGGAGTTTGTTATTCACAACTCCCGTTGCACATACAACGACATCGGGATTCATAGCAAGAACATCTTCTTTTATAAGTTTTTTGCCGAGATGAACATTCACGCCGTGAATCTCAAGCTGTCTTTCGAGATAGGGTTTCATCAGACCGAGATGCTGTTTAAAAGGAGGCTTGCACGCTAAATTCATCTGACCGCCGACCTCATTCGCAGCATCGTAAATATCAACGGTATGACCTCTCATAGCCGCAATTCTTGCCGCTTCAACGCCTGCAACACCTGCACCGATAACAACAACCTTTTTCTTTGTTTCGGCAGGAATTATTGTGTAATCATTATCTCCTCTTGCAAGCACGGCATTACCCGAGCAAACAGCCCTTGCACCATGCTGCAACTGGTGGTCAATACAATGACCGCAACCGATACATGGTCTTATTTCATCTTCTCTGCCCTCATCGACAAGGTTAACAAGGTCGGGTTGTGCAAGAAGTCCGTGTCCGATAAATATTAAATCACACTGACCCGATTTGAGAGCCTTTTCCGAAGCAACGGGATTCTGTGCGCGTCCTCCGCCGATAAGAGTTATTTTCTTTCCGCCCGCAGTAATTGCGAGACCGATTTTCATAACAAGACAAAGAGCAACAGCCATACAGTCGGCATATGCCGATTCAGGCTTTTGATTTTTGCCGGCTTCACCAGACCATATACCCGCAAGCACTTCAATTGCATCAACACCCGCATCCTGAAGTTTTTTGCAGTAATACAGACCGTCAAGCATCGAAATTCCGCCGTCTTTGCCCATTTCAATAACTGAAAGCTTTACGATAACGGCAAAATCCTCACCGCAGAGTTCACGGATTCTTCTGATAATGTTAAGATGAAAACGGATTCTGTTTTCTCTGCTTCCGCCGTATTCATCGGTGCGTGTGTTAGCTGTCTTTGATAAAAACTGCTGACCGAGATAGTAGCCTACAGCGTGAATTTCAACACCGTCAAAGCCTGCTTTTTGGGCACGCAGAGCGGCTTGGGCATATTTTTCTTCAATATTCTTTATTTCATCAATTGTCAATGCTCGTGGAGTTTCGTTTGCAAGACCCATCATATATGAATAAGGCATTGCAACTGCACTCGGACCAACAGGCCGGTCACCGATAATATTTCGTCTTGCACCTCTGCCTGTATGAGAAATCTGCAAGAATGCTTTTGAGCCGCCTTCGTGGATAACATCGGCAAGCTGTGTCATACCGGGGATATATTTATCATCATCAATTACAAGCATACCGTTTGTGTTAAGACCGAGCGGCGAATCAACACAAGTGACTTCAACAATAATTGCACCGACTCCGCCTTTTGCTCTTTCGGCATAATGGTTAAGCACAGCTTTATTGACAAAGCCGTTTTCTGCCTGACTCATTCCCATTGCAGCCATAACGGTTTTGTTGCGAAGCTTAACCTTTCCGATGTATCCAGGAGATAAAAGATTTGGATATTTTGCGTTCATATTAAAACCTCCGAGCGATTATTCTTCCAAGGAAATTGTATCATATGAACCGTTGTATTACAACATCAGACGACACATTTATACATTTATGAACGATATTGAACATATTTAGAAAGCAATTCGAAGCTTGTTTGCATGCAAAAACTCCATTTGTTCATATTCTGATTTTGTTTATCACACTTACATAAAAAACACAACACAAAACAGCAAAACTCCGTATTGTTATATACATCCAGATATGGTACAATAGATTTACGAAGCACGAGGAGGTACCATAATGATTGACAATAAAATTCATGTTGCGTACGGTTTTCATGTTAACTGTTACCACTCCTACAGAGGTGATTCAAACGATAACCTTGGTTTTGGTTCAGATATAAGAATCATCAGAAAAATACTTGATACGCTTACAGAATTCAACAAAAAAGGTATTCCTGTGAAAGGCACATGGGATACCGAAAATTTCTTTTCGCTCCAAAAAATCCTTCCCGAATATGCCCCTGACATTATTGAAAAGATGAAAGAGCGTGTCGAAAAATACGGCGATGAAAACATCATTATGGGCTTTAATAACGGTGCTCTTTCGGCAATGAACGAAGATGAATTCTGTGAAAGCATAAACCTTGCAATCACCAATAAAAACGGCAGCGGGCTTATTGATATTTTTGGTGAGTGCGAAAAAATTGTCCGACCTCAAGAGGTCATGTTCACTCCGTCACAGGTCAGTTTGTATAATAGACTTGGCATTAAAGCACTTTGTCTTTATTACAGCTGTGTTCCTTTTGACGCATTCAGAACCATTATCCCGAAACTCTCTGACGAAACAGCTTTCAATCCTGTCAAATACACATATAAAGGCGAGAGTTTAACCGTTATCCCAACCTACAGCAACTCCGATGTCTGCGATGCAGGCTGTCTGCGTGCTTGGGTAAAAGATTTGCGGAAAAAGCAGGAAATCGGCGAAATCAACAAAGATTTATTCATCTTTATAAATATGGATGCGGACGCCGTTTTCTGGGAAACGCTCAATCTCGGTCCTCTTACCGGCAAAATCGCAAACACCGACGGCATTCACGGTCTTGTGGAAGAAATAGCTGACCTGCCTTATGTAGTGTTTGACACGCCGGGCGGATACCTTAAAAATCACAAACCCGTAGGTGAAATCAACTTCACTCACGACACCGCTGACGGCAACTTTACAGGCTATGCTTCCTGGGCAGAAAAACCGTTCAACAGAAAAATCTGGACCAGAATTGAAAGAGCAAGAGCTATGTCAAAAGTCAACAGCGAAAATGATAAACTTTCGCCGTCATTTGATTCGAGAATACTTTTGCTCTCAACAACTCACTTCGGTCTTGCCACTCCCGTTCTCAATATTCAAAGAGAGAAAACAGCTCTTGATTTAAGCGATAAAGTAATTCACAGTGAGCTTTCTGCGCTTCCGAAGGTTGAAAAACTTACTGTATATAACACCACCGGTTCACTTTTACAATGCGTTCAACTTGAAATAAAGAAAAAAATATCAGACATTTCCTGCCTTACCGTCAGTGCAAACGGTCTTAAAAGTTACACTGCAGTACCAACCGCAGATGACTGCTCTTCTGTTTTTCTGATGATGAAATTCAAAGATATTCAGGAAAAATACGAGCTTGAGATAGGTTTCGACGGCACAAAGGAACCTGCTGTATTCGGCAATCTTCTTAAAACCGACCATCTTTCCCTGATGTTTTCCCCTGAAGGCAAGATAAAATTTGTAAAATGCGATGAAAGAGTTATCGGAACCAATAGGTTTTTGCAATCTTTCATCACATACAACAACAAAAAATATTATTTTCATAATACCAATGTTTCACAACTTATTCTTGCTGGCAACGGTGAAGGAATTCGTATTCAAGGTGAAATACATTTACCGAAAGAGATAAACGGTGGCTTTTTCACTTACGACTTTTTCAAAACAGGATTTTCAGATGCAATATTCGTCAGAACAACGGTAATCTATCCCTACACCGCTGAAACCACTTCTATTTCCACAGAAAATTCCGCTCTCGGAAGATTCAGCGATATGAGCTGGACCGAAGCAGTTCCGTTCCAGATAACCCCTGACCTTGACGGTGATATTTCGGTTATCAAAAGAAACTTTATGGATGATATTTCCTCTTTCAGAACACAGTCATTCCCCGAATGTGATGAAAAAAACAGACAGCTCGCCTCCTTTAACCATCAACTTACAGGCGGTTTCGTGGGACTTTGCGATGAAAAAGGCGGTATTATTATTGCAAATGCCCGACAAGTTCTCAACTCAATGGCACACTGCCCGATGCGTCTTGAAAAAGACAAAACCGTGCGCATGAATCCCTTTGGCACTTATTACGGCAAGCAAAGGCATCATTTCGGCAGAGCGAAAGACCAGATACTCGATGTATATACTCTTGTTGCATCACAAGGCAAAAGCATTGCTCCGTCCTATAACGGAAGTCAGGAAACTGCAGTTCTGGGAATTTATCCACTTTCCGAAAACAAGCTTTCAGAAACAGAAAAAGCAGAAATCTGCGCATTTGCTGACGGTGCCGTTGCCGTATCGCCTGACAATTCAATTATTGTGCCTTTCACAAAAGACAACATTTCAGTCAAAGAAGGAAACGCTGACGGAATAAACGAAAAAGATTTAAAGAGCCCTGTTATGACCGGCATTTCAGGAAATCTTTTAAACTACATCACCAAGGGTTCAAAAGCAATCGGACACATTATTTCCAGCCAACTAAAAGCAAAGAAATAAGTTCCTGAAAATCTGAAAACATAAACGGAACCCTCATTTTGAATTACAAGAAAAAACAGCCTTGAATTTGTTGAGGGATTTATAAAAAAATGGGTACACCCGAAGAACTCGGCTATGCAATTGCTACTGTTGCCGATGAACGCAACGGGCACCTTGCAGGTGTTGACATTCTTTGCGGTGGCAGAAGCACAAGAGGTCAGAAGAAATTCAATAAGAAGAAGAAATAATAAAATTGTATAAAAACATCAAACCGCTTCACCATACGTTGTGCATTGATGAAGTGGTTTTGTATGTTCGTTTTTCCCTCTGCCGATTGGTTGGAATTTAAACTGCAAAGGGCCATCCTCCCCATGTGCAGGTATCGTTACCTGCATCGGCGCCGTAATATCTGATTAAAAATTTATATTGTATTTTGCTGTAATTTTGTTATACTTAAAAACGAGGTGGGTGTTTATGTTAATTCAAAAAATTATAAGTTTCTTTTTGGCTGTCGCCACATTTTTCGGCTTTATTTTTACCTTTCAGAAGCCATTGAAAGAAACTGATTACGAAATTTCAACACAAGAGGTTGTGCGTGATATGGATAAATATGCAGGTATTCATTCTGAAATCAAGGATTGCGGCGGCGTGCCTACTCTTTATATCAACGGTGAACCGCACGCTGCAGTAGCATATATGACTTATCTGGAAAAGTTCAATGAATATGATGACTTTGCGGCTGCAGGGTATAAATTCTTTTCTGTTCCCGTTCTCTTCTCGGGCAGATGGATAAGCATAACAGACGGACTGACCCCATTCAAAAAAGGTATTTTCGACGAAAAGGGCGTTCCCGATTTTTCGCTGTTTGACGAGGCTGTTGAGAAAATACTTGAAGCCTGTCCCGACGCATACATAATCCCGAGAGTCAATATCAGTATGCCTGTTTGGTGGGAGGAAGAAAATCCCGATGAACTGAACATAAAAGACGGCGTGCCCTGCAGAGAATCTTTCTACTCGCAGAAATGGCGTAATGATGCATCGCAGTTTTTGCGCGAATTCACGCAATATACAAACTCCTGCAAATATGCCTCACACATTGTGGGTTATCAGATAGCAGGCGGACAAACAGAAGAATGGTTTCACTTTGATATGAACGGCGGCTACGGTGAATGTGCAAAGCCGGCTTTCAAGGCGTTTCTTGAAGAATATTATCCCGAAGTTGAGTACAAAGGTTTGCCCGATCTGACCTTGCTGAATAAAAAAGCGAATTATTTTAATGACGAGTATCTCACGCGCTATATAGAATTCGCAAACTTCAAGATTGCAGAAGCCATAAGTCACTTTGCTCAGATTGTTAAAGAGGAAACGGGAAACAACGTTGTTGTCGGCACTTTTTACGGTTATACACTTGAGGTAACCAACTCCCTGCAAGGCAATCACGCACTCAACTATCTCTTAAAGGACAAAAACATCGACTTCATCTGTTCACCGAATTCATACATCGGCACTCGCGCTACCGATATGGACTGGACTGAAATGTATCCTGCCGATTCTGTTCGTCTTCACGGAAAGATGTGCTTCCAGGAATGCGATATAAGAACACACCTGACAGTGCCTCTTTCTCAAAAAGACCCGTCAACAGACCCTTACGGACTTCTTGAAGCTCCCGTATGGCAGCCGAGAGAATCAAAATATCAGGCAGTTAACGAAATACGGAAATCGTTTGCGCGTCAGCTTATAAAAGGTAATGCTCTGTGGTGGTTTGATATGTGGGGCGGTTGGTACGCCGATGATGATATCATGAACGAAATGGCAACCTTCAAGAGTATTTATGAGCAAAGCATAACCGATACCGACAGAAGCTCCAAGGCAGAAGTTGCGGTATTCGTTGACGAAAATGCATATAAGTATCTCACAAGCTGTTCATTGCGTAACATATTCTTTAATCAGCGCAAAGAGCTTGGTTTTATGGGCACACCGTATGATATATATGACGTTTATGATTTTGAAGAGGTTTACGGTAATTATAAGGCTGTTATTTTATTGTCAAACGCAAAGACAACCTATATGGAAAACGCACGTAACCTTTGCCAAGCAAACAACGTTCCTTATATTATGACATCGAGCCTGAAAGAAAAATTCACTGTAAATGAGCTGAGAGCTTTCTGTAAAACAAACGGAGTTCATATTTACTGCGAAACCGATGATGTTATTTATGTAAACGAAAATTATATTTGCATTTACGCCGTAACCGAAGGTGAAAAAACAGTTAATCTCGGCAAGGAAAGAAATGTCAGCGAATTACTTGGAGGCACTTACCAAGGCACTACAGACACCGTTACCGTTGAGATGCAAAAGGGTGAAACAAGGCTCTTCAGGCTTGACTGATTTTACGGCTTAATTCAAAGGGAATTTCAGCGCCGAATCACATATTTCTTACAAAAATATCAAACCACTTCATATCGGTGCTTACATCTGCATCGATTGAGGTGGTTTTGTATATTCTGCTCTTGCCTATGCCGAAAGATTGGATTTCAAAGCATAAAAAGGCTCATCCCGCCGCCTGATTAAATATTCTCAGGCGGCATATTTGTTGCAAAAAACAACCCGCTTCACTGGTGCAATGCATCAATGAAGCGGGTTTTATATCACGGTCTGTAATGAAGATAAATTATTCTGCCTGCATCGTCAATTCTCCAGATATATGCAATGGCTTTTCTGTAAATATAATTAAGCTTCGACTTCAGCGTTTTCAATCTGAAAGTGAATTCTCTCGGCTCAACAGTATCGTAAAGCGGTGTTGCACATTTGCATTCGCAATCAGTCTTGATTTGTGTTGCAGCAAGAATAAACAAATTCTTATCGCAAGGCAGACTGATTGATTTTGCGCCGTTTGTTTCAATCTCGTATTTGAAGAAGAAAAGCTGATGCGCATAATCATCGCCGTTTGCAGAATGGGTATGAGTGCATTCCCAACCCAGAACATCGGTCTTGATTTTTGCCGTACGCTTCATACCGTACAAATCCCAGGCGAAGGGTCTTTCTTCAATATCGCTGACTTTGATTTTAACGGGTTTACCGTCAACATCAAATTCGTATTCTTTATCTCCGTCAAGACTTGCGCAAAGAACAACAAGCTTATTGTATCCGCCGTCAAGCTCAATTGTCTGTCCGTCAGCAAGCAGAGAATCAAATTTGCCTTTATTCATTGCAAAATCAACGCCGCCGCTTGTAATAACATCAGGAACAAGCTCTGTCGGAATTGTGAAGTTCTTTCCGTAGATACCGTTACCCGAATGCGACTGATTTAAAGAAAATGCCTTTGTGTTAAGAGGAAGTTCAACAAAAGAGCAAGGAACGGTTTTTCCTTTTTCCTCCGAAGGTGCGAGCGTCAAAGCAAAACTTTTCACCTCATAAGGATTCATATCAAAAACAAGCGAGCCGTCCTTCACCGTTGCATCACCGATATGCTCTTCGGAAGCATAAATTTCTCTGGCAGAAACTATTCCGTTACCAAGCGTTAACTTTACATCCTTATGAGTTTTATTACTGCCTTCATTTACTCTTACAACGATTTCATCTGTGTTTTCGGCTTTCTTGATTGCACGGATTATGATTGCGTTATCAGAAATATCCGCAAAACTGTAACAAGCACCGAGATCACCTGTATGTTTATCGGCAACAAAAGCGGTCAGAGGCGAATTGAATTCGCGGGCTGCAGCCTGTACCCTTGTTACATCCTCACCTTTATGGGCACAGATTGCATAACCGTAACGGTTAAGACCGAGATCCATCATACTCTGAACGGAAGCAGGTCTGGAATTGTTAAGCGGAGTATGTATAACTGTCATTCTCAATGTGTTGTCCGCAAATTTATCCCAGCCGTATTTGCAGTCACTGATAACAGAAACGCCGAATTCTCCGCTTTTATCTGTGATATCAACCCATTTCTGTGCAGGGACCTCATAAACTTCAGGCGTTGCGTTACCTCTTTTTATTGCACCGAGACCCAGGTCAAAGGTTGCTTCTTCGTTTGAAGCTGTAAAACTGAAAACATTTTTGCAGAGCGTTCTCAGATTGTTCCAATCAAATTCACATTGCACCTCAACCATATCCGAGCCTGTCGAAATTGAAATGTTATTTGTGAAAATCGAATCATCGCACTTCTGAACAACCTGAATTGTACATCTTGCGGGGCCTTCTTCAATTATTCTTGATTCAACGAGCTTTGCAATTCTGTTATGATTTCTTATTGATTGTTCATATTTGATTTCCCAAGCGGGATAAAACCATCCGCCCACATAATTATCAAAAATACCGAGAACTATGGGTGCTGAAAGCAACTCCTTGCCGAGTTCTTTATCATATATTGAGCCGATATCTCCGTTCTCATTGAGAGTCACTGTATAGCGCTCATTTTCAAGGGATTTTGAAGTAGCTTTGAGTTGTGTTTCAACTGCAGAAGCTGTTTCATTCGCGGTAACATCAAAAACGCAATATGAATGCGCAGGCATATCGGCAATAAAAGCAATTGTTGTTTTTCCTTTACCGAATGCGGAAATCTGTGACGAAACTTCTTTTCCTTCAGAATCGCAAACGGAAATACTTCTGAATTCTCCGTCAATTGTTGCAGTAACACAACCCTTTCTCTTGCATTCCATAGGATTATTGACAACCACGGGAATACCTTTGCAGAATGAAGTATCAAGCATTGAAGCAACAGCGGAAACACTCTTTTCATATTCGTGAGCCAGCTGATTAAGAGAAAGACCGTAATCATTCCACGAGCGCAGATATGCTCTCTGAATTGACGTACCCGGTAAATCATCGTGGAACTGATGATTTATAATTCGTTTCCACGAAGTGTTGAGTTCTTTCTGCGGATATTTTGCGGTGCCGAGCCAATCTGCCGATACGGCAGCTCTTTCCGCCATATCGGCAAGCTCCTCACCGCGCTTATTCCAACGTTTGCTGATTGCCCTTGAGGTGTAACCTGCAGTACCGTGGTCAGTCAGAAGAAATTCATTGTTCCACGAAGGCAGTTTACTGCGGTCTGCTTCGGTCATTTCGGTCATAATCTGCTTAAACACCTTATCTGACGGTGAAGAATGAACAGTTACATCCGATTTACCGTTTTTCTTCATGTTTCTGCGAAGGCTCGCAATTGAAATCGGCAGCGGTCCGCCGCCTCTGTCACCGATACCGTGGAAAATTTCAGTGAAGTTCATTCCGTGAGCTTCATTTTCAGCAAGCTTTTCTTTGATTGCCTTGCTCTTGCGCAGGTTACCCAGAACGGCAACATAGTTATGCATTTTTATGCTTGCAATGATATATTTTCCGTCGGGACCGTACCATTTACCGATATCAAACGGCTGACCGTAAGCACTTCCCCAGCTGAGCTTTTGCGTTGTGAAACCGTAAAGGTTTGAGTGCCTTGCGATTGACGGCAATGCATAGCCGAAACCGAAACAGTCGGGCAAAAACACATCACGGCTTCTTATACCGAATTTTTCATTAAAATATTCATTACCCAGAAGGAAGTTTCTGAATAGCGCCTCGGGAGACGGCACATTTACGTCACCGTTTTCCCAGCCAGCACCGCAGGGATACCAATTGCCTTTGGCAACATACTCTTTCAGCTTTTCAAACTGCTCGGGATAATATTCCTCCATCAGGTCATAACGGTATGCACCCTCAAAGTTAAAAACATAATCGGGGCATTTTTTGAACAGATGAAAATTCCAGTTGAGAGTCTGTGGAATATAATTTTTAACCGTTCTTTCAAAGTCCCAGTTCCAAACGGTATCAAGGTGAGCTGTTGCTATGGTATGAACGTGTTTTTTCTTGCTCATAGTCATTTGCGGCACAAAATGCCTTTCCTTTCCCAATATGTCTTAATTTTATCATAAAATAATTATAATTGCAAATCATAAACTTGAATTTTCTGATTTCGTATGATATTATTTTGACATAAGGGGAATGTCTTCGCCTTAACTCAAATTAGGAGTGTGCAGTATGAAGAACAAAATCAAAGAACTGCTTTGTTGGTCTTATCCCAATGCCACAAAAGATATCGGCGATTATTCCAACAAAGAGCGCAACATCTACCTTGCAGGTATGTTCGGTCAGAATGTTATCTATGCAATCATAGGCTCCGTACTTCAGGTGTTTTACACCGACATTATTTTTATTCCCACAATAGCCGTAAGTGTTATTATGGGTGTTTCAAGAGTTTGGGACGGCATTAACGATATAGTTATGGGCACCGTTGTTGACAAGACACACACCCGTTGGGGAAAGTGCAGACCATATCTTAAATTTGTTCCCATCCCCATAGCAATCACAACAATCCTGATGTTCATGCCCATAGGCAGCCTTCCTCTCGGCGTTAAGATTGCTTATGTTGTAATCAGTTTCCTTCTGTGGGAAACTCTTTATACACTCGGCGATATTCCGCTTTGGGGCGTTACCTCTCTTATGACTCCCGATGAGCAAAAGCGTGCAAAGCTTATCTCTGCCGCAAGAACAATTTCGAGCGTAGGCAGTATTGTAATTGTCGGTTTCTATCCGATTAAGGATGCACTCGGCGCAATTGACCTTGGTTTGTTTGCAAACACAGGCAAAGCAAACTCTGACCTTGCATATTTTTCAGAGCCTCAGGGCTATCTGCTTGCAGTTATCGTCATTGCACTGTTTGGCGGCATTCTTTTCCGCTTGCCCTTTGCGTTTATCCGCGAAAGAATTACTCAGGCTCCAAAAGAAAAGGATACAGGTCTTAAAGAAAACCTCAAGCTTATGTGGGAAAACAAGCTTTTCCTGCGTGCTTTGGCATCAAATATCCTTGGCTGCACAAAAACAATCCTTATGACCGCGGGCATATATTTCTGCAAATGGGTGCTCGGTAACGGCGGCGATGAAACACTCTGGCTCATAAAAATGGGCGGTGCTTTCCTTATCGGTATGATAATTGCAATGAATATCAGCACGTCGGTTGCAAAAAAATTCGGCAAGAAAAAAGTTTATCTTGTAACCTCATACCTCAACACAGTGCCATACATACTCATTTTCTTTGTCGGCTATCAGCATATTCTGTTCCTTATGGTTATGCTCTTCATTGCAGGCTTCCTCACAGGCTTCTCAACCGTTTATAACACAACAATGATTGCCGACAGTGTTGACTATATGGAGCATAAAACAGGCAAGAGAAACGACGGTGTTTTCTTCTCGGGTCTTAACTTCACATCGAAGCTCACTGCAGCAATTACCGCAATCGTAACCAACCTTATTTTCTCAATGGTTAATTACACGGAAACAATCAACACCCTCACGGAAAACATCGCAAACGCTTCCGCGCAGGGACTCGAATACTCACTCAACTTTGCATCGGCATACCCCGAAATCACATCAGCAATGCTTATTCTTATCACATTTGTTCCCGCAGCAGGCTGCATTCTTCAGGCTCTGCCCATTCACGGCTATTCTCTTGATGAAAAACAGCACGCAAAAATTCTTAAAGAACTTGAAGAGCTAAGAGCGAATAATGTTAAGTAACAAGTAATAAACAGTAAATGCCGTCCGGATATTTCCGGACGGCATAATTTATTATTCACTCAGAAAATCAAATTGTTTGTTTCCGCTGACAGAATGCTTTTGCTTCAATGCTGTTTCAAAATTTTCCCAGCTTTTTCACATCTTTTATAAAATTCTTTTCCTTTGATCCTTTTGTAAATTCAATGATTACGATTCCGTTGAACTTCATAGAAATAAACTTATTTATCAGTTTATCAAGATATTTTCGGTCTTTCTTTTTAAAACGCTGCTCTCTCTTCAGGTCACGGTAACTGACATGAAAGTTTTCAATAAAATCAAATGTTCTTTCAATTCTGTCAATATCGTAATCAAACCTGAAATAACGGGACTGAAAATATGTTTTGAAGATTTTGCAATTCAAATCATTTTTCAGCTTCAGAATTGAATCGGTGTTGTTATTGAAAGTGTTATCGTGGCATTCGGGACAAACGAGAAGATTATATTCTTCTGCTTTTTCGCAGATGAATTCCATTTCTTTTTTCAGCTTTTCATATTCTTCGTCGCTGAATTTCTCGCTGTCTTTTTCGCCCAACCATATTCTCACGGAAGAAGCCCCGAGTTCGTATGCAATTCTGCAAACATCTTCCCATTTTGCTTCTTCACCGCAGCCCGTTCTGTAATAACTGCCGTAAGAACTGATTGTTATGTTATTCTCTTTGCAAAGCTTTTTTGCAAGCTTTGCATCTTCAATGTTTTTTACATGGACATCTGCGCCCCACTCAATGAAATCCACACCCGCATTTTTTACGATTTCAACAACCTCGGGAACCGTTTTATTTCTGAACGTGACACTTGCCAAGCCTATTTTCAGATTACCCATTTTTCACAACTCCCCTCAAGCGGATTTCCCTTGTTATTTTATATGCTTTTCAGATACTTTTCAAAGGGTTCGTTTTTCACGGGCACAGCTTTTGTTTTTTCAAAGGAAACTTTGCCGCAATGAGTTACGGTAACATAATCTCTGTAGTATTTGTTTTCATTGATTACAGAGTCGTTTTCGGTGAAAACGGCACCGCCCCTGCTTCCCGTCAGCGGCATCTCACCAATTATTGTTTCAAGAAGCGCTTTGGCACTTATGAGCATATCCCTGTCATAAAAATAATCGCTCAGAGATTTATGCTTCAAAGGCAAATCAGACAGAATTCCGTCAATTTCCGAAAGCAATTCCTCGCATTCTTCCTTGTTGCGAAGAAAAGCGGCGGAGTTGCTCATTTTTGTTTTTATGAATGAATAATCAACATTTCCGTCAATTTCAAAAGCTTTGTATTTTTCACCCGCATCGCCATGAACACGGATATCAGTCTCATCCGAAGCCTTGTTTCTGATATGCTTTGCGCACAAAAGTCCGCCAACCTGAGTATCATTGAGTGCACTTCCGCCGGGTCGTGCAAGTCCGAATGTGCCTGCAGCTTCGCCGATTACATAAAGATTTTTCACATCGGTTTCGTAATTGTTATCCGTAAGCACGCCGCCGTTGTTGTGCTGTGCGCAGACCGCTATTCGCAGTTTTTCTGTACAAAGGTCGATATTCTGCTTTTTGTAAACATCAATTGCTTTCGGATTAAGCTTTTTAAGTCGTTCAACGGGTGTTTCGGCAAAAGCATTGTTTTTCATCAGATATTCTCTTGCTTCATCGCCGAGAACTTCAATTGAAAATCCGTCGGGATTTCTTGTGAAGTCAAGACAGACCTTTCTGCCTCTTTTTATCTCGTTATGCACCGCAATGTCAACCCTTGAAGAAAGCTCCGCCCTTTCAAAGCTGAACGGCCATTGATAGCCTTTAAGGAATATGTTTTTGAACATTTCCTTCTTATCGGAGAAATATTCATTGAGAAATTCCGATTCGTTGCCGTTTTCATCAACACTCACAAATCTCGGAACAACCTGCATAAAGCTTCCCGAAACATTCCAGCGGAAATCAACGGATGCCATTCCGTATTGCCATTGAGAAAAATTGCAAAGTCTGACACCCGCCTGAATCAAAATACCTGTCATTCCGTGTTGAGAATGCGGAAAAACAGAGTTTTCGTAAATACAGGCAGGCGCACCCGTTGCGCAGATAACATTTCTTGCATAAAAAGTTTCAAACTCTTCGGTTTCCGTGTTAAGGGCGACAATGCCGACGGCTTTTTCACCGTCTTTCAAGATTTCAACTACCTGTCTGTTATTGAAAAGAGGGGTTCTGTTTTTCAGCAAAACAACATCCTCAAGTTTTTCCGTCATAACCTTTGATGTCAGAGGTCCGATTGAGGTTGCTCTTACAGTGTTATCGTGGTCTGTTTTGTAGCCGGGGAATCCGCCGAATTCATCCTGCGGAAAATTTACACCGTAATTGCAAAGACGCAAAAAACACTTGCTGCTGTTAACAGCCTGAAGATACATTTTCTCGCCGTCGCAAGAACCGCCTTCAAACATATCGTTTGCCATTTTATACGGACTGTCCTGAGAAAAGCCGTCCATTGAAAGCTTATAATATGTCTGCTTATCGCTTCCCGTGTTTCGTGATGTTCCGCTCAAACGGTTTTCGGTAATAACAGCAATTTCTGTTATATTCTCTTTAAAAAGCCAGTCTGCAGCACTGAAAGCCGCCGCACCGCTTCCTATTACTAATGCATCAAAAATTCTTTACATAAAACTCTCACATTAAATCCGTCGTCGCAGTCGATAACCGTTCCCGTGCAGAAATCAAAGTTGCCCTGTGCAACAGAAAGAACACATTTGCCGATATCTTCAGGTTGACCCATTCTTTTGATTGGTGTCAGCCCCTCTGCAATCATTTTTTTATATTTTTCTTTGACCTTTGCGGTCATATCGGTTTCGATAATGCCCGGTCTTATTTCAATAACGCTGATTCCGTATTCCGCAAGACGTGCGGCAAAAAGCTTTGTTGTCATCGAAATACCCGCTTTTGAAATGCAGTACTCGCCTCTGTTGAGAGATGCTGTATATGAAGACATTGAAGAAATATTGACTATTCTTCCGCCTTTATTTTCAATAAGAAGCGGCACAAATTTCTGCGTTACAAAAAATGTTCCTTTTAAATTTATATCAACAACCGCATCAAAATCTTCGGGAGTGATTTCAAGAACATCTTTTCTTTCTTTTGGCGCAACCCCCGCGTTGTTTACAAGCAAATCTATTTTTCCGAATTTTTCTTTTACCTCTGAAGCAAAATTTTCAATATCTTCTGTTTTTGAAATATCGCAAGGAACAAAATGCACCTTGTTGCCATACTCTTCTTTTAAAGTTTTCAGTTCTTCACTTTCATTTCTTGCTGAAAGCACAACAGAAAATCCGTTTTTCAGAAGTTCTTTTGCTATACCGGCACCGATACCTCTTGTTCCGCCTGTTATAACGGCAACCATCATTTTCACCTCTTATTTATTCAGAACAAATTTTTGATAATAAGGCATATAAACCTCGCTGTCTCTTATCGGACAGCCTGCAACAGTTCCCGCCCTCATAAGTGCGGAACATTTGCTGCATTTGAGACAAAGCTTGTTTTTATCGAGCTGACCCTTTTCGGTGTAATCTTTGTAAAATGACGGATAAGCAAAGGTCAGTCTGCCGAAGCCCGCAAAATCCGCAATGCCGTCATTTATGATTTTTTCCGCATATTCCATTGCATTTTCACCGGGATAAGTCAGACCCGATGCTATAAAATGCATATCGGGAAATTCCTTATTAAGTTCCTTTGTAACATCATAAATTCTTTTCAGACCGATTTTTCCGTCTTCAGGTGCATTCATACAGGGTCTGTTTATATGAGGAATAAGATATGGGTTTCCCAATGTAAGATTAACAAGTCTTACACCTTTTTCATAAAGACCTCTGATGATAACCTTTGTTTCGGTTAAATCAATATTGTTGTTTTCATCAACGCCGAAGCCGAACGGATAAGGGAAGCAGTCACAGGCGTTGAGTCGTGTTGTGACAAACGCATTTTCTCCCACCGCTTTTTTAACCGCATCAATGCATTCAAAATACAGTCTTGTTCTGTTTTCAAGACATCCGCCGTAAATTCCGTCACGTTCCTTTGCGCTCAGAAGCTCATTGAACAGATATCCGTGGCAGCACTTGACATCAATTCCGTCAAATCCCGCCTCACAGGCAAGAACCGCGGCATTATAATATTTCTGCGGAATTGTTTTCAGATAATCGTCCGTTGCAACGGTATAGGGCTGATTTTCCTTTCCGATTTCCCAATGAGAATTTCGGTAAGCAACAATGGGTTCGGGTGTACCGTTCGGTTTGCTGAAGCGTCCGCTGTGAGTCAGCTGAACAATAATAACGGGTTCAAAGCCGTTTTCTTTCAGCGAAATCTCTTTTATTTCTTCAACAAGGGATTTGAAAGACTCTTTTGTTTCTTCATTGAGAAAAAGCTGTCTGGGGTTCGCTCTGCCCTCATTGGTAACTGCGGTTGCCTCAAACCATATGATTCCCGCCCCGCTTTTTGCAAAGCGGAGATATCTTCTGCGGGTAAGCTCATCAACACCGCCGCCGAAAGTGCCGTCGCAGCCTTCCATCGGATGAAAAACAACTCTGTTCTGAATTTCTCTGTTATGTATTTTTAAAGGTAAAGAAAGAACGGTTTCCATAGTTTCACCCACGATTTTGTAAGATTTTTATTATACATTCGAATTATAACAAAAATGAATTAAATAGGCAACAATTTTTATCATCGGACAACCTTGTTTTTCATCATATTTATGCTATAATTCAGAATGGAGATTATCTCAAAATTTTCATTTTGAATTCAGGCGGTGAAGGATTATGAAAAAAATCAAAAGCAACGGCATCATTGACATCTGTTTTACCACCGTGTTTATGGGTCTGCTGATTTATGCGGCATATTCTCTGTGGTACATATTCTGGGGAACAAAAAGCAATCCCGACGTTCATCTTTACACGGTTCTTTCGGGGTCTGCTCTCGGTTGGTTTCTGATGATGATTGTAAAAACAGTATTCAAAAACTCGGGTTGGATAAAAAAACTCATTGCTTTTCTTGCAGGCAACGCTCTGTTCCAGGGGTTGATATGGGGCATCAACGCAAAAATCAATGCAGAAATCAACGGCGAATGCTACAGCAATGCAGAAGTTGTTATAAAAACCTTCTCGGTTGTATTTGCGCTGTCTGCAATTCTGCTATCGGTAACGTTCTTGCTGAAAGCAAAAAGCAGTTATAAAATCCTCAACATCATTTTTGCAACCATATATTTCGCGGTTTCGTGTGCGGGGGGATGCGTTATCAACGAAGAAAACATCAAAGCTCTTGACTACAAGAAAAATATTGAATTCGGTACCGTTGCAGCAGAGGAAATGAGTGTTACCGATGAAGAAAAGAAGCTTTGTTCCCAATGGTTAAGCGACAATTTCTTCGGAGAAAACAAGAATTACCCGTTCACATTCAAGGTTGACGGAAAAGAATTCAACCCCGCACAATGGGAATACAGTCTGACAGAGTCACCCGAATTCGGCATTCCCGTTCACGACGGTCAGACAGAATATCTGGTTATGACAAACAAGGAAAAGGGACTTGAATTAACGGTTGAAACAACTGTTTTTGAAAACAACGCAACCTGCCAATGGACTGTTTACATCAAAAATACAGGAACGGGCAATTCGGGAGTTATCAGCGATTTCTATGCTCTTGATTCATCATTTGCAACAGGCAAAGCCGATGTTTATTATTCAATGGGCAGCAACACAGCCGCAAGCGATTTTTCGCTTATCAAAAAGAGATTGTCCTCATTTGAAAGAAAATTCAGCGGCACAGACGGTAAATCCACGGAAGCTTATCTCCCCTATTTCAACATTCTCGGAGAAAACCACGGTATGATTCTCGGCATAGGCTGGACGGGTCAGTGGGCTTCGGAATTATCGGAATCAAAGGGAAACACCGAAATAACCGTCAAGCAGGAAAATTTCAACGCATATCTTCTCCCCGGCGAATCAGTCCGTTCACCGCTTGTTTCTTTGAGTTTCTATAAAAACAACAATCCCCTCAAGGGCTTCAACCTTTTCAGAAACTGGATTACCGACTGCGTTTACCCCGACAACATCACGCAGAATTCATATACAGTAATGGAAGTTGCAGGTCCGATGTCAACAAGAACCGCCGATGAAATCATCGAAATACTTAACGGAATAGATGAATCCGTCTACAAGCAAACCGATGCTTTCTGGATGGATGCGGGTTGGTACAGCTATAACGAAGGCTGGCACGACGGTGTCGGCAACTGGACGGTTGACACGTCCAGATACGACAACGGCATCTCGGAGCTTTCATCTTATGCCGCCGATAAAGGTCTCGGTCACGTTCTCTGGTATGAACCTGAAAGAGTTTATCCCGGAACACATTTCCACAATGTCGGTTCGCAGAATGAAGAATGGCTGATTTCCGTCAGCGGCGAAGACAACATTATGTGGAACCTTGCCAATGAGGACGCATTTGGTTTTTACAGCGAGTATCTTCTGAACTCCCTTAAGGAAAACGGAGTTACCGTTTACCGTCAGGATTTCAACTTTGCGCCTCTTCAGTATTGGCAAAAGGCAGACAAAGAGTTTTATGACGGAAGAACGGGTATCTGCGAAAACCACTATGTAACAAACCTTTACAGATTCCTTGATTACCTTACACAGAACATAGACGGTCTGATTATCGATAACTGCGCTTCGGGCGGCAAGAGACTCGACCTTGAAATGACCCGCCGCAGCATCGCATTCTGGAGAAGTGACTACAACTGCAGTTATCATCCCGACCTTTTCGATGCAACTCAGTCACATACTTACGGTATTTCTTTCTGGCTTCCCATTACGGGTTCAGCACTTTATATGCAGAATGAATATGCCGCAAGGTCCGATATAATGCCGCTTTTGCTTATGGACTTTTTCTCTCACCAGAATCCCGATTTCAGCTTCCATAAAGAACAGAGAGCATTGATGGGCGGTAACTATTATCCCCTTGATTTCGGCAGCTTTGATAACGACAAAATGCTTGCAATGCAGTTTTCATCCCGAGATGCTCTTTCGGGAACATCCTTGATTTACAAGCGTTCACAAGTCAAAGATACCGAATATACCGTTAAACTTAACGGTCTTGTTTCTTCGAAGACTTACAGCATTTATGACATTGACAATCCCGAAAAAGTTTACACAATGTCAGGCGAAAAGCTTATGAGTGAGGGTCTGGCACTCACTCTCCCTGAAGGAGAAAAAGCTGTCATACTTATGTTCAGCGCTGAGTAACAAAAAGGAGAATTTTTATGTATAACATCGAACTCGGAAAAAGCGGATTAAGTGTCCCGACAGTTGCTGTCGGCTGTATGAGAATCAGCGGAATGAGCGAAAAGGAAGTCTCCGCTTTCATCGGCACGGCACTTGAAAACGGCGCAAATTTCTTTGACCACGCAGATATTTACGGCGGCGGAAAAAGCGAAGCCGTTTTCGGCAAAGCAATTACTCCGTCAATGCGTGAAAATATTATAATTCAGACAAAATGCGGCATCCGTCAGGGTCAGTTTGATTTTTCTTATGAACATATTGTCAATTCCGTTAACGGAAGCCTTGAAAGACTCGGCACGGAATATATTGATGTTCTTCTGCTTCACAGACCCGATGCTCTTATGGAGCCCGAAGAGGTTGCAAGAGCATTTGATGAACTCAAAGCTTCGGGAAAAGTCCGTCATTTCGGCGTTTCCAACCAGAATCCTTATCAGATGCAGCTTCTTCAGTCCTGCCTCGATATGCCCCTTTGCGTAAATCAGCTTCAGTTTTCGGTTATGCACGCACCGATGATTCAGTCGGGTATAAACGTGAATATGTATAACGAATCCGCAGTAAACCGTGACGGCGGCGTGCTTGACTATTGCAGACTCAACAAAATCACCGTTCAGCCGTGGTCACCAATGCAATACGGTTTCTTTGAAGGCTGTTTCGTTGACAACGACAAGTTCCCCGATCTCAACAAAAAGCTTGAAGAAATCGGCGAAAAATACGGTGTTTCCAAAACCGCGGTTGCATTCGCCTGGATTCTCCGTCACCCCGCAAAAATGCAGCCTGTTACGGGAACAACAAACCTCATCCGCCTCACTGACTGCATAAAGGCAAGCGAAATTAAAATCAGCCGCGAAGAATGGTATGAAATCTACCGTTCTGCGGGAAATAAACTCCCATAAACATTAAAAATCCGTAACGGTTCACGTTACGGATTTTTCTTTTAATTAAAGATATTATAAATCTTGCCAAGGAAATTATACAAAGCAACAGCGGCGGGATTGAGAACATCCCAGAACCATTCTTCATACAGTTCCGTCCATTTGGATATCGGTCTGTAAAGATAGAGAAGTTCACAGTCTGAAAGCTGACTTCTTGCACCCTCCGAAAATACGAGCACATTCATATCCTTGAAATCTTTGTGGAGTTTTTCGCCCGCATTCATATAAACATACGGGAACTGAAGTCTTGAAAACTCGGAGCGCATATTTGCGTTTTTCCAATATCTCCACGAAAGCTCTGACCTGCGGATTTGGTCAAGCTGTTCCTGTGTCTGCGCCGCATCCTTTGCTTTTTCCCAAAGCCCGTTGCAACGCTCGACTTCTTTTGCCGTAATGCCGTAAAGCGTTTTCGTTGAAGGCTGATAAATGGAGAGATGCTTGCTGTCTGTAACCGCGTGTTCGGTCATTATATCAATAAACTCTCTTATATATTTTCCGCCCTCGCCGTAGACTGCATTGAGATAACCGTTCATCTCGGTGCTGTAATCAAGATACGGATTCTGCATAAGCTTTGAGAGAAGATATGTTCTCATTTCTCCGAATTCGCCGTCACACTGAGAAATATAATAGTTGCCTTCTTCATAAAGACCTTTTACGTTGTTCTCATAGAAAATCTGAACATTTCTCTGCATAACGCCGAAATTCGGGAAGATGCAGACTGTTTCCCTATAGTTGTTGACATAGTCCCAGATATATATTCTGTTGCAGATTTCGCCCCATTCTTTAAGGTCATTCATAAAATCGGCATTGAGTTCACAATCTGCATTATCAAGGGTGTGACCGAAGCAGCATTCGATTGAACAAAGCCGTACGATTACATCCTCACGGGGTTTTACAACCGAAGGAGCCTTTCTTGTGTACTGATAAGCAAAGGTATCAAAAACAACATTGTCGTAGCCGTGTTCCTTTACTCTGCGTGCAATTTCATTGACAAACGAAATCATTGTGCCCGACTGCGAACCGTTTTCATCGTCAATCGCCTTACATTTTTCGCATTGGCAGAAGAGAAAGTTATCGTGCTGGGTCAACGACACAATCTGAATATCCGCATCGGGATTATGCTCACGCGAAAGCAAGTCAAGCACTTCCGCCGTCACAACATTCATTACGTCTTCGTTTGTCAGGCAAAGCTGATGGGGAGTTCTTTTTCCGTCACGCAGAGCAAAATATTCGGGATGACTCTCAAAATATGTTTCGGGCTTGCAATAATATGTTGTGAATGTGTGGCAGAACGCTCCGAGATAACCAACGTGCGAGCCTTGTTCAGCCGTAAAACTTCTATATACTCCGCCGACAAGACCGTTTGCAAGAGAAAATTCAATATCTCTTGAGCTTGCAGTGTCTGTTTCGGTATACTCAAAAAACGGAGTGTACTCATAGTTTATCCCCACGGGAATTGTCAGACTTTTATCTTCGGGAACAACGATTATCTCCGACTCATACCAATGGCATCCGCAGTATTTTTCAAGAAATGCATAAACGGCATTTAACGTACCCTTATTGCCCGCACCGTTGAGGATAATTCTGTCTGCTGTTGAAGTTATGATATAACTGCCGTCAGCAGAATTCTCAAAATCGCTTTCCGTTCGGTTTGTTGCGCCGACACAGATTTCATATTCGGCATCATTGCTGTCGGTAACGATTTCGATATTACCGTCAATTATTCTGTCAAGATAATGTTTCAGACGCTGTGCGGCATAATTATCGGTCAGAGAAGCATTTTCAGGAACAACTATAACAGCTTTCGAAACTTCAAAGCCGCCATCTGATGCGTGAGCTGCCAAAGGCAGGGAAACAGCAGTCATTATCATTGCAATCACCACACTTAAAATCTTCTTCAGAACGGTAAATCTGATTGACTTTTTGAAATCAGACATCGAACCACACATCCTTTGCATTATTTTTTTCATAATAACACAGTTTTTTCGATAAAGCAAATAAATATATTGTTGAACAATATTAAGTTGTATGTTATCATAATAAACAGAAGGTGATTCTTTGTGAATATGAAACTGTTCATTCAGGCGATAACAAAGTTTCTTCTCGGCATTGTTTTGTTGGGAATACTGATATTTGCTCCCGCAGGCACTTTTCATTTTTATAACGGATGGGTTTTTATGGGTGTCCTGTTCATTCCGATGTTCATTGTCGGTATCGTTATGTTGATAAAAAATCCGTCACTTCTTGAAAAGCGACTCGACGCAAAGGAAAAAGAGAAAGAACAAAGTCTTGTTGTAAAACTGAGCGGGCTGATGTTTCTTGCGGGATTCATTGTTGCGGGTCTCGATTTCCGTTTCGGATGGTTCCCCCTGCCTAAGGCTGTCTGCATCGGTGCCTGCGTTATTTTTCTTATCGGATATGCTCTTTATGCCGTTGTCTTGCGTGAAAACGAATACCTCAGCCGCACAGTTCAGGTGCAGGAAAATCAAAAGGTTGTTGACACGGGGCTTTACGGAATTATCCGCCATCCGATGTACTTTGCAACTCTGCTGATGTTTCTGTCAATGCCGCTGATTTTGGGTTCGGTTTTTTCGTTTATTATTTTCCTTGCCTATCCCGTTATAATTGCAAAGAGAATAAAAAACGAAGAAGCGCTTCTTAAAAAAGAGCTTAAAGGCTACCGCGAATACAAGCAAAAGGTCAGATACCGCATTATCCCGTTTATATGGTAAAAAGCAACACAGGAGGTCTTAAAATGTCAGAAGCCGTTATCAAACAAAATGCCGGTTGCGCAGAAGACAGAATGCTTTCCAACAACCGCAGATATGTAGGTTCAAAGGAAACATCCGCTTATGTCATTTATGATATTTCCCAGAGCTTCAACATAAACAAATATCAGGATATTTTTATCACAGACGTTGTTCAGATAGGTCTGAGCTTTCAGACAATCGTTACTTTTGTTATCGGCATATGGGATGTTATCAACGATGTTTTCCTTGCCGCAATTGTTGACAAAACGAGAACCCGATTCGGTAAATTCAGGCCGTGGCTTTTCATATGTTCGGGTCCGGGTTATCTGCTTTCACTTATTTATTGGCTTCTTCCGATACTTTTTGCGGGAACAGACCCTTACCACGCAGGCAAATTGGCATTCTATATGATTTTTCAGTTGATAAGCAACCTCAACGGTTCACTTTGTAACATTTCAAGAACAGGTATGCTTTCAACAATAACGCCGAATGTTATTGAAAGAACAAGACTTATTACTCAGGCAAGTCTTTTTTCGGGATTCATTGAAAAGTGGCCCGAAATCTTTATGGGACTTCTCATTGACCTTATCAATCACGGAAAGCTTAAAATACCCATGAAAGCCCTTTATGTTTCTGCAGGTGTTTTCACTTCAACCGTTGTGAGCATTATGGGTCTGTTCTTTGTTTTCACTGCACGAGAGAGAGTTGCGCAGAGAGTTGAAAAACCGAGCGTTCTTCAGGGAATAAAATCAATTCTTAACAATAAACCTCTTCTCATTCTTACAATCACCGATTTCCTTACAGCATTCGGAATGAATTCGGGCGTCAACTATTATTACATAAATGTTCTCGGTCTTGCTTCGATGACAACAATCGTCGGAATCCCCGGTGCGTTTGTCTCCCCCACCAGCTATGCTTTTGTTACAAAGGCAAGGGAAAGATTTTCAACAAGATTCTTATGGATTTTCAGCTCGCATTTCGGTGACTTCCTTATGATTTTTGTTTATCTTATCGGTTCAATAAACAAAAACTACAAAAAGCTGGCAGTTATGATTCCCGCATTTATGATAAGAGAAACAATCTGGATGACCTGTTGGGGCCTTATGAATGTTATACCCGAAGAAATGCGAAACGAAACCATTGACTACGGCGAATGGAAAAACGGCTACAGAACAGAAGGCATGACAGGCGTTGCAAAGGACCTTGCAAGAAAGCTTGTCGGAACACTCGGTGCTTCAATCAAAGCATTTATACTGAGCAAAATCGGATATGTCGAAGGTGCAGGCTACGGAAACCAGAGCGAAAAAACAGAATATCTGCTCTTTATGATGTGCACATTGCTTCCTACGGTTACAAGTGTATTCGGTCTCATCCCCAAATTCTTCTATGACCTTTCCGGCGAAAAGAAAGAAAGAATGTACCGTGAACTTGCTGAAAGACGCCGTAACATCATAAGACAGATGAATGATGTTGACAGCGATACTCACGAAAGCAAAACAGCCGAATAATACTGCCACACTTAACAAAAAAACCGCTTCAATCCGAGCCGGACGAAGCGGTTTTTCTTATTTTATCATTTCATTGAATTCTTCTTCGGTGATTATTGTTACACCGAGCGACTGCGCCTTGACAAGCTTACTTCCTGCCTCTTCACCCGCAAGCACATAGCTTGTTTTCTTTGAAACGGAGGATGCTGTTTTTCCGCCGAATTTTTCAATAAGCTCGCTCGCTTCGTTACGTGAATAAGTCGGCAAAGTGCCTGTCAGCACAAAGGTTTTCCCCTCAAAACGGTTATCAATCTTCTCTTTCTGCGAAACCATATTGACACCGTATGCTTCAAATGCCGCTATTTCGTGTTTTGACTGCTCAAGCGAAAAGAAATCCGAAACGCTCTTTGCCATTATTCCGCCGAAGCCTTCAATTGCGGTCAGTTCCTCGAGACTTGCATTCATAAGCGCCTGCATACTTCCGAAGTGGTCGGCAAGGATTTTGCCCGCTTTCTGACCGACGTGACGGATTCCGAGCGCAAAAACAAGCTTTGACAAATCATTTGATTTTGATTTTTCTATTGCCGCAACAAGGTTTTCAGACGATTTGTCCTTGAAGCCTTCAAGGGTCATAAAATCCTCTTTTTTGAGTGTGTAAATCTCACTTGCCTTTGTAAGCATATGCGCATTAACGAGCTTTTCAAGCACGGCATCGCCCATACCCTCAATATCCATTGCATCTCTTGAACAGAAATGAATGAGGTTACGAAGAAGCTGCGCGGGACATTCGGGATTGACGCACCTTACCGCCGCTTCATCCTCTTCTCTGATAACCGCCGCACCGCAGGAGGGACAGATTTTCGGAAGTTCAAATCTTTCGCTGTCTTCCTTGTGGCTGACAACTCTGATAACCTCGGGAATGATATCGCCCGCCTTGCGGATAACAACTCTGTCACCGAGTCTTATATCTTTTTCGTCAATAAAATCCTGATTGTGAAGTGTCGCTCTTGAAACTGTTGACCCTGCAACAAGCACAGGCTCAAAAACCGCCGTCGGTGTCAGCACACCCGTTCTTCCGACCGCAACTTCAATATCAACAACCGTTGTTTCCTTTTCTTCGGGAGGATATTTGAATGCAAGCGCCCATCTCGGGAATTTCGCCGTACTGCCGATTTCGGCGCGCTGAGCAAAAGAATCTGTTTTGATAACTGCACCGTCAATGTCAAACGGAAGAGATGAACGGATTTCGCCGATTCTTTCAAGTTCGGATATTACTCCCTCAATCGTTGAAAACTTATTGCAGAAAGGCACTGTTTTGAAGCCGAGTGATTTGAGAAAATCAATAGACTGCTTATGACCCGTTATTTCGTTGCCGCTGTACTGCTGAATGTTAAAAACAAAAATGTCGAGATTTCTTGTTGCCGTTATTTTGGGATTTTTCTGTCTCAACGAACCTGCCGCCGCATTTCGGGGGTTTTTAAATGCCTTTTCGCCGCTGAGTTCCTGTTCTTCAACAAGCGCAGCAAAAACCTTTTTCGGCATATACACCTCGCCGCGCACCTCGATGCGTTCAACGTCGGTTTTCAGCCTGAGCGGAATTGAATTGACCGTTCTGAGGTTTGCCGTAACATCTTCACCGACAATGCCGTCACCTCTTGTTGAACCTCTTACAAAAATTCCGTTTTCATATTCAAGCGCAACGGAAAGACCATCAATTTTCGGCTCAACAACATATTCCGCATCGGGAAAAATTTCTTTTACTCTCGCATCAAACGCTTTCACTTCATCAATGCTGAAAGCATCCTGAAGACTTTCAAGAGGAACTGTGTGCGTTACGGGTTCAAACATTCCCTCTGCACTGCCTCCGACACGCTGAGTGGGCGAATCGGGGGTTATAAGCTCGGGATATTCCTTTTCGATTTCCGCAAGCTCTCTTTGCATCATATCATATTCATAATCCCCTATTTCGGGGTCATCTTCAACATAGTATTTATGGCTGTGATAGTTAAGCTCATTTCTGAGTTCTTCTGCTCTTTTCTTTGCGGCATCAAATTGCATAATTCCGTCTTCCTTAAAATTATTTTTCATTTTATTATATCAATTAACAAAAGCAAAATCAATAAATTTTTATTTCTGCACCATAACATCGGGCACATTGCCGACAATCACCGTCTGCGCAATACAGAAAGATGTTTCAACCGTTTTTGTGACTCTGTGACCCGAAAAAGAAAGAACGACCGTTGACGTTATGTTAAGCATAACGCTGTGCTGTGTCTGATTGACGCCCGCAGAAACAAAAATATTTTCAAAATCGGAAACCGTTGAAGAATTCATCGCAACCGCAACATCAATATAAGGACCGCAGCCCGAAAGAAAAACCAGTCCCGTTGCACTGCCCAAAGAAACCGATACATCCGTTTTTCTGTTTTCACGGAAAGCCTCATCAACTGCACGTGTTATCCCCGCTTTGAAAAGATTGAGCTTGACAACATCGGTTGTTATTCCCGTAACATTATTGTTATCTGCATAGCTGACCGAAACAATGTCACGGTAATCAAGAGTGTTTTCGGAAATCTTCTCTTCTACTGCGGCATTTATTTTTTCCGTTGCAACCCTCTGCGCCTCGGTTGCCGCAAGAGCATAAACCGACGGACGTATTCTTGCATCAATAAGCAAAAATACAATCGTAAACAGTATGAAAAAACAAATTATTCTGAATATCAACGGGTTTCTCCGACGATATATTCTTTTCCGTCTCACGCAAATCACCCGTTATATTATATGCTTAACCAACATTTATTGTAACCTCCAAACGCAGATGCCTTATCGGCATTTTACACACAAAACCGCATGAGTTTTTGTTGAAATTACAGAATTTTAAAAAAATGTTTCCAAACGGTATAAATTAGTGTTAATATATATTAAATACTCTATTCTTTTACTCAGGAGGAAGAAAATGAAAAAGTTTATTGCTATTGTTCTTGCGATTGCACTTCTCGTGCCCATCGCAGTTCTCCCCGCGAGCGCACAGCAAACAACAGCCCCCGAAATCACCACGGAGGAAACAAACGATATGGAAAGCGCATTTGCAGAGGGAACAAACAGTCTCGTTGTGTTTGTAACCGGTATCGGTCAGAGCTATTCTTATCTTTTTGATGAGAGCTACACTCAGGAAGGTGCTTTTGAAAACGGCACACTTCAGGATTTCGAGAATTATGCTCCTCTCATTGCCAAGGGCGAATATAATTCAAGATGGAATCTTTTCAACAGCTTTGACGAAGCATTTTCGGACACAAGCACAATTCTCACCCTTGTCGGCGCAGTTGTTGAGCTTCTTATTTCATCAGCTATCAGAATAAACATTATTGATCAGAATAAGGTTGACAAGATTATAAGAGACCTTTTCCGCTTTAACCTTGTCGGCGAAGACGGCAATGCCAATGCAAGAGTTGTTACTCCCAGATATGCAATGCCCGTTTCCGAATTCCCCGGCATCATCGACGATAACGGCAACTTTGAAAGCGAAGCAAAGAACCGTTTCTATTCATCAATCCCCTGTAAGGATATCGCACTCGAAAAATTCGGCGAAAACTTTGAAGATTATCTTTATGTTTTCAACTACAATGCATTCTCATACACATCAAAGAACGTTGATGCTCTTCACGAGTTTGTTGAAACAATCATTGCTGAAAACAAGGTTGGCGCAAAAGACATCGTTCTTGTTCCCATGAGCATGGGTGCTTCGGTTGTTACGGCATATATGGATGCATATCCCACAGTTGCCGAGAATCACATCAGAAGAGTTGTCAGCATCGTTGGCGCCTGGGATGGCAGCGACGTTGTTGCAGACCTTCTTACAGGCACATTCTGCGAAAACTCGGCAGACCTTTTCTATAACGGTCTTCTTTCAGATCTTATCGGCGAGCCCTGGGGTTATGTTGTTAACATCGCTCTCCGCCTTTTCCCCAAGCACATATTGAGAGGATTTGTTGATAAGGCTCTCGGTGCAATTGCAACAGAGCTTTTCTGCGCAACTCCTTCACTTTGCAACCTTATTCCCATTGATAAATACGAAGAAATTTCTCCCCTTATCAAATCATCTGTTGTAAAGGCTGAAGCTGACAAGTTCCAGGAAGCAAAGAAACGCCTTGACACAACAATGAAAAACCTTGAAGCTGAGGGTGTAACATTCTCATTCATTTCAGGCTACGGTCTCCCCTTCGGTGCAATCACATCCGACTATTCGGCATTCGGATTTATGGCAAGCGCACCTCTCACCAACTCGGACGAAATCATCAACATCGATTCAACCGCTCCCGGCACATCATTTGTTACCTACAACACAAAATTTGAAGATGCCGCAGGCAGAGAACTTTCACCCGACGGTTCAATCGATATTTCAACAACACTCCGCAAGGAATCATCATGGTTCTTCTATCAGCAGAAGCACGAGCTTGAATACAACAACACAGCTCTTGCTCTTGCACTTGAGCTTGCAACAGGCAACATCAAGACTGTTGACGATTGCGACAATCTTGAAGAAGACGGCTACTGTTTCCCGCAGTTCAACGGTGCAAGAAACCTCAAGGACTACAAGAGAAGCTATCTCCCCGACCTTGAAAGATACTGTGAAGAAACAGGCTATGTTCTGACCGCTGAGCAGAAAGCTCTTCTTGCAAAGGCAGAAGAAATGGCAAAGAATCCCGTCAACGACCCCGAAAAGGACAATCCTGTCCTTGAAGAAGTTCACGCAATGCTCGTTGAAATCGGCGTTTATGCCGCAGACGAAGAACCCGGATTCTTTGACAAGGCACTCAACACCGTGCTTAAAGGCGCAAACGACATTACATATAAAGTATTCGGCGCAAAAGGATTTTTGGATTTCTTCAGAAAATAATAAACACGGGAGGCACTTTAAAGCAAAGTGCCTCCCTTTTATATTGTCACAAAACAAAATTTATGCGGCGGGATGTGGGCACCCCGCCCTACTGTTTCGGGGTTGGCTTCATCGGCGGGCAACCATCGGTCTCCGCTTATAATTGCTCAAAAATTGACGGACGCGCAATGCGCGCCCCTACGCTGTTGAGGTCACCATCCCCTACATACATATTTTTTCAGCGCTCGGCAACAAACAAGGGCGACACTTCAGGTTGAAGTGCCGCCCTTATTTCTCTCTTTTTTGTTATGCCACAATCAGCAACAGCTGATGTATGAAGAATCAATCATAGTTGAGTTGGTGTAGTCACATCTGGTGCATACTTCCGTGTTGAATCTCTGGCGTCTGCATCTGGGGTCTGTTGCGTTAACCTTGTGTGTTATTGCAGATGTAATCGAGCTTTCGATTTTGTGACCGAAAAGTGTGCACATAAGCCCGTAAGCAGCTGCGCCGTCATCTTCGTGGTCAAAATAATGAGCGATTGCTCTGTTTCGGAATTCTTTCGATGTTGAAGCAGCAAAAGCGAATTCAACATCATTCACGATAACTGTAACAGTTTCTTCCGCACCTTCCGCATAAACGGATATTGACATTACGGAAAAGAGGGAAACAAAAGCCATAATGAGTGCAATTATTTTTTTCATATCAGTTAATCTCCTTCAGATTTTCAATTATTCTGAAAAGATTATCCTCCGTATCCGATTTTATGATATAAAGATTGTTTTCATAAACAAAATTTGCCTGTGTACAATCAGCATATTCTTCATAATAAACCATAAAATCTGCAATTTCTTTTTTTATGCAGTTTGCTTTCATAGCATCCGTTAAACCTTTGTTCAAATCAACAGCAATACTGTTAATCGGATCAACACATTGGAATATATATGATTCCGTGCCGTATTCAACAGTATACCATACAGCGATAATCTTTTCATCTTGTGGTAACCAGGTGGGATATAAAATCTCAATTTCTTCGCTTCTCATAAGCTCTTCAATTGAGGAATATTTTGTGGTTTTATCGGACTTGCCGAATGTTACGCCGTCAACGGTTGTCGGGTTGTTTTCAAGCTTTTGCATAACTGAATGAGTCAGTTTTCTGTAAAACTCGCCGATTGTATTGCCCGACCCGACGGCAATTATACCTAAAAGTGCAATGATAACCGCAAGTACGGCAGCAATAACGGCAAGCCTCTTGGCTCTCATTTTCTTCTTTGCGTATGAGCCTATGGCTGTCACCTTGCCCTTGAACGGTATTTCACTCACTCTTTGTTCAATTTCTTTTCTGGTCAATCTTTGTTTTCCTTCAAGCTCCATGAGAAAATCAACGCATTCCGATACAAGATCGCTATCCATTACCGTATAGTCCTTTGAGGTTTCAAGCAGAATTATCGCCATAAGCTTGTCCTTTAAAGACTGCCTTTCAGCTGTCATATCTTGTTTGTTTCCCATGGATTTTTCACCTCCTGATTATCTGATTTTAAAACGCTTTTACCTCCTTCATATATATATGTCGGAAAATGCGTTTTGTCACAAAAAAATTTTGAATTTTTTAAAAAATTTTTTAAAATCTCATAAAAAGAAGCAAAATTGCCATAAAAACGAAGGATGCACGCTCTTTGATTTTCAATCTGAGCCTGTAAACTCTTGTTCTTGCCGTGTTTTCGGAAACATTCAGAGCCTTTGCCAATTCTTTATATTCCATATGCTTTGTGTAAACCATTTCAAAAAGCTCAAGCTCTTTTTCGTTCAGCGAAGCAAGAATGCTTTTCTTCTTTTCTTCAAGCTCTTCGGGAGAAATCTTGCTGTCCTCTTCCATTTCGTAGAGAATTTCCGCACTCTCCTGCTTGCCGATTCCCGGCCCGTAAATGAGTTCTTTTTCTCTCTTGGCAATCGCCCTGAATTCTTCTTTGATTTTCTTGTCAGCAACCGAAAAAAGCCAGGATTTTATAAACTTATCTTCAAGCTTGCCATAATTCTCCTGAAAGAAAAGGAAAACCTCCTGCGCAACGTCGGCGGCGTCTTCCTCCCTTTTAAGCCTTGAAAGACAAAAATGATATATGTCATCATAGTATAAATCTGCAATCTCAATTGCTTTTTCGGAACTTATCAACATATATCACTCCTTTTTGACAAATTATTTGCAAATTTGTTTAATTATATCATTTTGTCTATATTATGTCAAAGAAAAGATTTGGCATAAAAAGTGCCTCCCCGCTTTCGCAAGGAGGCTTTGTCTTAATTTCATTCTTTATTCATCACAACGAAGGTCATTCTTTCCTGAATGCTCGGGCCGCCGTGACCTGTGCCGAATCCGCCGTGGTCAGATGTTACAATAATGAGCCAATCTTCGGTTTCATAGGTTTCCCTTGCTTCAATAGCTTTGATCACTTCGTAGCCGTAAGCATCCTCTGTGTTGAATCCTTTTTTATATACGGGGTTATTGAACGAGAAGCCGTAGTTATGCCCTGCCGAATCGGTGTCTTCATAAATGATAAAAACAAAATCCGCACAGTCCGCACTTGTGATTTCTTCCATAGCACCCTTGTGGATGTCACTTTTGTTTTTACGCAGTTCAAAATCAACATCAATGTTATTATTTTCGCAGTATTCTTTTTCTGCCTTGTATGTTGAGTTGCTGTTTGTGAAATGGCCTTTCCATTTTGTTATGAAAGCGGAGCTGTCAATTGTTCCGTCTTCAACAAGGCTTGTCATAAGTGTTTTGGGTTCAACGGATTTTGTTATGCCGTTACCAGTTATACCGTTGACATCCGCCCATGTGCCTGTAACAATTGAGCACCAGCCGGGAGCAGTTGAAGTATCCTGTGTGTTCTCTGCGGGATAATTCACGCCTCCACAATAAACAAGATTGTTTGATGCGCCGTTTTCGAGAAGATAGCTTATTGCACCTTTTTCCTGCTTTTCTGCAACTATATCCGCACGGCAGCCGTCATAACCGATAATAACAACCTTCTTCTCTGTTTTCCCTGCGGGAAGCTCAGATTTGAAGTGTTCTTCAATAATGCCGTAAAGGTCGGTCTGGGGATATGCTGTTTCAACAGTGTTTTCATAGCCGACAGCAGCAATATTCTGTCTGTACAATTCCTCGGTATCGTTTTCATCCTTGTGGAATCTTGTTAAATATAATGCCAGAGCGCCTGCAATAATGCCGAGAACAAGCACTACGGAAATAACCGAAAGGATAATCTTTTTCTTATTTTTCATTTCAATATCTCCTTATTCAGCTTTATTTGCAATAGCTTCGTTTTCCTTGTGACGCTCTGCTCTGATTTCTTCAAGCTCATGGTACATCTGCTCTTTCTTTTCGCCCTCAATATCATAAGATGTTTTAAGGATAATAGCCTTAAGAATATTGCTGAGAGTATAACCGAAGAGAAGGAATGCAAGAATCTTCAGACAGGTGTCAAGGTATGTAGGCTGAGCCTGCATGGTTGCAACGAGGTCGCCCTCTGCGGAAGACATATAGCCTGCCCACGCAATCATAAAGGGAATTGCAAGCTCTTTGAGGTAGTTACAGCCCGAATTTATCCAGCCGGGCACAATACCCTGAACGGCTTCCATTCTTTCGCCGCACTGCCATTCAAGATAATCCAGAAATTCTACATTGAAATGTGAGTTTGAAAGCTCCTGAACACCGATACCGACGCCGAAAACAAAATAGAAAACATAGAAGAAAATACTGTTCCAGCCATCAAAGAACTTGATGCCGAGTTTTGCTTCAAACAAGCAGATGCCGAAAAGCACACAGGCTGACACAAGCGAGTAAGGTCCGCAGAATTTAAGAAGCTTTGTCGGCTCATACTTCTTTGAAAGCTTTGTTGTGATAAGATTACCTACAACCGTACCGATGGCGGTGGGAAGTGTAAGAAGAAGATTCTTTGACGAACCGACTGTTATTGCAGCAAGATAGGTTGACATTCTTCCGAGCATGGCGAATGCATTTACCCACTGCATTGCGTGGTAAGCACGGTAGTTTTTATATTTGAACAAAGTAAAGAGTGCTTTTGAAATCTTGACTTTTTCTTTCTTGGGAAGCTCGATTCTTTCCTTGCAGAAAAGACCGCACATAAGATTACCGAACATTGTTACTGTTGCGGCAACAATCGCAAGAGTCATATACATCTTGTTCTTATCATCGCTGAACAGACCGTAAATAAACGTTGAAAGATATGCTCCGCCGTATCCGATATAGTAGGAAAGCTGCCATATGGTTGCAACGGTTTTCTTTTCTTTGTGGTTGGGAGAAATAACCTGAACAACATTCTGACCGAAGTTGTTGAAGGTGTTAAATATCGACTGGAAACAAGCTATACCGTAACGGAAAAGGGTCATCTGCTGAACTGTCCATCCCTCGGGTACGTAGAAATAGAAAACTGTGAGCATAAATATCGGTACAAGGCAGATGATGTACCACTGACGGTATCTGCCCCAGCGGGTTTTCCATTTCTGAACAATGATACCTGCAAACGCACCGACTGCTATACCCAAAACAGTTGTAAGGGTTGACTGAACCGCAAGAATTGAGGCAATCTCTTCCGAGCTTACACCTGCGGGTCCGAAATAAAGCTCGTGGAGGAAAGCTGCGGCAAGTGTGCCCGTAAGAGTTGTTCCGAACATACCGCCGATTCTTGCAAGCATTATGCATACATATTCGAATTTTGTGATATACTTGCCTTCGCTGTTTGCAAGCGCGTTTTGCGGTTTCCCGGTTAACGGAGCTGTTTTCTTCATTGACATCATATCATCCCCAAAGAAATATTTTAGTCAATATTAACATTTTATTTTGTGTTTTTCAAGCCATTTAGTAAATTTATACAATTATTTTATATTTTTCAGGTTGTCAGAACAGTATTATTACGATGACTTATTGAAGCGGGTTAAGAGCATAATCTCAATATGATAAAGTTGGCAACAAAACAGCCCGTGATATGATATAACGCATTCAAATAAATTCCAATTTGTCGAACACAATCAATATTTACGCAAGAGCAACGGTATTTTCACTGTTGCTTTTTTGTTTGTCAGAGTGATATAATTGATTCAGAAAGTTGGTGAGCATAAAGTGAACGGAATCATATTCAACATACAGAAATTCTGCATACACGACGGTGACGGTATCCGAACCTGCGTTTTTCTTAAAGGCTGTCCTCTCAGATGCATCTGGTGTCATAATCCTGAAAGTTTAGAGAAAACGCCCACACTTTCATTTAACAAGCAGAAATGCTCATCATGCGGCAAATGTCTTTCAGTTTGTTCTTCACGGACAATCGAAAAAGAAATTCTTAATATTGACCGAAAAAAATGTATCAGCTGCGGCAAGTGTGCTGAAATCTGTCTGAGCGGTGCCAACGAAATCATCGGCAAAGAAATGACAGCATCGGAAGTTGTTAAAGAAATTTTAAAAGACATGATGTTTTATGATACATCAGGCGGAGGACTCACCGTTACAGGCGGCGAACCGTCATATCAACCTGATTTCACCTTGGAACTTCTCACACTTACAAAGGATGCAGGGATTTCTCTTGCCATGGAAACCTGCGGTATCGGTTCCCGTGATTTCTATGATAAAGCCGCCGATCTCGGCACAACATTTCTCTATGACATAAAATGTATTGACCCCTTGCTTCACCGCAAGCTTACGGGAGCAGATAATGCTCATATTATTTCAAATCTTCATTATCTTATGGACAGAGGTGCGGACATTATTATCAGATTACCCCTGATTCCCGATTGTAACGACAGCGATGATGACATTGCATTGCTTGCATCATTTCTGAACGAAAACAAAGCGCACTACAGATATGCGGAGATTATGCCGTATCATACTCTCGGAAAAGGAAAATCAGAAAAAATCGGTGTAAACGTTCCCTATGTTCATGACAGCGCAACCGATACGGAAATATCCCGTTGGCGCTCGCTTTTTGCTTCTCACGGTACGGAAGTAAGAATATCAAAATAAAAGAGGTTCATTTATGACAGATATAGCAAAAATTGACCCTTTCCTTTACGGATTTTTTCTTGACGAGACTCTCGAGTACGGCGAAAGAGCAGGTCTTGCACTGCTTCATGCCGCAAAGAATATTGAAATCAGGTTTTCACGCCGTTTGCTTCCAGAAACGGCATTTGAAACGAAATACGGTACCGCAACCTACACTCCTTCAGAGGGACTCTGCTTTTTTGATGAAAACATTATGAAGCTTGCGGAAGAATTTCCTGAACACAAGGAAACATTTCAACGATACATTGACGAATTAAATATATATAGAAACAAAGCAGAAAGACTTTATTCCGAGCCTACTGAAGCACTCGACCGTTCGGGTGCCGAATGGGGCGGCGGCTGGGGCGGACACTCCAACCCCGATTACGGCAGAATAGTCAATTACGGCACAGACCATATCCGCTCAATCATCGCCGAAAACCGTGATAAATATCCCAACGAAGCCTGGTTTTACCGTTCGTGTTCATATGTGCTCGATGCAATGGATATCATCGGTGAAAGATACCGTTTATCTGCTCTTGAAAGGGCTGAAAAGTGCGAAAGCGCTGATGACAAGGCGTTTCTTCTTCGTGTAGCAAAAGCTTTTGAAACAGTACCGAAAAAGCCTGCTTATGACTTCACTTCTGCAATGTGTTCTTTTATGCTCGTCTTTGCCCTTGACGGAAGTGATTCTCCGGGTCGCTTTGACCAATATATGTATCCTGCATATATGAAAACAGAGAATAATGAAGAGATTATTGACCTGCTTGACAGACTGTGGGACTATTTTCACGACCACCGCTCATGGAATCTCTGCATTTCAGGAAGTGATGAAAATTGGAACGACGAGACCAATGAGCTTACATATAATATTCTCGCAATGGTGAGAAAAAAAGGCTATCAGACACCAAACCTTACCTGCCGAATTCACAGAAACACGCCTGACAAACTCTGGAATGCCATTGCTGATACCCTCGCAACAGGAACAGGTCTTCCCGCACTCTACAACGATGATGTTGTATGTACTGCACTTGAAAAGATCGGCATTCTGCCTGAAGACAGTCACGATTACTGCATGAACGGTTGCAATCAGATAGATATTATCGGTAAAAGCCATATGGGTCTTGAAGACGGCGAGGTTGTTTTTGCCAAGTGCCTTGAATTTGCACTTCACAACGGCGTAAATGCTATGAACGGCGAGAAAGTTTCCGTTGAAACGGGAGACCCGAGAACCTTTGATACCTATAAGAGATTTGAACGGGCTTTTATGGACCAGCTTGAATATGTGACATATAATTCTTGCGCAAGTGCAAATGTATGGCAACATCTTCGCGGTGTGTTTGAACCTCATCCTCTCCGCTCCTGCCTGATTGAGGGTTGCCTTGAAAAAGGCCGTGACTACAGAAACGGCGGTCCGCTTTATAACCACGGACAGATTTTAGCAGAAGGTATTGCCGATGCTGGCGACAGTCTTTACGCTGTCAAAAAGCTCGTTTACGACGAAAAGAAATACACGATGGCTGAACTCATTGATGCCCTTAACGCAAACTTCGAAGGATACGAAAAACTGCACCACGATTTCAAGAACTGTGAAAAGTTCGGCAACGATATCGAAGAGGTTGACGAAATAACCGCAAGGACTCTCAACCGTTTCTTTACCGTTCTCAAGCGCAACAATACTTACAGGGGCGGTGTGTTCACAGGCGGTTGCAGCACATTCAACCGTGCCGCCAACTACGGTCTCCGTACCGCGGCACTTCCTAACGGAAAACTCAGGGGTGAACCTCTCCTTGCAGACAGCATCGCCGCAACACCGGGACGTGACACCAACGGACCGACGGCACAAATCAAATCCGTTCTCAGATACAATCATACCGATGCATGCAGCGGATTTGTTTTTCAGAACAAGTTTGAAAAAAAGCTTTTCTGCAGTGAAAAAGGCAAGGCTTCTTTTATCGCACTTGCAAAGGCGTATTTTGCGGGCGGCGGACAGCAGTACACCGTTACTGTTGTTTCACCCGAAGAACTTCTCGATGCAAAAGCAAATCCCGAAAACCACCGCAATCTTATCGTTCGTGTCGGCGGTTACAGCGATTATTTTGTAAACCTTGACGAAGCACTTCAGGATAATGTAATTAAGAGAACATTTATAGATGCATAAATCAATCACATATAAGAAGTTTTTACAATTTGTCGCATATTAAAATTTTTGTTTTATAAACACTCACTGTACTCCGATGAGTACAAGCACACCGCTGAATTGGCACAGAGAATTCTGCAAGAAGAACAACATCAGATATCTTTGCACCCACAGCTGCAGACATTTCAATATTTCGCTGATGATAAAAAATCACGTTGATGTCGTTTCGGTTTCCGCTGCGGCAGGCCATAAGGATGTAACAACAACTCTTAATATCTACGTTGAAGAATCTGAAGAAGCAAAGGCAGCAAGTGTTGCAACGGTATCAAACTGCATTTCAATTCCTTTCGGAAATAAAGCAACAGAAGAATAATGATAAAATCAAAAGGATGAATCATATATGTACAGATTAAAGCAAATCATATCATTGTTACTTATTTCTTGTTTGCTGTTTACACTTTCTGCAAATGCGTTTGCCGTCGGGCAAAGCGGTATTGACAATTCTGCGTTACTGAAACATGAAGGTGACTCCGCAGAGTTAAGACTTGATTATGAAGACGGTCTTATCGGTACACCAGAGTGGGTCGATTCGCTGATTATCGTTGAGGTCCGACCTGACACCGCTTCAATCGGAGGCACATTGCCCGAATGTTACGATCTTATTGATTTCTATGCAAGCCTCGGCGTTAACGGAATATGGCTTTCGCCGATTTATGACCGCGGAGGTATCGGAAACGGATACAGCAACTGCGGACCGCACACGCTTGAGCCTGCCATTACTGGAACCGATAATTATGAAGAAGGCTGGCAGATTGTAAAAAAATTTATAGATTACGCTCATTCAAAAGGAATTTATGTTTTCCTTGACGTTATAACATGGGGCGTTGTAAAAACAGCACCGCTGCTCAATGAGCATCCCGAATGGTTCAACGGCGAAGCTTGGGGCAATATTGCATTTGACTGGAGCAATACGGAGCTTCAGGATTGGTTTATCGAAACACTTGTCAATAACATTCTTGTTACCGGTGCTGACGGTTACCGTTGCGACTGTGAGCCGATTTATGCCGGTTATGAGCCTTTCAGAATTATCCGTAAAAAGCTTGCGGAGAAAGGCAGAAATATCGTTCTTATCTCCGAGGACACAAGCTCAAGAAGCTCTGTATTTGATTTTGAGCAGGACGGTGTTTTTGATTATTCCGCAACCGACAGAGGTGGTCTATATCAGAATCCCATAAACTTTTACACCGACGGTTATCTTAACATAGTCGATTCCGTAAAAAGCGGTGAAGGTATAGGACATTTTTCAAGGCACGGTAATTCTCTTAAGCAAGGTACCGCACGATACTATACTCATTGCATAACCAACCACGATTATCAGCGCCGTTATGTTAAGGGCGAACGTATAAAAATAGGATATTCTGCAATTTTTGCTCCTTTCATTCCCATCTGGTATATGGGCGATGAATTCAACGCAACGAATCCGAGCGGTGTGCTTTATGACCTTCCCGTTGATTTTTCCGAGGCACAAAATGAAGAAAATGCGGCTTTTCTTGAGGATATTAAAAAGATGATTAACATCCGCCGTACATACAGTGAAATTTTTGAATACTTCCCTGAAAATCACAGGAGAAGCAACATCTGCAAGGTTGAGGCAACAGGCTTCGGAACACTTCAGAATTATGCAAGATTTATGGATAACAAGGCTGTTCTGATTGTTGCAAACAACAACCCCGATTCATCAGGCGGAGAGATAAATGTTCCGTTCGGAGCTTGTAATCTCAATTATTACAAAACCTATACGGTAACCGACCTTATGACGGGAGAGGTTATAAAAGAAGGCACTGCAGAAGAAGTCGCAACTTTCACCGCAGAAATTGAATACAGCCACGTCGGCGTATTCCTTGTTGAAGGAAATGAGGTAACAAATCAAACTGCTCTTGAAATTTCTGTTTTCTTTAAAAACCTTGTTGAGATACTTTCGGAAAAATTCCTTGATTTTATAAATCTGTTTGCGAAATTGTAATATGAATCCGACTGCATTCAAAGCAAGTGATTTGTAATCCCGCAATAACTGCAGCATCAAATTTCGATTTTTAAAATAAAGATATATGGGTTGTATCGTAAAAAACAAGAGCGAGAGATTGCGGTCTCTCGCTCATTATTTTTATTACCTTACGGCGTTCCCGAAAATATCTAACGATGCATTACTGATAAAATATTGTTTTCAATATTTGTGTGTGATATAATCATATCGATAAATAAGAATTTGTGTGCGGAAAGGAATTCTATATATGAATAAGTTTAAATGGTGTTTCATAGGTACGGGCAGTCTTGCAAAACAAGTTGCATCGCAATTAAATAAAAGCGGTCTGCATGAAATAGTTTCCTGCTACACAAGAGATTATCAAAAGGGTGAAAAGTTTGCAAAAAAATACGGAGGCACAGCATACGATACTGCCGAGAAAGCCATAACGGCAGAAGGTGTTGAAGGTGTATATGTTGTTACTCCTCACAATGCCCATTACAGATTTGTAAAAAAAGCTCTTGAACTCGGAAAACCCGTGCTGTGTGAAAAAGCGTTCACCGTAACAGCAAACGAAACCGATGAGCTTATTGAACTTGCACGAAAAAAAGATTTATACTTGTGCGAAGCTATGTGGACTTGGTTTTCCGCATCTGCAAATCAAACAAAGAAATGGATTGATGAAAATAAATCAGGAGAAATTCATTCGGCAAAATTCACTTATCATATGAGAACAATAGATATTAAAGGCCGCCACACCGACCCCAAAAGAGCCGGCGGTGCGCTTCTTGATATTTCGATTTATCCGATTACCTATGCATATCGTCTTTGGGGCGTTCCTGAAAAAATCGAAAGCAAAGGCATAATAAAAAACGGAATAGACCTGAGCGAAGATATTGTTTTCACCTATCCCAACGAATTTAAGGTTAACATAAGCGCTTCAATAGCCGATTTCAAGGGATTTGAGAAGATGTCAATCAAAGGTGAATGCGGAGAAATAAAAGCTCCGATTTATCATGTTTTAAATGCCGTTTTGCTCAAAAAAGGATTGTTTAAATA
>JAZTZD010000050.1:0-50630 GCA_045637305.1 Acutalibacteraceae bacterium
CAGCTTGGCAATACTAATAGGTCGAGGGCTTGACCAATGTTTATTTCTCAGTTTTATCTTTCCACTTTTTCCTACTATCTTTTATCCCACCTTTGTTCAGTTTTCAGGGTGTATTTGAAAACAGTTAATTTAACCGCTTCAAAAGAAGCGGTTTTTTTATTTTAATTCTGAAATCTTATCTGCTCATTTTTAATCATCGGAAATCTGATTAAATTTTTGCTGTTCAAGTCTTCTTTTTTCATATTTACCGCAGTTATTTGTCTGTTATTATAGGTTGTGTAACAATATATTCCGCTTTCTGCACAGCAGCAAGAGGTGTATATTGTTTTTTCATATTTACCGTTCTCAAGTATGCAGCACCCCATAGGTTGTTCAACAGAATTCAGTATGTGGAAAAACTGACTTATACTATTCAAAGGGTTATCTCTTTTTGGCGAGTTCATTTTTATGAATGATGCTTTTATAAATCTTGACTGTGATGAATAATCTCCCGGTAATCCTATAGCGCCCATTCCGCGGCTGTATTTGTTCAGATAAATTTTATCTGAAAATCTATTCTCAGGTTCTTTTACTGATAAGATTATGAAGTTATTTAATGAAAACTGTTGTATATCAAATGGCGGGTTGTTTGTTAAAGTTTCTACAGGATTTTGATATATTTTCAACCCTTCTTCAACTGTTTCAACAGTAATTGTTTTGTTTTTATCAGAAATCATCCAATGTAATTCTGCCGCAGGAAGATTATTATTAAATGGTTCGTCGGTTATATTTGTATCTTTAAGAAGAGCTTCGGCTTCATCTACACAATTGCATTGTGACAGAATCCAGGGTATAAGCTCAAATTGTGCGATATTATTTTTATTATCAATATATTTATTGTATTTTGCATTTCCTACAAAGTTCAGTCCCGCCATACACAGACCCTTTTCGTTCATTGCATCATAATATAGCGGATAATTATTCAAAACATATGACATTCCGATTATTGCAAAATGATTGTCAATATTCTGAATATTTCTGAATTTCAATTGATAATTTCTCGGTGTTATTGTTATTTCTTCATTATAAGAAAAATCATTATCAAGAGTTCTTCCGAAATAAAGACCGTTGGAATTGAATGCGATTGCAGTACACATTAAAATTCTCCTTTATATTCTTATAATTAAAGGTTGAATTTTTTCACTATGAATATTCATTGACATACATTATTCTTAATGCTATAATTACAAAAATCGGTGATGTATTTTGTTCATTTGCGATTGATTTAATTCATACTTTGTAAATTGCAAGTCATCTCTTTTCAGAGGTGCTTTTTTTTATTAGTTTATCCTGCAGGGATTCATTTTGTAAGTAAAGAAGTTTAAACGTTATGAAAAAGGTTATTGTTATAGGTTGTCCCGGGTCCGGGAAAACGACATTTTCGGAAAAACTGAGTAAATGCACGGGATTGCCGCTGTATTATCTTGATGCAATATGGCACAAGCCTGATAAAACTCATATTTCAAGAGAGGAATATGATAAAAGACTTTCCGAAATATTTGAAACAGATGAATGGATAATCGACGGTAATTATAACAGAACAATTGAAACAAGGCTTCGTCAATGTGATACTGTTTTTCTTTTTGATTTGCCATCAGAAGTCTGTCTGCAAGGCGCGACGGAAAGACTCGGCAAAGGCCGTTACGATTTGCCTTGGATTGAAACGGAATTAGACCCTGTATTCAAGAAGAGTATTGAAGAGTTTTCTGTAAAATATCTGCCGGGTATTTATGAATTACTTGATAAATACAAGGCGGAAAAACATATTATTGTTTTTAAATCAAGAGAAGAAGCGGATGAATATTTGAAATTGTTGTGAGGCACGCGCTGAAAAGCAATATTCAATTCAAAAACGGAAAGCCTTACATTTGCATTGACGGAGCATTACATTCTCCGATTGCCTATACAACATATTTTAGGAACTCGCAGAGTATTCCGATTTTATAAACAGCGGATACCTAATGTTTTTCGTGAATGTTTCATTTGTGGATTTACCCATAAACAACAACACGGGATTCACACCGTTCAGAACAGGTGCTTTTGAGAAACAGGAACCTGATTATTCCGAATTTGACGGTACTGTTAAACGTATTCTTTCCGAGTGTCCCGAGGCGTTCATTTTTCCGAGAATCAACATTGCAATGCCTCGGTGGCTGATTGAAAAGAATCCTTACGAAACAGTTGAAACTCCGACAGGCAAAAGGGAATCCTTATATTCAGATTTGTTCAGAAATGACGGCGCTGAGCTTCTTAAAAAGCTGGTTTCACATATTCGCAGTTCAGATTATTCAGGGAGAATTGCGGGGTATCAGGTTTGCGGCGGTATAACTCAGGAATGGATGCATCATGACCTTTTTGGTTCGTTTTCAGATATGAGATTTGGAAAATTCCGTGTTTGGATGAAAGAAAGATACGGTATATCCGATGTTCCGACACTTACAAAGAATGATTTCAGCGGTGATTTTAATTTAACCGTCAGCTGTTACGGTGAATTCTGCTGTGAAAAGGCGGACGAAAACGGCGAATATTTCAAACTGATGAAAAGGATATAATGCACAATTAAAAAGAAAGCAGGTTGATTATATTGAAAAAAATCGGCAGACAGGTGCTTTTTATCGGCACATCTGAGGGTAATCCCAGAAACGGTGAGGGAGCATTTATAAGGCTCAAAAACGGCAATATTATGTTCGGATATACCGAGTTTATCGGTAATGACTGGGAAGATGATGCACACGCACAAATGGCTGCTTTGTTTTCATCCGACGAGGGCGAAACATGGAAGAATAAAAAAATACTCTTTACGAAACCCGAAACAGCAAAGAACATAATGTGCCTGTCTTTTCTGAGAATGCAAAACGGAGATATCGGTGCATTTTATATTGTGAAAAATGCGGACGGAACGGACAAAGTTGTACTGACACGTTCGGCTGATGAAGGGGAAACATGGAGTGAACCCGTAAGCTGTATGGATTGCCTTGATGTTCAGGATTATTACGTTATTAACAATGACAGAGTTAAAATGCTTAAAAACGGCAGAATAATACTTCCTCTTGCAAGACATACCGTACTGACTGAGCACAAGGATTTTATGCCCGGCGAAATATGTTTCATCATTTCAGATGACGACGGAGCAAGCTGGTATAAAACAGAGACAGAGTTCAAATGTCCATTTGCCGGCAATCCCGACGGTTATGAGGAACCTGGTCTTTATGAGCTTTCCGACGGCAGACTGTGGTGCTACATCAGAACAAGTCTCGGCTTTCAGTTTGAGGCATTTTCAAATGACGGCGGAATAACCTGGAATGAACCGTCACCCAACCTTTTCTTTTCATCACCCTGCTCGCCGATGCTGATAAAAGATGCGGGAAAATATACTGTTTCTGTTTTTAACCCCGTACCAGAGCACGTTCTCAGACCCGAAAACGAGCCTTGGGGAAGAACCCCATATGTCATTGCAGTAAGCACGGATAAGGGGGCAACATTCAAAAAAGAGAATGTTTATTATATTGAAGATGACCTTGATAACGGTTATTGCTATCCTGCTGTAATTGAGGTTGAGGGCGGATTTCTTGTTGCTTATTATCACAGCGGCAATACCGATGTCTGCCTTAACAGCACAAAGATGATAAAAATTATGTTTGATGAGATTAACTGAAAAAACCGCTGTAAGCTTTGTGCTTACAGCGGCAATTTATTATTTAAGTATTTTATTCAGCAAATCGGGGCGTTTTGTTGTTATATTATCAGGATTTGTGCGAGCTGTTTTTCTCATTTTCATTCTTGTGTTCGGTGTCCAGAGCGAAACCTCAAGTGAGTTCTGATGAATAATATCAACAAAGTTCTTTGTTACTCCTCTGAAATTTGCATTGATTCCGATAACACCGAGAGATTTTGCTTTGTCGGCAACAGCCTGTGCATCGCTTTTCTTTTTTACGGGATAATTCAGATAATAGGGGATTGACGAATTGCTTTTTACGGTGTCAACCCAATCTTCAAAAACACCTGTATAAAACACTCTGTTCATCATCTGATATTTGTTGATTATCTCATCAACAGAAGAAAGATTTGCCGTTGATTTGAGGTCAAGATTAACCCTGCAATCGCATCCGGAGAGAAGCTTTATTGCATCTTCCAACAAAACACCTTCATTTTGTGCGGGGGAAGCGGAGTGAATGATAACGGGGGTTCCGTCAGGTCTGAAAGTTACATCAACCTCAATGATTTCTGCATTGTTTTTTATTACAATTTCAATTGAATCAAGGGAATTGGGCTGTGTTTTCATTGCGCCTGCGTGCCATGTTACTGTAGGTTTTTTCAATGTTAAAACTCCTCTCATTCAGACATTTTTTTGAGTGAATCTCCGGTTAACCGATAAATTGTCCAGTCATTAAGCTGCTGTGCATCCAGTGAAAGGTAAAAATCAATGCTCGGCTTGTTCCAATCAAGGCAGCACCATTCAAGTCTGCCGCATCCGCGTTCAACCGTGATTTTTGCCAGCTCTTTGAGAAGACCTTTTCCGAAGCCGCGGCCTCTGTAATCGGGCAGAACGAATAAATCTTCAAGATAAATTCCCGACCTGCCGAGAAATGTTGAAAAATTATGAAAGAAAAGCGCAAATCCAACCTCGGTTTCGCCGTCAAGAGCAAAAATAACCTCTGCTTTTTTCTTGTCAAAAATCCATTCTTCGAGAAGCTCCGCGGTTGCAACAACTTCGTTTTCCATACGCTCGTATGCTGCGAGTTCTTTAATGAAAAACAGGATTTTTTTCGTGTCTTTTCTTTCGGCAAATCTGAAATTCATTTTTGTTTCTCCATTCTTTTATGAATAATGCTTCCGAAAAAGCATATTGTTGACGCAACGGCACAAACGGAAAGCATAATAATAAAAACAACATTCCAGCCGCTTGACTGCGAAACAGCACCGAGAGCATATGTGGTTGTTGTGCTTCCTATGTAGCAGAAAGTGTTAAGAAGCCCCGCAGCAAAGCCAGCATTGAGCAAGCGGCGGTTGTCAAGAGCAAACATACTTGTTATAACATTGTTTATCATAGCCATTGCACATGCAACAAGAACAAAGCAAACCATAACTGCGGCAAGACTGTGGATTTTTATTGAAAGAAGAACGCCGCCGCAGATAAGTGCAGAAAATGCAAACATAATACAGTTCATTACTGCGTGAGATTCGATTTTTTCGTGAATCTTTTTGATTATTGCCGCACCAAAGGTTGAAAGAAGCGGCAGAAGAAGTGTAAGAAGAATTGAGAATGACTGCGAGACATCAAATTCTTCATAAAGTACGGATGGCACCCAGGTGTTGATACCGTCTTTGATGAAGCCGTTTGCCATTCCCGCAAATGCCGTTACAACAAGGGCGATAATAATGCCTTTGCCCATTCTTACTTTTTCATTTTTCCTGATTTCTTCGACAGGTGCGGATTTTTCGTTTTTGCCGAAAAGCGAAATCCAGACTACCGCGCTGATTGCAAGAACCGCGGATGCAATATAGAAAACAGTCTGCCAAGCGCCGAAATTAACGCAGAGTGCGGAAACACCGTAAGAAACAAAAGTACCCACAGCAACGGTTGTGCTCATAACAAGAATTGCTTTCGGAAGCATTTTCTCCGAAACCAAATCTGAAAGGGTTTTAATAAGTGTGCTCCACAAAACGGACTGAGCCATTCCGTTGAACATCCAGACAAATTTCATAACCGAAATGTCGCTGCAAAGCGGCATAATCAGATTTAAAACGGCGGATATTATAAGGGAAGCAAATATCATTATTTTTGCGTTGTATTTCTTCGATAATATACCGTTTACAAGCTGACCTGCGCCGTAGGCAAAAAAGAAAAATGAGCTTACAAGTCCTGCTTCCGCTTTTGTAACGCCGAGGTCTGAAATCAGAGCAACTATTGAAGCGTTATAGTTAAGTCTGCCGACATATGCCGCTGTGTAGGCAAGCCAGCATATAAAAATTATACGCAAATCACGTTTTTTGATTGCGTTTTCGTTCATAAAAACACCTTCTTTACAAAAGGTAAGTTTATCAGTTTTTATATCTAAAGTCAATCTATACTTTGACAATCTGACTAATATATGATAAAATAAAATGACATATTGTTGATTTAACCCGAAAAGAGGTTTTGATTATGTTTGATTATTTCAGAATGGCTTGTGCGGTGCCCGATGTTGAGGTTGCGGATGTTGATTTCAATGCGGAGCAGATTACGGAATTCATTGACCTTGCCTGCAAAAGAAATGTTGATATTATAAGCTTTCCCGAGCTTTGCGTAACAGGCTGCACATGCGGCGACCTTTTTATGCAGAGAACATTGCTTGATGAAGCAAAAAAAGCTGTCTGCAATATAGCAAAGTCAACAGCTGATGAGGATATTCTTGCTGTTATCGGCGCACCGATTGAATTCGGAGATGCTGTTTATAACTGCGCGTTTATGATTCATAACGGTGAAATCAAAGGCATAATCCCCAAAACCTTTGTCGGCAATGACAGACATTTTTCATCGGGCGCTTCGATTGAAAACAAAACCGTAAGCTCGTCATTTTTCGGATGTGATAAGGAATATGATATACCTGTAGGAACCCTTGTTTTTGATTGCTCGGGTGTTAAAATCGGTGTTGAAGTATCATCGGATAGTCTTGCTCCCGTTGCTCCATCAGCTTTGCTTTGCCTTGCGGGTGCACAGATTATTGTCAACGTTTCAGCGGTCAAAAAGACCGTCGGAAGCACTCAATCAGTTAAAGACATAATAAAGAACAATTCAGCAAACAACATTTGTGTTTATTCCGTTTGCTCTGCGGGATGTAATGAATCAACCTCGGAGTGCGTCTATTCGGGTTACAGCGCAATATGTGAAAACGGATGTGTTTTGTCCGAACTTGAAGAATCGGTATCAACTGATTATATGACGGTTTGCGACGTTGATCTCGGAAAGATAAATTATGACAGAAAGAAAAACTCCGTGTTCAACTTGTGTAAAGGTGCTGTACAGACTGAAGAAATCAGAACTGTTTACGTTGCAAAGAATTCTTCAAAATCAAACGGAGAATATGCAAAGGTAAGAAAACTTCCGTTTATTCCTTCGAATGAAAAAGAAAGAATTGAAAGATGTCTTGAAATTTTCTCAATTCAGGTTGCAGGTCTCAAAAAACGCCTTCAAAAAACAGGAAGTAAGGCGGTTATCGGTATTTCAGGTGGTCTTGATTCAACGCTTGCTCTTCTTGTCAGCGTTCAGGCTATGAAAGAACTCGGCAGACCTCTTACCGATGTTATCGGTATTACAATGCCTTGCTTCGGAACAACAGACAGAACCTATAATAACGCGCTTTCTCTGATGAATGCGCTCGGAATAACTTCCCTTGAAATCAATATCAAAGATGCTTGCATTCAGCATTTTGAGGATATCGGACAGAATATCAATAATTACGATGCGACCTATGAGAATGCGCAGGCAAGAGAAAGAACGCAGGTTCTTATGGATTATGCGGGCAAATCAAACGGTATCGTTATCGGAACGGGAGATCTGAGTGAGCTTGCACTCGGCTGGTGTACCTATAACGGCGACCATATGAGTATGTATTCGGTGAATTCAAACGTCCCCAAAACTTTAATCAGATGGATAATTGACAGTCTGATAAAACACAGCGTTTTTGTTGACGGAACTGACTGTCTGCGGGATATACTTGATACACCTATCAGTCCCGAGCTTCTTCCGCCCGATGCCGACGGTAAAATTGCTCAGCAGACCGAAAGCATTGTCGGTCCCTATGCGTTGCATGATTTCTTTATTTATTATCATCTGCGCTACGGCTTTGAGCCTGAAAAGGTATTTGCGCTCGCAGTAAAAGCCTTTGCAAACGATTTCGATGCGCAGACAATTCTCAAATGGCTCAGAATATTCTATCGCAGATTCTTTACCCAGCAGTTCAAGAGAAACTGCGTGCCTGACGGTGTAATGCTCGGAAGTGTCGGACTTTCTCCGAAAAATGAATGGGTTATGCCTTCGGACGCAAACAGCAATCTGTGGCTTAAGAGAATTGACAGTATAAATCCTGAAGATTATAAATAATTTTTACAAAAACAATCTGTTATAGAGTTTGGTTATTGTGACATTGCGAGAATATGCTTTATAACAGAGAAAAATCCTTGATTTTGACGGATTTTGACGATATACTAAAGTGTGTTTTTAAGGTTAGGATTATTATATTTACCTTAAGTGTTTTTAAAGAAACGGAGAGAAAGAAATGAGAAGTGTTCCCGATTATTTCGGCTCAATGGTGTTTGATGATAACACCATGAAAGCAAGATTGCCGAAAGAGACATACAAGGCAATGAAAAAGACTATTCAGGACGGAAAACGTCTTGATATTGCAGTTGCCAATGTTGTTGCCAATGCAATGAAGGATTGGGCTGTTGAAAACGGCGCAACCCATTATACTCATTGGTTCCAACCTATGACGGGAATCACAGCTGAAAAGCACGACAGCTTTATTTCTCCCACATCAGACAGTAATGTAATTATGGAGTTTTCGGGTAAAGAGCTTGTAAAGGGTGAATCCGATGCATCAAGTTTTCCTTCGGGCGGTCTTCGAGCAACCTTTGAAGCAAGAGGATACACCGCTTGGGACCCCACTTCATATGCATTCATAAAAGAGGGCGTGTTGTTCATTCCCACCGCTTTCTGTTCATACGGCGGCGAGGCGCTTGACAAAAAAACGCCGCTTCTCCGTTCAATGGAAGCAATCAGCAAACAGACTGTCAGAATACTCAAGCTTTTCGGACAGGAAGTAACAAGTGTCAAAACAACTGTCGGCCCTGAACAGGAATATTTCCTTGTTGACAAAGAACTTTTTGATCAGAGAAAAGACCTTAAATTTACAGGCAGAACACTTTTCGGCGCAAAGCCTCCCAAGGGTCAGGAAATGGATGACCACTATTTCGGAACAATCAAGCCGAGAGTTGCCGCATTTATGAAAGAGCTTGATGAAGAACTCTGGAAACTCGGAATTCTCGCAAAGACCGAACATAACGAGGCGGCACCCGCACAGCACGAGCTTGCTCCGATTTTTGTAACAACAAACATTGCTACAGACCATAATCAGCTCATTATGGAGCTTATGCAGAAGGTTGCAAGAAAGCACGGAATGGTTTGTCTTCTTCACGAAAAGCCTTTTGCGGGTGTTAACGGAAGCGGTAAGCATAACAACTGGTCTCTTTCAACCAATAAGGGTGTAAACCTTCTTGAACCCGGTGAAACACCTTATGAAAATGCTCAGTTCCTGCTTTTCCTTTGCGCGGTAATCAAGGCGGTTGACAATTATCAGGATTTGCTTCGCTTCTCCGTTGCAACAGCGGGCAATGACCACCGTCTCGGTGCAAACGAAGCACCGCCCGCAATTGTTTCTATGTTCCTGGGCGATGAGCTTAACGAAATCCTTGAGGCTATTGAAAACGATACCGCATATGATGCTAAAGAAAAGGTCCAGATGAAGGTCGGTGTTCATGTTCTTCCCAGATTCCCCAAGGACACAACAGACAGAAACAGAACTTCACCTTTTGCTTTTACGGGTAATAAGTTTGAATTCAGAATGCTTGGCTCTGCAAGCTCAATTTCAAGTGCAAACATAGTTCTTAATACAGCGGTTGCAGAATCTCTCAAATCCTATGCAGACAGACTTGAGAATGTTGATAATTTCGAAGAGGCTCTTCATGCACTCATCAAGAAAACAATCAAGGACCACAAGAGAATCATTTTCAACGGTAACGGTTATGATGATGAATGGGTAAAGGAAGCTGAGAAGAGGGGACTTTATAATCTTCCCACAACTCCCGACTGCCTTCCCTGTCTTATTGCTGATAAGAATGTTGAGCTTTTTGAAAACCACAAGGTTTTCAACAGAACAGAGCTTGAATCCCGTTACGAAATATATCTTGAAACCTATTGCAAGACAATCAACATTGAATCAATGACAATGATTGATATGGTTAACAAGGACATTCTTCCCGCAATTTCGGCTTATACAAGACAGCTTTGTGAAACAATAACAGCAAAGAAAAATACGTTTGCTTTTGCAGATTGTACCTATGAAGAAAAAACAGCAGAAAAGCTTTCAAAGCTTACTACTGAAATTTTTGAAAGAGTTGCAAAGCTTGCGGATGATTCCGAAAATGTCAAAACAGTTTCTCTGGCATCTGAAAAGGCAGAAATGTATAAGTCGGTTATTATTGCCGATATGAAAAATCTGCGTGAGTCAGTTGACGAAGCCGAACTTTGTGTCTGCGAAAAATACTGGCCGTATCCCACATATCAGAAGCTTTTGTTTGATATTTAAAAAAATTAAAATGCGTGTGTCTCCTGACACACGCATTTCTTTCTTTTTTATGCTTTTTCAAATCTGAATGAATAAATATAATTCTCGTTTATTTCTGTGAGGTCTGCGCCTTGCGAAGCAAGTTCACCGTTTATGTAGAATGCCCAGTAAGCACCGTTGATGTTGTAGTCGGCCAGAATTCCGTTTACATATTTGATATATAATCCGTAAGGGCCTTGCTCGCCGTCGATGATTGCATATTCCGAAAGTGCTTCACCGACGGTCTGTTTATTTGTTTTTACATTGATTGAATGCGTCTCTCCCTCTTCGGTCTGAACTTCAAGAATAAAGCTTTTTTCGCCTTCGCCGATTTCAGAAAGAGCGAAAATATCCTGTGCCTGAGGTGTTTCTTGAGTTGTTGTGTTGGTCTGACTGTTTGTGTTGCAGCTGCAAAAAAGAATTGCAACGCTCATAATTGCTATTAAAATTGATGAAAATTTTTTCATATTATCACCTTAGGGAAGAATATATTTTTCTTTGTATTCATTGAATGCGTTTGTGAAGTGTTCGCCACCGGCATTTTTGTATTCGTTGAGGTATTCGTGAGTATCAAATACGGATTTGCTTATCTGAATTATGCAGACCGCAATGTTTGAACAGTGGTCGGAAACTCTTTCGTAATTTGTAAGAAGGTCTGAAAGCACAAAGCCAAGCTCAATCGTACAACTGCCGCCGGTGAGTCTGTTGATATGTCTTTTCTTGATTTCCGAAAGCATTTTGTCAATAACCTGTTCAAGAGGCTCAACATCAAGCGCAAGAGCAAGGTTGCCTTCGCAGAATGCTTTTACCGTCATTGAAAGGATTTCTTTGATTGCTTCAAGAGCCACCTTAAGCTCTTTTTGTGCCTGCTCGGAAAAACTGATGTTTTTATCCGAAATTTCTTTTGCAACCTTAACGATGTTCAGAGCGTGGTCGCCGATTCTCTCAAAATCGCCGATGGTGTGAAGCAGAGTTGAAACCGTGTGGCTGTCTGCATCGCTGAGCTGCTGGCTTGAAATCTTGACAAGGAATGTTCCGAGCTTATCCTCGTAGTTATCAAGCTTTTGTTCGTCTTCCTTTATTTCATCCGCAAGCTTTGATGAATAATTATCAAGCAGAGAAACGGCTTTTATCATAGTATTTTCTGCAATAACCGCCATCTGGGAGGTGTAGTTTCTGCATTCGGAAACTGCAAGAGAGGGAGTTGCAAGAAGTCTTTCGTCAAGGAAAACATCTTTTGGTTTATTTGCTTTATTTTTAACTGTTTTAATTGCGAGCTTTTCAATCTGCTTAATGAACGGGAAAAGAAGTACGGTTGTTGCAACGTTGAATATGGTGTGAACAATTGCAATGCCGAGGGGGTCAATTGCAAAATCGGTAAATGTGAATTTAAATATAGCGTCGAGAATATAATAAAGAGAGAGATAAAATGCCGTTCCGAAAATATTGAAGTAAACATGAATAACAGCAACTCTTTTTGCGGATTTGTTGACTCCGATGCTGGAAATAAGAGAAGTTACGCAGGTACCGATGTTCTGACCCATAATAATTGGAATAGCCATTCCGTATGAAATTCCGCCTGTTATTGAAAGAGCCTGAAGAATACCGACCGTTGCAGAGGAGCTTTGAATAACACCCGTAAGAATCGCACCGATTGCAAGACCGAAAAGGGGATTGTTGAAAAGTGTCATTGCATTCTTGAAACCCTCGCTTTCAGCAAGCGGGTCCATAGAACTGCTCATAAGCTCCATACCGGTCATAAGCACGGCAAATCCCATCATAACCGAACCGATATCCTTTGAACGGCTTTTCTTTGCCGACATTATAAGAATTATACCTGCAAGAGCAATGAGAGGAGAGAAGTTTGCCGGTTTGAGGATACTGACCCAGAAACTGTCACTTTCAATTCCGGCAAGAGAAAGAATCCAGGCTGTTATTGTTGTCCCTATGTTTGAACCCATAATAACGCCGATGCTTTGGCTCAGCTTCATAATGCCCGAGTTAACAAGACCGACAAGCATAACCGTAACAGCCGATGAAGACTGAATTACAGCTGTTATACCTGCACCGAGAACAAGACCTTTAAGGGGCTTATCAGTCATTTTTTTCAGAATGGACTCAAGCTTTCCGCCCGCAACTCTTTCAAGACCGTTGCTCATGGTGCTCATTCCGAAAAGAAAGAAAGCAAGACCGCCGAGTAAAGTAAAGATGTTAAAAACAGACATTTGATTTTCCTCCGAATGTTTTAATATAACAACAATCAATTTTATTATGCAGAATCTGTCTGATAATGTCAAGGATAATGAATAATAAAAATAATATTATTATATTTTAACCGTATAAGCAAAGCTTTTGCGGTGCAAAATTATAACAGAAACAAAAAACCGAGTCTTTGAAAGACTCGGTTAATCGGATTGTAGAATTCTTTATGAATTTTATTTAAGCGAGAAGCTTTTCAATTGCGGTGATTTCAACGCAAAGGCAAAGAATCTCAACCGCTTTGCAGAGTTCGTCCCTTGACGGGAAGGTGGGGGCAATGCGGATATTTTTATCTTCGGGGTCGTTGCCGTAGGGGAATGTTGCGCCTGCGCCTGTGAGGGTGACGCCTGCTTCCTTGCAAAGAGCAACGGTCTTTTTTGCGCCGCCGATAACGTCAAGGCTTATGAAATAGCCGCCGTTGGGAACGGTCCAGTAAGCAATGCCCTTGTCAGCAAGATTCTCATTGAATGCATCAAGAACAGCATCGAACTTAGGTTTGAGCAAAGCACCGAGTTTATCCATATGAGCATCAATTCCGGCTTTGTCCTTGAAATATCTTGCGTGGCGGAGCTGATTTATTTTGTCGTAACCGATAGTCTGAACAGTCATTCTATTTTTGATTGCGGAAATATTTGCATCTGATGCCGCAAGAGCAGCAACACCCGCACCGGGGAATGAAATCTTTGAAGTTGATGTTACTTCAATAAAATAATCCTCTGTGCCGTTTTTCTTTGCAGCATCAAAGATGTTGAGAAGAACATCGTGATTATCGCTGATATGGTGAACACAGTATGCATTATCCCAGATAACTCTGAAATCCTTTGCGGCAGGCTTGAGAGAAGCGAAACGCTCAACGGTCTCATCGGAATAGGTTATACCTGTGGGGTTTGAGTACATGGGAACGCAGATAATACCCTTTACCTTTTCATCCTTGACAAGCTCGTCAATCATATCCATATCGGGTCCGTTTTCATCTGTGGGAACATTTATCATTTCAATTCCGAAATGCTCAAGAATTGAGAAATGTCTGTCATAACCGGGAACGGGGCAGATAAACTTTATTCCGTCCTGCTTGCTCCAGGGCTCTGCACCTGCGCCGAAAAGCATACACTGTGCAATGTAGTCATACATAATAGTAAGACTTGCGTTTCCGAATACGATTACATTGTCTGCGGGCACGTCGAGTATCTCGGCAAAAAGCTGCTTGCATTCGGGAATACCGTCAAGAATTCCGTAGTTGCGGGTCTCAAAGCCGTTTGATGCCTTGAAATCGCCGAGGAGTGCGGGGTCAAGCATATCGTTTGCAAGGTCAAGCTGGTCAGCACCGGGTTTGCCGCGAGACATATCGAGCTTAAGACCGAGAGCCTTATATGAATCATATTTATTTTTGAGGGCGGAAAGACGCTCCTCAAGCTGTTCTTTGGAAAGATTTCTGATGTCCATTGAAAAAACCTCCGATAAGTGTAATGCAACATTTTACATTCTATAATATATGAATGATTTTTGCAAGTGTTATTTTAAAATCTTGCAAAATTTTGTTGATATGCACGGAATTGAATGTTAAAAATGCCGTTTTGATGTGTTTAATATGCAAAATAACCGACTGCAAAACAGTCGGTTATTTTTATTTTACGGAATTGATAACCTTTTCCGCAATTTCTTTGAGCTGTTCAATTGTTTCAAGGGAACCTATTTCCTGCCTGAGCGATGCGGCACCCCTGATGCCTTTTATATACCACGCGGCGTGCTTTCTCGCTTCTCTCATACCAACATAATCGCCTTTGTATTCGCAAAGCTGACGGATGTGCTCAATCATCACGTTCATCTTTTCTTCAATAGTTGGTTCCGGAATAATTGTTCCGTTTTTTAGGTAAGCATTTATCTGCGAAAAGAGCCAGGGGGCGCCCAAAGCGCCTCTGCCTATCATTATAAAATCGCATCCCGTATCTTCATACATTTTCTTTGCCGAATAAATATCCGTGATGTCGCCGTTTCCGATAACGGGAATTGTCAGAGCCTCTTTTACCTGCTTTATCATATCGATATTAACGGGCGGTGCGTACATCTGCTTTCTTGTTCTTCCGTGTATAGTGAGTGCCGAGGCGCCTGCATTTTCAAGCATTTTTGCCATTTCAACCGCATTCAGGTTGTCATCATCCCAACCTGTACGAATTTTAACAGTAACAGGTATTTCAACTGCATTGACGCATTTTTCTGTTATTTTTGCGGCAAGAAACGGGTCTTTCATCAGTGCGCTTCCGCCGCCGTTACCCGCAATTTTCGGTGCGGGACAACCCATATTTATGTCGATTGCGCAGCAACCTGTCTGCTCCGCTTTTTTTGCCGCCTGAGCCATTGTTTCGGGGTCACAGCCGAAAATCTGTACTGCCGCGGGTTTTTCTTTTTCGCCGAGTGTCATTAGCGAATCAGATTTTCTGTCGTGCATTGTAAGTCCTTTTGAGCTTACCATTTCGCTCACGACGTAAGCTGCACCGTAGTCAATGCAAAGCTCACGGAATGCTCTGTCAGCAACCCCTGCCATCGGTGCAAGTGCGGCATATCCTTTTATTTCAAAATTACCTATTTTCATCAAGTGTCTCCTGTAAATTTACTGACTGAAAAATATAATATCATTTATTTAAACTATTTTCAATAAAATTCAAAAAAATGCTGAAATTTACAAAATATATGTTATAATGTAATATGAGGTGATTTGGAATGAAGTTATTGGCACTTGACGGAAACAGTATTCTCAACCGTGCATTCTACGGAATAAAGCTTCTCACAACCAAAGACGGAAAACAGTTTACAAACGGAATCTTCGGATTTCTCAATATACTTCTGAAACTCAAGGAAGAAGTTTCGCCCGATGCTGTTGCAATTGCATTTGACGTTAAAGCACCGACTTTCCGCCACGAAATGTATTCGGGATACAAAGCGAACAGAAAAGGTATGCCTCCCGAACTTGCACAGCAGATGGCGCCGCTTAAAAATCTTCTTACCGCTATGGGATACACAATTCTTGAAGCGGCAGGCTGGGAAGCCGATGACATTCTCGGCACTCTTGCCTCGGGTTGCGGTGAAAACGATTTTTGTTATATAGCAACAGGGGACAGAGATTCGCTTCAGCTTGTACGTGATAATGTCAATGTTCTTCTTGCATCAACAAAGATGGGCAGACCTCAGAGTGTTTGCTATGACAAAGCCAAAATTGCCGAGGATTATCTTGTTTCTTATCCCGAGCTTCTCATTGATGTGAAGGCTCTTATGGGTGATACATCTGACTGCATACCGGGTGTTGCGGGTATCGGTCAGAAAACTGCTCAGGACCTCGTGAGTAAATATGGCTCAATTGATGATATTTACAGTAATATTGAAACAATTGATATCAAAAAAGGTGTTCACGATAAGCTTGTGAATGACCGTGAAATGGCTTATCTGAGCCGTCAGCTCGGAACAATCCGGACTGACGCACCCGTGAGCAAGGATTATTCCGACTATGTTCAGAAAAATGTCGACGCAGTGAAAACAACACAGCTTCTTGCCGAGCTTGAAATGTTCAAAATGATTGAAAAGCTCGATCTGAAAGCGCCCGAAAGAATTACTCCTTCGCAAGACAGCGAAACGGTCAATACGGAATGCTTTATACAGGAAGAGTTGAAATATTTTTACAACAAGCTGAAAAAGGATGCCGAAGCATATTTCATTTTTGACAGCGGAATCTTCTTTTTTGCAAGTGAAAACGGTGTTGCAAAGGTTGAGCCCGAAAATGACGGCTATACCGAATTCTGCTCGGAATTTTTATTTAATAAGGAAATAAGGAAATACACATACAATTCAAAACAGCTTTATGCATTTTTCTATGATTACAGAAGTGACATTGAAATAAATTCAGTCTGCGGCGATGCAATGCTTTCCGCTTATGTAATCAATCCCTCATCGGGAGCTTACGATATCAAAAGAGTAATTGAAGAATATGCCGGAGCCGAATGCGATGAGGCATCTGTATTTGCCGCATATCTTCCAGTCGCGTTCAAAAAGATGAATGCGCTCGTAGAGGAAAACAATCAGACAAGACTTCTTGATGAAATTGAGCTTCCCTTGGCAAGAGTGCTTGCGTCGATGGAAAAAGAAGGCTTTCTTGTTGATGCCGAGGGAATTGAAAACTTCGGTTCGGATATGCAGGAAAGAATTGAAAAGCTGATGACGGAGATTTTTGACGAAGTCGGATATGAATTTAATCTCAATTCTCCCAAACAGCTCGGCGAGGCTCTTTTTGAAAAAATGGGGCTTCCCGCAAAGAAGAAAACAAAGAACGGCTATTCAACAAACGCAGAAGTTCTTGAGGGACTTGCGGCTGAATATCCCGTTGTTGCAAAAATTCTTGAATACAGAACCTATGCAAAGCTTAAATCAACCTACTGTGACGGTCTCTTAAAAGTAATCTGTGATGACGGAAGAATCCGTTCAACTCTCAATCAGACCGAAACAAGAACGGGAAGAATTTCATCAACAGAGCCTAATCTTCAGAACATTCCTGTGAGGTCACAGGTGGGCAGGGAAATGAGAAAGTTCTTTAAGGCGAAAGACGGCTGCGTGCTGATTGATGCCGACTATTCGCAGATTGAACTGCGTGTACTTGCTCACGTTGCAAACGATAAAGAAATGATGAATGCTTTCAATAACGGTGATGATATTCACGCAATAACCGCTTCCCAGGTGTTCAATATGCCTCTTATGATGGTGACACCGCTTATGAGAAGCCGTGCAAAGGCGGTCAATTTCGGAATTGTTTACGGCATTGGTGCATTTTCGCTCGCAAAGGATATCGGTGTCAGCCGTGCGGAGGCAGACAGCTATATCAAAGGCTATCTTGCTCATTTCAGCGGCGTGAGAGAATATATGAAAGACGTTGTTGAAAAAGCAAAGGAAAACGGTTATGTTGAAACTGTTTTTGCCCGTCGCAGATATCTTCCCGAGCTTTCTTCATCAAATGCAATGATGAGAGCGTTCGGCGAAAGAGTCGCTCTCAATATGCCTATTCAGGGCACGGCGGCAGACATTATCAAAATAGCAATGATAAGAGTGTGGAATAAGCTCAACGAACAGTGCTTCAAAGCAAGACTTATTATGCAGGTACACGATGAGCTTATCGTTGAAGCGCCTGAAGAAGAAGCAAAAGCGGTTGCACAGATTGTCAAGAATGAAATGGAAAATGCCGTTAAAATGAGAGTTAGTATGCTTGCGGATGTAGGTGTCGGAAAAACATGGTATGATTCCAAATCATAAGGATGTGAAAGAATGAAAATACTTTTTGTATGCACGGGCAATACCTGCAGAAGTCCGATGGCTGAAGGCTTGTTCCGGAAGATGGTTTCGGACAAGAATATTGATAATATTGAATGTTCAAGTGCCGGTCTTTTTGCAATGACAGGTGATGACCCCGCCATAAACGCGGTCAAGGCTTGTGAACGTTTCGGTGTTGACATCTCATCCCACCGCGCAAGAAGAATAACCGCATATATTCTTGATGAAACGGATAAATTTGTCTGTATGACAAAAGAACATGCCGCAAGTCTTTCAATGTATGTGCCAAGTGAAAAAGTGCTTGTTCTCGGCAACGGTGTACCTGACCCGTACGGCGGAAATCTTGAAGAGTATATCATCTGCGCAAACCTTATAAAAAATACACTTGAAGAGCAATTTGACGAAATTGTTTCGGAGGGAAAATAATGGTTATTGAAAAAATGACCGCAGACCTTATTCCTCAGATTGCTTTGCTTGAGAAAGAATGTTTTTCTCAGCCGTGGAGCGAAAAATCTCTTGCAGAAGAGCTTGAAAATCCCGATTCGCATTTTATTTGTGCTGTAGAAAACGGTACTTTGCTCGGCTATTTAGGTGTTCAGGAAATATGCGGTGAGGCATATATAACAAACATTGCGGTTTTTCCTCAGTTCAGAGGCAGGGGAGTCGGACGGCTTCTTTTGCAGAACGCCTGTGACGGTGCATGGGAAAGAAACTGTGAATTTATAACTCTTGAAGTGCGCAGCAGCAATGAAGCGGCGATTTCGCTTTATGTTTCTGAAAAATTTGAACAAGTTGGCATAAGAAAAAATTTCTATTCCGACCCCACGGAGGACGGAATTATTTATACCAAATATTTTGTACGAGGTAACTGAAATGAGAATTCTTGCAATTGAGTCTTCATGCGATGAAACCGCGGCTGCGGTTGTTGAGGACGGAAGAAAAGTTTTATCAAGTGTAATAGCTTCGCAAGTTGAGGAGCATATTATATACGGAGGCGTCGTTCCCGAAATTGCATCAAGAATGCATGCTCAGGCAATCAGCGGAGTTGTGTCAAAGGCTGTGTCTGACGCAAATCTGACATATAAAGATCTTGATGCGATTGCCGTGACCTATGCACCCGGTCTTATCGGCGCGTTGCTTGTCGGTGTGAATTTTGCAAAAGGACTTGCGTATTCAACAGGTCTGCCGCTTATTCCCGTTCATCATCTGCGTTCGCATATTGCGGCAAACTATATTTCTCACGCTGAACTTGAACCGCCATTTCTCTGCCTTGTAGTTTCGGGCGGACACAGCCATATTGTTGCTGTTAACGATTATACGGATTTTAAGATTATCGGCAGAACAAGGGACGATGCGGCGGGCGAATGTATGGATAAAGCCGCAAGAGCAATGGGTCTGAATTACCCTGGCGGTGTAAACCTCGACAGAGTAAGTAAAGACGGCGATTCGTCTCTTTATAAGCTTCCTCATCCCAGAGTTGACGGCAGCGAATATGATTTCAGCTTTTCGGGTCTTAAAACAGCCGTTGTGAATATCATTCATAACGCTAAGCAGAAAGGCCAGGAGATAGGCATTCCCGATCTGGGTGCATCGTGCATCGAAACCGTTGCCGATTGTCTTGTCAATAACTCCGTCAAGGCGGCAGAGGAGTACGGATTTAAAAAAATTGTTATGGCGGGCGGTGTTTCGGCAAATTCACGTCTGAGAGCAAGAATGCAGAAGGTGTGTGACGAGAAAAACTGGCAGCTTTATATGCCCGAGCTTTCTCTTTGCGGAGACAACGCGGCTATGGTCGGAGCACAGGCTTTTTATGAATTCAAAAACGGCAATATTGCAAGTCTGGACCTCAATGCTTTCGCAACAATGCCTATTGATGAGTAAATATCGATATTTTTTATCGTAAAATGAATTTTTTGTGACTTTTTAATTCAAAATTCAACGTTAATATTGACTTTACTAAAAACTATGATATAATTAAAATGGGTAAGGTTGGAAAACCATTATTTTGTTTCTGTCAACAGTAACAAAACAAGCGATTTCAACTTTATAAATTTGTTTAATTTTAGTGGCTTTTCTGCAAGAAAGGAGAAAAACTATGGAAAATATGACTACCAACAAGAGCGTTCTTTTATGGATTAACGAAAAAGTTGAACTCGTTAAGCCTGACAAGATCGTATGGATTGACGGCAGCGAGGAGCAGATTGAAGCTCTTCGTGCAGAAGCTTGCTCAACAGGCGAAATGATTAAGCTTAATCAGGAAATCCTTCCCGACTGCTATCTTCACCGCACCGCTGTAAACGACGTTGCACGTGTTGAAGGCAGAACATTCATCTGCGCTCCCACAAAGGAAGAAGCAGGCCCCACAAACAACTGGATGGATCCCGCTGAAGCATATGAAATGCTTTATGCTATCGCAAAGGACAGCTACAAGGGCAGAACAATGTATGTTATCCCTTATTCAATGGGTCCCGTTGGCTCAAAGTTCTCAAAGATCGGTATTGAGCTCACAGACTCAATCTATGTTGTTCTTAACATGGCTATTATGACAAGAGTTGGCACCGATGTTCTCAAGGCACTCGGCGACAGCGAGGACTGGGTTCGCGGTCTTCACTGCAGATGTGACATTGATGAAGAGAAGAGATACATCTGCCAGTTCCCCCAGGACAACACAATTATTTCAGTTAACTCAGGCTACGGCGGAAACGTTCTTCTCGGTAAGAAGTGCTTTGCTCTTCGTATTGCTTCATATCAGGGTAAGAACGAAGGCTGGCAGGCAGAGCATATGCTCATCCTCGGTCTCCAGAAGCCCGACGGCGAAATCAGATATATCTGCGCTGCATTCCCCTCAGCTTGCGGCAAGACAAACCTTGCCATGCTTATTCCTCCCGAGGGATATTACAATAAGGGCTACCGCGTATGGTGCGTAGGCGACGACATTTCATGGATTCGTAAGGGCGAAGACGGCAGACTTTATGCTATCAACCCCGAAAACGGTTTCTTCGGTGTTGCTCCCGGCACAAACGTTAAGTCAAACCCCAATGCTCTTGCATCAACAATGAAGGGCACAATCTTCACCAACGTTGCTCATAATCTTGACAATAACACAGTTTGGTGGGAAGGTCTCGATAAGAATCCTCCCGCAAACGCAATCGAGTGGAAGGGCAATCCCTGGAACGGTCAGGAGAGCGAAGAAAAGGGTGCTCATCCCAACAGCCGTTTCACAGCTCCCGCAAAGAACTGCCCCTGCATCAGCTCAGAATTTGAGAATCCCAACGGTGTTCCCATCTCAGCTATCGTATTCGGCGGCAGACGTGCAAAGCTTGCTCCCCTTGTTTATCAGTCAAGAGACTGGAACCACGGCGTATTCGTTGGTTCAATCATGGCTTCCGAAACAACTGCTGCAGCAGCAGGTGCAGTAGGCGTTGTTCGCCGTGACCCCATGGCAATGCTTCCCTTCTGCGGCTACAATATGGCTGATTACTGGCAGCATTGGATCAACATCGGCGCAGGTCTTGACCCCGAAAAGGCTCCCAAGATCTTCAACGTTAACTGGTTCCGTAAGGATGATGACGGCAACTTCCTGTGGCCCGGTTTCGGCGATAACCTTCGTGTTCTTGATTGGATTATCGACCGTTGCGAAGGCAAGGTAGATGCAGACGAAACTTCAATCGGCTTCGTTCCCAAGGCTGAAGACATCAACCTTGAAGGTATTGAAGATGAAGTAAGCGATGCACAGCTTGCAGAAATCCTCAGCGTTGACAATGCTCTTTGGGCAGATGAAATCGCAGGTATCGAAGAGTTCTACGGCAAGTTCGACAGACTTCCCGAAACACTCAAGGCAGAGCTTGAAACTCTCAAAGCAAACATTAAATAATTATTCGGGGCGGTCTTTATGACCGCCCTTTTTCTTGATAAACGGAGATGATTATGAAGAATTACAACGTTGTTTTATTTGACCTTGACGGAACATTGACTGACCCGGGAGAGGGGATAACAAATTCCGTTGCCTATGCGTTGGAAAAATACGGAATAACTGTAGAGGATAAAACACAGCTTTATAAATTTATCGGTCCGCCGCTTCACGAATCTTTTGAAAAATACTACGGCTTTTCAAAAGATGAATCACTGAAAGCCGTGGAATGTTACAGAGAATATTACAGAGATAAAGGAATATTTGAAAATATAGTTTACGACGGTGTTGAAAACCTTTTGAAGAAGCTTTGCGACAGCGGCAAAAAGATTGTGCTTGCAACCTCAAAACCCGAAGTGTTTGCCAAAAAGATTCTTCGTCATTTCGGGCTCAGCGATTATTTTTTCTTTGAAGCGGGTGCGAATCTTGACGGGTCAAGAACAAATAAAGCGGATGTCATTGAATATGCGCTTGAAAATTCAGGAATAGTTGATAAATCTGCTGTTGTGATGATTGGAGACAGGGAACACGATATAATCGGCGCAAACAAAAACGGAATTGACAGCATAGGTGTTCTTTTCGGTTACGGAAGCCGCGAAGAGCTTGAAAAAGCGGGTGCAACTTATATTGCGGAAACCGTTGAAGAAATTGCAGAGTTTATTATTTAAAGAATATACGGTGTAGGGGCGATTCACGAATCGTCCGCAAAGATTGGAGGAATAGGCTTGAAAAAAGTTATAAGAACCATCATTATCGGTTCAGGCTTTTTATTGATGATTTATGGCTTGATAATGCTTTTTGTTACACCATTCAGCATAGGACTTGTTCCAATATATGTTATAACACTAGCGTTAATTATCTACGGTATTTTCTTTAACCGATTTAAACGAGTCGTTCACATATTGATTTTATGTTTTTCTTTGGTTTTGTTTACGCTCACTGGCAGCCTTGCGGTTTACGGAAACAACGACAATGTTACTTACACCGAAGATGCAGTTATTGTTCTCGGCAAAGGTCTTGACGGCGACAAAATAACCCCCGATTTGGCAAGCAGGCTTGAACGAGCAGTTGAATATCATCAAAAGAATCCTGCTGCTGTTATTGTTGTGTCGGGCGGGCAGGGCAAGGATGAAAAAATATCTGAGGCTTTGGCAATGGAACGCTATCTTGTCTCAAAGGGTGTATTTGCCGATAAAATAATAAAAGAAGATAAATCAACCTCAACATATGAGAATTTTGAGTTTTCAGCTAAAATATTATCAGAAAAGTTTTGTGATGATTATTCACTTGCTTTTATTACTAATAGTTTTCATATCTACCGTGCGGAGAGAATCGCAAAATCAATCGGTGTTCAAGCAACTCATTCAGGTGCTGATATTGAATGGTATACCGTGCCGACCAATTATATGCGTGAATTGATGGCGTTAGTTAAATACCTTGTTTTATAAATGATATGGGTGCAAAAATCCCCCTAAGCGGCATAATTTTTGCCGTTTAGGGGGTGAAATTTTTATTTAAGCTTCCACGCGATATCCGAGAAGAAAAGCTGCTGCTTAAGAGCTTCAACGGTTGTGTTCTTTGAAATGTGAACATATTCAATTCCGCACATCTCGGCAAAATCTTCAAGCATTTCAGGAGTTGCATCATATGAAAGAACTGTATGGTGAGCACCGCCTGCCATAATCCACATTTTTGCGCCTGTGCAAAGGTCGGGCATAGCTTTCCACATAACTCTTGCAACGGGAAGGTTGGGCATTTCCATAATGGGTTTCACAGCCTCTATATCCTGAACGATAAGACGGAGTCTGCCGCCCATATCAACAAGAGAAGCAACAACGCCGCTGCCTGCCTTGCCTTCAAAAACAAGTCTTGCGGGAGGATTCTTTCCGCCGATTCCCAGAGGATGAACTTCTATTCTGGGTTTGTCAGCTGCAAGTGTGGGGCAGACCTCAAGCATATGTGCGCCGAGAGAATATTCACTGCCTTCTGTGAGGTGGTATGTATAGTCTTCCATAAATGCGCTTCCGCCGTTCATACCTTCACACATAGCTTTGATTATGCGTGTCATAGCGGAAACTTTCCAGTCGCCCTCGCCGCCGTAACCGTATCCCTGCTCCATAAGTCGCTGTGAAGCAAGACCGGGAAGCTGTTCCATTCCGTGAAGGTCCTCGAAAGTGTTTGTGTAAGCCTTTGCACCTTCTCTGTCAAGAATCTTCCTGATTGCAATTTCTTCTTTAGCCTGATATCTGACTGTTGCGATATCATCGGTGTTCATATCATATTTTTCGTTGTATTCATCAATAAGAGCATCAATTTCAGCCTCTGTGACATTGTTCATTACCTCAACAAGGTCGCCGACAGCCCATGTGTTAACCTGCCAGCCGAGTTTCATCTGAACGCCCACCTTGTCGCCCTCTGTAACAGCAACCTGTCTCATATTATCGCCGAATCTGACAACTTTGAGACTTTTGCTCTCTGCATAGCCGACCGCGCTTCTCATCCAGAGACCAAGTTCTTTGAGAGGAGCTTTATCCTGCCAGTAACCCATAATGATTTTTCTGGGCATACCCATTCTTGCGCCGATAAAACCGTGCTCTCTGTCGCCGTGAGCCGCCTGATTGAGATTCATAAAGTCCATATCAATCTCTTCGTTGGGTATTTCACGGTTGTACTGTGTCGCAAAGTGACAGTAGGGTTTCTGAAGCATTGAAAAACCGTTTATCCACATTTTGCTGGGACTGAATGTGTGGCACCAGGTGACAATACCGCAGCAGTTGTCATCATAGTTTGCTTCTTTGATTATATTTGTAACTTCATCAGGAGTCTTTACGGTTGCTTTATAAATAAATTTGCAGGGGATAAGGTTACTTGAATTTATCTTTTCAGCCATTTCAGCTGCACGCTGTGCAACGGTGTCAAGTACTTCAGGACCGTAAAGGTGCTGGCTGCCGACGATAAACCAAAATTCTCTGTTTTTCATTGCAATTCTCCTTATCAGAAAGCTTCAACAGCCGCTTTTTCAACTGCGAGAGCCTTTTTGTAGTTGTCAAGGAATATCTTGTATCCTTCAACGTCTGCCTCGTTGGGAGCAACTTCTGTTGATTCAAATCCTGCAAAAACCTTGCTTTCAAGGTAAGCATCAAGGCTTTCACCTTCCGCTTTGTTAATCATATAGCTTGCAAGGGTTGCCATACCCCAGGGACCGCCTTCACCCGCTGTCTTCATAACAGAAACAGGTGCGCCGAGTGCAGCAGACATAATTGTCTGACCTGCAAGAGGAGCCTTAAAATATCCGCCGTGACCGAGAAGACGGTCAACCTTAACATTTTCATCTGTGAGGATTTCCATACCGATGCTGAGAGTTGCAGCGGCAGAAGCAAGCTGTGCTCTTGAGAAGTTGGCGAAATTGAATTTGCTTTCGGGACCTCTTACAAAAAGAGGCTTACCTGCATCAAGACCTGTTATAACTTCGCCTGAAAGATAGTTGAAGGGAATAAGACCGCCGCAGTCTTTGTCGCCTTCAAGAGCCTTTTCAAACATTTTGTCAAGAACCTTGTAGATGCTTACATCAAGTCCCATTTCTTTGCAAAGTGTTGTGAAAAGACCTGCCCATGCATCGATTTCGCTTGAGCAATTGTTGCAGTGTACCATCGCAACGGGTCTGCCTGCGGGAGTTGTAACCATATCAATCTCGGGATAAAGCTTTGAGAGAGCTTTTTCAAGAACAACCATAAGGAAGATTGATGTGCCTGCAGAAATGTTGCCTGTTCTTTCCGCAACGGAGTTTGTTGCAACCATACCTGTGCCTGCGTCACCTTCGGGGGGGCAGAGTGTGATACCTGCCTTGAATTCGCCCGTGGGGTCAAGCCAGAGTGCGCCTTCTTCGGTCAACACGCCTGCGTTTTCGCCCGCAACCATACATTCAGGAAGAATTTCTTCGATTTTCCAATCGAATCCTTTGTCTGCAATCAGATTTGCAAACTTAACAAGCATTTCTTTGTCATAATCATTGGTATTGCTGTCGATGGGGAACATTCCCGATGCTTCGCCGATACCGATAGCCTTAACGCCTGTCAGCTTCCAATGAACGTAAGTTGCAAGCGTTGCGATGAATGTGATATCTTTAACGTGTTCTTCGCCGTTGAGAATAGCCTGATAAAGATGTGCTATGCTCCAGCGCTGAGGAATGTTGAAATCAAAAAGTGCGGTGAGTTCTTCTGCTGCTTTAGCTGTTATTGTGTTTCTCCAGGTTCTGAAAGGAGCGAGAAGATTTGCATCCTTATCAAAAGCAAGATAGCCGTGCATCATACCGCTGATGCCCATTGCACCTACTGTTTCAAGCTTTACGCCGTATTTTTCGTTTACGTTCTTTTTGAGCGCGGCAAATGCACTCTGCATACCCTCTGTTACTTTTTCAAGAGGATATGTCCACACGCCGTTATCGTAGCTGTTTTCCCAGTCGAAGCTGCCCGATGCAAGGGGCTCGTGCTTTTCGTCAATGAGAACCGCCTTGATTCTTGTTGAACCGAATTCTATGCCCAGAGCGGTTTTTCCGCTGATGATAGCCTGTCTGATGTTTTCCATTAAACACACTCCCAATATAAAAATTACATTATAATAATAACAAATCAGCTTATTCTAGTCAAGATAAACCGATGCAAAAAATGGTAAGGTAAAAATATTGATATTTAATGAATTGTGTGGTATTATGTTTCTCAAGGAATTATATGAGGTGAAAAAATGAAGAAGTCATTTAAATTTTCAGCGATAATCCTTTGTGTGGTTATGCTTTTATCAACCATATCATTTTTCGGATTTGCGGCTGAAACGGGAAAGAGCGGAATTTTTACTTATCAATATGAATACGGCAAGCTTATAATAACGGATTGCGAAATCCCCGAAAACGGTATTGTTGTTATTCCGCAGTACATAAACAACAATTTTGTAACCGAAATCGGCGAGGGCGTATTCAAAGAGTCAAACGTTAAGAATGTCAGCCTTCCCGAAGGATTGACAATCATTCATACTCAGGCTTTTGAAAACTGCACTAAGCTTGAAAGAGTTTCAATTCCATCAACACTCCAGATTGTTGAAAGCTCGGCTTTCAGAAACTGCACTAATATAAGCCTTGTCTGCTATGCGGGTACGGATATAACCTGGAAAGAAATGCAGATTGATGATTACAATCAGTTTTTTGCCAATGCAAAAAGAAGTTATCATTCGCATCTTTCGGCAAAGACCGAAATCAGAGATGCTTCTGAGCCTGATTGCACAAACGAGGGTTATACAGGCGACAAATATTATACAGAGTGCGGTGTTATAGCTGAAATCGGCGAAGTAATAGATGCAAAGGGACACACAAGCGGCGGCTGGAAGGTTGCCGTTGAACCTACACTCGATGAGCTTGGTAAGGAAGAAGAAAGATGCTCAATATGCAATGACCTTCTCGATGAAAAAGACATTCCGAAGCTTATCGGCATTGAAAAAGTTGAAATAGACAAAGACAGTGTTGAAATGCTGAACGGTTCAACTCTTTCGTTTGAAGTGAAAATTTATCCCGAAAATGCGAGCAACGTTACCGTGATCTGGGGTACTGACGGAAGTACAATCAACCAAGTCAGCTATTCCGATAAAGGGGTAACAATAAAGGCAAATAAAATAGGTGAGACGGAACTTAAGGTTAATGTAACAGGCGAAAACGGTACGTTTACAGACAGTTGTGAAGTAACCGTTCTTCCCAGAGATTTTACCGTTGAATGGATAGTTGATGGCGAAAAGACACAGGAAACAGTTAAGGAAGAAAGCGTAATTTCTAAACCTGCCGACCCCGTTAAGGATGGCTATACATTTGCGGGCTGGACTCCCGATGTGCCCGAAAAGATGCCTGCAAAGGATATGACATTTACTGCAAAATTTGTTCTTATCGCAAACCCCGATACCGCTGTTGAAATCAAAAAGCCGACTGTTTCAGCAATCAATTTCGGTGATACACTCATTCTTCACGCAGATGCAACCTCACTTCCCGAGGGTGTTTATTATGAATGGAGTGTTGAGGGAACGGGTGTTAAAATCGCTCCTTCAGAGGACGGGGAAACCTGCGCTGTAACCTCAACGGGAAACGGTGATTTTAAGGTGACTGTCAAGCTTGTTGACGAAAACGGAGAAGAAATCATTGATGAAAACGGCGATTCAATTGAAGGCTCCGTAACACTTGTTTCAAAGGCAGGCTTCTTCCAAAAGCTTATCTCATTCTTCAAAAATCTTTTCGGAGTTAACAGAATAATTGCTAAATAAAAATCAATCGGACAGCCTCATCAGAGGTTGTCCGATTAGTTTATTTCTTTGAAAGTTTGTTATAAATGACGCCGAGTCTTGTGTTGTTGAATTTTTCTCTGGGCGTCTGTGTGTCCTTGAGGGGATTGAACGATGACGGATTATCGTCAATAAATCTTTCAAGGTTTCCGTCGTCGCAGATGAATGCCTGCGTCATACATATTCCGCCGTTGCCCTTAAGCTGCGCGCGGACATAACAGCTGATTTTATCCTCATAATCTGAAAGATTTATTGTTGATGTGATTTCACCGTCATTCTCAAGCTCTTCGCTCTGAATGATTTCTCCGTCTGCAATCCATTCAATCGCGTTGCAGTTGATGCCGGTTAATGATATTGTCTGCTTTTCTTCGTCAACATTCAATGAGGTGACAACGGGATATGCGCCCGAGCCTGCAAAATGCTCTCCGAGTTCATTTTTTGCATATCTTGCGATTGCAAAGAAGTTGCCGCTTTCCATCGCATGACGCAGATTGCCGATTGAATACTCGGGAAGAATGAAATCCATAAATGCCGTGTCAACCTCGCAAACTCTGTGAGCATCGCTGTTTGCAAATCCCCAAATTGTTCTGTTACCTTCGGGAATAAGGGTTTTCAGAAGACTGTCCCAGAGAATTCTGTCACACCTGTTGGGAATATCATACATATTGAGAACTTCTATTCCGAGGCAGGAACGGTATCTTCTGAGAAGATCGGCAAAATAGCGGACATTGTCGGGGTTTGTTCCGCAGTCGGGATTTTCTCTTGCACCAAGCCAGTCGGTGGGATGGTTAATGTGTGAAAGGCCTCCGCTGTTCTGAATTTTTCTGATAGGCTCTTCAAAATCATTTTCCTTGCCGTAGATTCCTTCGCAGGCATCATCGGTGAAATAACCGTTGACGTGGTTTTTCATAAGAGTGAACATATTTGCTTCAATTGCATCGGGAACGCACATCAGACCTCTTTTTTTTGTGCGCAAATCCTTTGATGTTTTGTATGTGCCGTCAAGAATTGAGTGATACTGCTCTGTTGTGGGGTGGCATCTTTTGCCGTGCCAGAGATTCTGGAAAAGGAAAAGCGGAATGATAGAGGGATCCTTGTCCCATTCCTTGCCGAAAATGCCGTGCTCCGCAAAAGCAAGAATATCAAAATCGTTATCATAAAAAGCTTCAATCATTTCGGTCATTGTGTTGTTTGCGTCGCTGTAGGTTGAGTGTGTATGAAGATTGGTTTTGTAATGGTTAGCAGGATTACCGATAAGAGATGTAACTTCACGGTAAGGATTGGTTATTTTATATTTTGCCATAGCGCACCTCTGCAATAAATTATTTACTTGAAAATTATACCATACATTATGTACAAGTGTCAAATAATAACACGGTAACCGTTGAAATGGCGGTTACCGTGTTTGCGATTATAATCAGAATATCCAGGTCACGATGCCTGAAACTCTCTTAAGGAGAAGAAGAACATTGCCGAGAACACCCCAGAAGCCTGCAGTAAAGCGGCTTGTGTCCGTATCTTTTGCAAAATCCTTGTTCATAAGAGCAAGTCTGTTAACGGTAATAACATCTGAGTCAAACTTAGCGGTGTTATCTTCATTAACTGTAATCACTCGGCTTCCTCTTGTGAATTCATTTCCGTATGCCTGGAATGTTATGCCGGGAGTGTTTACTATCTTTATGCCCTTATACTTTATTTCGTAGGAGTTGATGTGGTCGTGTCCTGCGAAAATACCTGTAACATCACCGTTTTCAAGCATTGCATCATACTGACCGTAGTTGAAAACACCGGGTGAGGGCGGCTCAAAAAGATGACCCTTGAATGCACTTGTTTTGGGAAGGAAAATCGGATAGATTTTCCCGTTGTTGTAGGTCTCGGTAAGGGGAGACATTTCGATGAAAAACTTGGGGAACATTGCCTCATAAACCTCGGGAGGCACCATATGCTGGAAAGCAAGTGAATGAACGGTTTCGCCCGCTTCTTTCTCAAGCTTTGCATATGTTTCGTTGTACCATTCTATCTGGTCTTCTCTTACGCTGTCATATCCGAGTCTCTTCTCAGGATTGTTATCATCATAAGCATAAGTGTTTGTGTCAAAAAGCCATACATTGAATTTTACTTTCTTTCCGTCCGAAGAAAGTACGGGAAGATTATGAGTTGCGGTGCCTGTGAGAGAGGGGTCTGCGTCGTATGCAAGGCAGTATTTACCGCCGTGCTTCTGATACATTTTGAGAAGTTTGTCCTTGTCAACGCCCTGCTCATGGTCGTGATTGCCGAAAACAAGTGTGAAATAAACTTCGTTTTCAACAAAAGGAGTAACAAGCTCTTTGATAGCTTCGTCTTTTGTTTCCTTGGGACCGATAGTATTGTCTCCGCCGAGAACTACAAGGTCGGGCTTGTAAATATCAAGCATATACTCGATATATGTAAACATTTTTTCTTTTGCGGGGTATGTGTCCTGACAGTCGCAAAGATGAAGAATTGTGAATTCTCCGTTTTCGTCAAACTTGAGAGGATTTGAACTCTTTGCCGCAAAAGCGGGGAGTGCGCTGCCAAAAACAAGGCAAAGTGCAAGAATTATTGAAAATATGCGCTTTTTCATTTGTAACCCTCCGTTATTGTGGAATAGCATTTTTATGAGGAATATTGTCAGTGAGTGCTTCAATCATTTTGTCACCCGAAATAACAACAATATCTTCGTGCTTTCCGTTGACAAAAGCACTTCGCCTTGGTCTGTTGATATTGTTGTTTTGTATGCTTCGATTTTCTCAACACACGACCATAAATAATATATCATAACGTAAATAAAAAGTAAAGGACACAATCTGATAATTTATTTGTTTTAAATAAATTTATTGAAATTCAATTATTTTTTTGTTATAATAAATAAAATGGAAAAATGAGCTTTTAGGAGGCTGTTATGAGAAATATAAAAGTGATTAACGCGGGCTGGCTTTTTGCAAAGGAAGCAAAGTCTGCACCCGCAGTCATTCCTTCTGATTGGAATGCTGTTGACCTTCCGTACACTTGGAACGGTAAGGACGGTCAGGACGGTGGTAATGATTATTACAGAGGTACTTGTTGGTTTGCCAAAGAACTCAAGTCAGCAGACCTTCCCGACGGAGACATCAAGTATCTTCAGTTTGACGGTGTAAATTCATCATGTGAGGTTTTCTGGAACGGAAAGAAAATCTGCGAACATCACGGCGGTTACTCAACATTCAGAGCAGAAATCAAGGATATCAAAGAAACAAATATTCTCGCCGTGGCGGTTAATAATTCACCTAATGATAAAGTTTATCCCCAGAATGCGGATTTCACATTCTACGGCGGAATTTACCGAGATGTCAGCGTAATCGGTGTTCCCGAGAGTCATTTTGACCTTGATTACTACGGCTCGCCTTCAATTATGGTAACTCCCGAAATCAAGGGTAAAGATGCAGTTGTTGAAATTAAAACTTTCATTGAAGAAGACGATGACTGCAGCGTAAAATATGAAATTCTTGCCGACGGAGAAGTTATTGCAACCGCAACAGGCGAAGAGGATGACGAAGTTAAAATAACTATAGAAAATGTTCATCTCTGGAACGGCAGAAAAGACCCTTATCTTTATACTGCAACTGCAACACTTATCAAGGACGGCAAAGAAATCGACCAAATTTCAACCCGTTTCGGTTGCCGTACATTCAGAGTTGATCCCGAAAAGGGATTTTTCCTCAACGGTGAGGAATATCCTCTCAGAGGCGTTTCGCGTCATCAGGACAGAAAAGATATCGGTAACGCTCTTCTTCCTGAGCATCATAAAGAAGACCTTGACCTTATTCTTGAGGTTGGCGCAACAACAATACGTCTTGCACATTATCAGCATTCACAGGTTTTCTATGATCTTTGTGATGAAGCGGGTCTTGTTCTCTGGGCTGAAATTCCTTATATTTCAAGACATATGCCGGGCGGTTATGATAACACTGTTTCACAGATGAAAGAACTCATTGTTCAGAATTATAACCATCCTTCAATCGTTGTGTGGGGTCTTTCGAACGAAATAACCATTGCCGGTGCTAATGACCCTGACCTCATCAGAAATCATAAAAAGCTTAATGAGCTTTGCCACGAGATGGATAAAACACGTCTGACAACCATTGCTTCGGTTACTATGTGTTCCATTGATTCAGAATATGTTCATATCAGCGATATACTTTCATACAACCATTATTTCGGATGGTACGGCGGAACAACCGATATGAACGGTCCTTGGTTTGATGATTTCCATAAGAAATATCCCAACAAGCCTATCGGTATAAGTGAATACGGCTGTGAAGCACTTGACTGGCATACATCAACTCCGACTCAGGGTGACTATACGGAAGAATATCAGTCATTCTATCACGAAGAACTCATCAAGCAGATTGCAGAGAGACCCTATCTCTGGGCAACACACGTTTGGAATATGTTTGACTTTGCCGCAGATGCAAGAGCAGAGGGCGGCGAAAACGGAATGAATCATAAGGGTCTTGTAACCTTCGACAGAAAATATAAGAAGGATTCATTCTATGCTTACAAGGCTTGGCTTAATCCCGAACCGATGATTCATCTCTGCAGCAAAAAGTACATTGACAGAGTTGAAGATGTAACAAAGGTAACCGTATATTCGAATCAGCCTGAAGTTGAGCTTTTTGCAAACGGCGTGAGTGTCGGTAAGCAGACAAAGGGCAAGTATCCTTTCTTCTACTTTGAAGTAAAGAACGAGGGAGAAACCGTTCTTGTTGCAAAAGCGGGTGACCTTGAAGATACATCAACAATCCGCAAGGTTGATAAACCGAATGAAGCATATATAATGAAAGAGGAAGGTCAGGTTATCAACTGGTTTGATATCACAATGCCTGACGGCAGATTCTCAATCAATGATACAATCGGTGACATTATGTCAACATTCGGCGGCAAGGTTGCGGCTGTGAAGATTATTCTCAATCTTAAAAAAGCTATGTCTTCAGGTAAAAAAGATAAGAAAGACGGCGTTGAAGTTGCAGGCTTCAAAATGGACGGTATCAAGGTGGATATCGGAATGATAAAAGGCGTTTATGCAATGGCAAGCGGCTTCACAGTCAAGAGAGTTTTCTCAATGATTGGCGGAAAGTTCACCAAAGAGCAGATTCTTGAAGTTAATGCAATTCTTAACAAAGTTAAAAAACCTGCTAAAAAATAATAAAATCCCGCAATGTCTGAACAAATAACAGACGTTGCGGGATATCTTTTATCCTAAAAGAAAATCCGTGATAAGCATAACGCAGAATCCGGCGAGCAGTGAATATGTTGCACCCCGTTCGCTGCCGTGAGCGTGGGTTTCCGGTATCATTTCATCGCTGATAACGTAGAGCATCGTTCCGCCTGCAAGAGCAAGAGCGAACGGAAGAACAGATTCAGCAAGGCTGACTGCAAAATAACCGATTATCGTACCCACAACTTCAACGAGACCTGTTATCATAGCATAAATAAAGGTTTTACCGGGTTTGATTCCTGCTGCAAGCATGGGCCCGATTATAACCATTCCCTCAGGAATATTCTGCAAAGCAATACCGCCGGCTATGATAAAGGCTTGTGAGGTGTCATCTGAACCGAAACTGACACCCGCCGCAATTCCCTCAGGAAGATTATGGATTGCGATTGCTGTCACAAAAAGCAAAACCTTATTGAGATTTGCGTTTTTATGTGCTTCGGTATCGGTGCCTGCAAGCTTATGCAGATGGGGTACGAGTTTATCAATAAGATTGAGACACACTGCACCGACAAAAATGCCTACAACTGTTGTAACAATATTTTTTCCGTGTTCGAGTGACGGTATGATAAGACCGAGTACTGCAGCGGCAAGCATAACTCCTGCAGCAAATGACAAAACAATATCTGAAAACTTGTGAGAAATTTTTTTGAAAACAAATCCGAGTAAAGCACCGAAACAAGTTGCTCCACCCACGCCGAGAGCTGTCAGTATCACCATTTTCATAATAATTTCTCCTTTCTTCAACACTAAAATTATATAATAGCGGACTCAACAAATCAATGAGGAAAATTTGAAATTTATTGTTGTATTTTGTAATAAATAGTGTTATAGTTTTATAAATTGTCTCCTGAAAGGAAGTTTTTATGCTTACAGAAAAACAGGTTGAGCGAATGCTCAAAAAACTCAAAAGATTTGAAGATATCCTAAATCCTTTGCTCTTTAAGAAAATTGCCAAAATCGATAAAGTAATGAAACTTGAAACAAAGGAAAGACTTTATAAAATTCCCGATGATTCCCGATGTGTACCTTTTGAAAGCGGTGACACTTGGGGTAGCGAGGAAGCTTTCTGCTGGCTCAAGGCGGATTTTGTTGTGCCCGAAGAATATGACGGAAGAGATATTTTTATTATGCCTCATACGGAAGGCTATGAATCGCTTCTCTGGGTCAACGGTAAGCCTTTCGGCACTTTTGCAACCAAAATTGTATTTACAGGTCACGGAAACCATTATTGTGATATGCTCAAAAAGGATGCAAAAGCAGGAGAAAAGATAGAAATTGCGCTTGAGGTTTATGCGGGTCATACTCATTACGGTTGTATGCCTTGCCAGAACGACAAGCTTATTAAAGATTATACTTATCGTTTTGGCGGTCTCGATATCTGCGTAAAAGATGAATATATAAATGAATTTTTCTTTGATTTGAAAGTCATCAATGAGCTTACCGCAACCCTTCCCGAAACATCATTCAGAAGAGGTCAGCTTATAAATGCTCTCTATGAGGTTCATAAGAGAGTTTATTATGCATATGACGACATCGACGAAGAATCGTTTGTTGCCGCATTGAAAGAAGCGCATCCTTTCCTTAAAGAGGTTCTTGCAGTCAAAAACGGACCTGAAGCACCGAGTGTCGGAATTATCGGACATTCTCATATGGATACTGCGTGGCTTTGGAAAACAGAAGAAACAATCAAGAAGTGTGCAAGAACTTATTCAAACCAGATTTCTCTTATGCAGCAGTATCCCGAATTCAAGTTTGTTCAGAGTTCAGCCTGCCATTCAGATATGATACTCAAGCACTATCCTGAACTTTTTGAGGATATAAAGCAGAAAGTTGCCGAGGGAAGATATGAGCCCAACGGCGGCGTTTGGGTTGAATGCGACTGTAACATCACATCGGGTGAATCGATGGTCAGACAGTTCCTTTGGGGTCAGAGATTCACAAGAAAGCATTTTGGTTTCACTTCAAACAGCTTCTGGCTTCCCGATACATTCGGCTACAGCGGTGCCATTCCTCAGATTATGAAGGGATGTTCGGTTGATTATTTCCTGACAACCAAGATTGACTGGAATGACACCAATGAATTTCCGTACGACACCTTCTATTGGCAGGGTATAGACGGAACAAAGGTGTTCACCCATTTCAACCGAACAATAAGCTGGCCGTCACCTGCGGTTCTTCACGAAGCTGTAACGGGTGATCCGAAAAAGTATAAGACACTTAAGGAAAGAAATGTAACCAACAAAAGACTTGCCGCATACGGACACGGTGACGGTGGCGGCGGACCGCAGTTTGAAATGGCGGAAACCGCAAGAAGAATAAAGGACCTCAACGGCTGTGCAAAAGCGGAATACACAACGGTTACCGATTTTATGAAAGAAATCGAAGCCGATGCAAAGAATCCTAACACGTATGTCGGTGAGCTTTATCTTGAGCTTCACAGAGGTACGCTTACAAATCAGCACAATATCAAGCGTAACAACAGAAAATCCGAATTTGCTCTTCGTGACCTTGAATATCTGACTGTCAGCAATGCAGTCAAAGACGGAAAAATTGCTGATAACAAAGATATACAGCCTCTTTATGAAAAGCTTCTTATAAACCAGTTCCACGATATTCTTCCGGGAACCTGTATAAATGCCGCACACAAGGTGTCGCTCAAGGAGACGGGAGAACTTCTTGAAACTTCTGCAAAGCTTATCAAAGAAGCTGTAACAGGCAAAGGCGATTATGTTACTGTCACAAACACTCTTTCGTTTGACAGAAACGACCCGATTTTTCTTGAATGTGAAGAGGGTATGATTGCCGATATGCCCTGCAAACAGCAGTCGTATAAAAATCTTGACGGCAAGAATATCCTTATCATCAGCGGTGTTACCGTGCCTGCTTTCTCAACGCTGAAAATAAATCTTATCAAGGGCGAAGCAGACAAAAACAGTGAAATTACAGTTTGTAATGATACAATCTCAACTCCTTTTGCAGATATAAAGTTTGATGCAAAAGGCTATATCGAATCGCTCGTTGACAAAGAAACAGGCAGAGAGGTCAGAGGCGACGGATATGCACTCAACACATTTATTGTTGCTGAGGATTTGCCTTATGCCTGGGATAACTGGGATATTGATGCCGACCTTGACTGCAAATTCAACGATTGCGCCGAGCTTGTCAGCCGTGAGATTGTTTCGCACGGTGCGGCGGCTGTGATTGTCAGAAGCAAATATAAAATCACCAAAAAGTCAACTGTTATTCAGGATGCAATTTATTTTGCTGACACTGCTGAAATCCGTTTTGATACTCTTATGGATTGGCAGGATAACCACCGTTTCCTCAAAACAGCATTTGATACTTCAATCCGCAATAATTTTGCAAGATTTGAAATTCAGTACGGTAATGTTATGAGAACAACAACGAGAAACGATTCCGTTGAGAAGGCGAAATTTGAGGTTGTTAATCATAAGTATACAGACCTTTCCGAAACACGTTTCGGCGCTGCAATTCTCAATGACAGCAAATACGGAATCAGCGTTGAGGGCGGAAATATGCGTCTCTCACTCCACAAGGGCGGTAACAGACCTGATATTGAAGGTGATAAAGGACTTCATAAGACTGTTTATTCGTTCCTTCCCCATAACGGCGGATTCAGTGCCGAGAATGTAATCAGACCTGCTTATGAGCTTAACATTCCCGTTGTTGCGGGTAAGGGTGATTTTGAAGCTGTTGCACTTGTGTTGCCCAAAGCACCGAACGTTATTGTTGAGGCAATCAAGCCTTGCGAGGATTGTGAAAATGCATTCATTGCAAGACTTTATGAAGCGGAGGGTACATTTGTTAACTGCCCCGTTGAATTCTTTGACGGCGCAAAGAAAGTTGAAATTACCAATATGCTTGAAGAAATTCAGGAAGAGTTCAGCGGAAATTCTCTTGCCTTCAAGCCCTTCGAAATCAATACACTTAAAATTACATATTAAAAAGAAGAAGTCTGCAGAAAAAATCTGCCGACTTTTTGTTGTGTTTGCAACAAAATAAACTCATAAATCCGAAATTTTTGTTTTAAATATATAAAAATTATATTGACACGGTATATTCTGTATTGTAATATAAAGCCATAGCATACCCATATTGAATTTGAGATGAGGTGCAAAAATGAAAAAGACTTTCAGCAAGCTTATTTCCGTGTTTGTGGTTGCGGTAATGATTTTTACAATCGCACCGCAGGCTTTTGCTCTCAGCGGTGACCTTGACCCCGAAATAATCAAGGAAACTTCGCAGACTGCAATTGATATTGAGGGCGAAGGTATTGTTCTTTTGAAAAATGAAGACAATCTTCTTCCGCTTGAAGGAAAGAAGCTGAATGTTTTCGGCGCAGGCTCGGTTTGTCCGTTTTTCGGCGGTTCAGGCTCGGGCTGTGTTGTTTCAGAAAACCCTGTAAGCTTCTATGATGCTCTTGATGCAGAGGGTATTGAATATAACACAGAACTTCGTAAGCTTTACGAAAAAGTCTGCGGCTCAAACGAAATTCCCAAGACGGATAATACTGTTGTTAATAATCTTCTCGGTCTTGTTTTTGCGAAAAGTTCACTCAAGGAGCTTCCTGTTTCAAAACTTACTGACAAGATTATGAAAAATGCAAAGGATTATTCAGATACTGCTCTTATTATGATAAGCCGTACCAGTGCAGAGGGTAAAGACCTTGAAAAATCCGTTCTTCGCTTAAGTGAAGATGAAATTGCGATTATTGAAAAAGTTGACAAAACTTTTGAAAACGTTATTGTTCTTTTTAACATTGCAAACGTTATGGAAATGGGTTGGATTGATGAATATGAAAGCATCAAGTCCGCCGCAATAGTATGGATTCCCGGCGAATTCGGTATGACCGCAGTTGCAAGAATGCTCAAGGGTGACATAAATCCCTCGGGCAAGCTTGCCGATACTGTTGCATACAGTGTTGATGACCATCCGTCAAGCGTGTGCTTCGGTTCGAACAAATATAACGGCGGCGGTAATTATGTTGAATATCTTGAGGGTATTTATGTCGGCTACCGTTATTTTGAAACATTTGCAAAAGACAAGGTTCAGTATCCTTTCGGCTACGGACTTTCATACACAAGCTTTGAAACCGAAATGACAGGACACAACGTTTCTGACGGTGTTGTTTCCGTAACTGCCAAAGTAACAAACACGGGCTCTGTCAGCGGTAAGGAAACCGTTCAGGTATATTACAGTGCGCCTTACTATGAGGGCGGAATTGAAAAGAGTGCAATCTGCCTTGGCGGATATGCGAAATCAAAGCTTCTTGCGCCCGGCGAGAGTCAGAATATTACCGTAACATTCGAAGTTGACGATATGGCATCGTATGACCATAAGAATGCACAGGCATGGGTGCTTGAAAAAGGTACATATAAAATCATTCTCGGTAAAAACGTAAGAGAACACATCGCATCGTTTGATTATTCCGTTGCATCCGACAAAATAATGAAATATGACAATGTAACGGGAACGGAAATCAAAAATCTTTTTGATGACGTTTATAACGGATTCCCCGTGCTTTCAAGAAAGGATGCTGAATTCCCCGAATTCAGACAGCTTGATGCAACAAAGGAAACCAAGAATGTTGACAAGCTTCCCGAACCTCAGACAGAGGGTGAGGCGCCGAAAACAGGCGTTGTTTACGATGAAGTAATAACACTTGAAGATGTTTATAAAGATGAAACTCTGTGGGACGCATTTCTTGACCAGCTTACCGTTGAAGAAATGTGTATGATGGTTATCGACGGCGGATACGGAACAAGAGGAGTTGAACGTCTCGGTATTCCCCAGACCTGGGATAACGACGGTCCGTCAAGCGTCAAGGGACAGAACGGTCTTGTTTTTGTTGACAGCGGTACTGCTTATCCTTGCGAAACCGCACTTGCCTGCACATGGAATGTTGAGCTTGCAGAAAGAATGGGTACGGGTGTCGGCAAAGAAGCAAGAGATATGGGAACTGATATCTGGTATGCACCCGGTGTCAATATCCACAGAAATCCTGCAGGCGGCAGAAACTTTGAATATTTCTCGGAAGACCCGCTTCTTTCAGGTAAGATGGCAACTGCGATAATTCAGGGTTGCAATTCCGAAGGTCTTGTTGTAACAATCAAGCACTTTGTAATGAATGACCAGGAATCGCACCGTGAGGGCGTTTTCACCTGGGCTGATGAGCAGACAATGCGTGAAATCTATCTTAAGGCATTTGAAATTCCCATCAAGGAAGCAGACTGCAGAGGCGTTATGTCCGCATTCAACAGAATAGGAACAAAGTGGTGCGGCTCAAGTTCGGCACTTCTTAAAGAACTTCTCCGTGAAGAATGGGGATTCAGAGGCTTTGTTGTTTCCGACTATTCATGGAACTTTACAGGTACGGGTTATATGAGCCCTGTTATCGCTGTTTACAACGGCAATGACACAATGCTTACTGGTATCTGGGCGGTAAATTATCCGTCACATGTTATTGCCACAAAAGCCGCTTATTATAAAGATCCCATCGGCTTCGGTACCGCTTTGCGTGAAGCCTGCAAAAACCTTTGCATTGCAAAGATGGATACCAAGGCATTCCTCGAGCCCTACGAATATGACGGTTCGTTCCTCGGTGCACTTGAATCTCCGTCAGAGTGGGAGTTTGAATCGCCTTATATCTTCTCAGCGCTCAGATTTGTGCTTAACAATGTTCTCAATGCAATTATTTATGTGATAAGACATATTCTTTGATGAGGTTTAAATATGAAAAAAATAATTTCAATAATCCTTTCGCTTCTTGTCTTTGCTTCGGTATTTTCTTTTGCCGGCTGCGGCGGCGATGATATACCGACGGAAACAACGACGGCGGTCCAAAATATTGTTCCCGATGAAACAACAACAGAACAGACAACGGTTTCTGATATAGTAAAAGAAACAGAAACCACTGTAAGTGTAAATGAAGAAACAACAACCGAAGCGGCTGAGATGACAGTCGGTCAGATTGTTGAGCTTTTCAATACAAGCGCAAACAAAATCAAAACAAATGCATCAAAGGTTGTCAAAAACTTTGAAAAGCGCAATCTTGACAAAGAAGAACTTGAAATGCCCAAGGTTCTTGAATCTGCGGCTGAAACAATGATTCCCGTTTTTATGAAGGACGATACGGATCCCATCGTGTATGCTTCAAGAGATGAGATAACGGAAAATTATCTTGTTCCGAAAGAAACATATGTCAGCAAGATGAAAGCATCAGACGTTGAAAAGGCAACCTGCGAAGAAACGGAAACGGAATATGTGATTTATATAAAGCTTGAAAGCGAAAACAATCCTGTTCCGGGCAAGGGCGTTGGTTCTGTATGCGATGTTATCGAAGCAAGTGAGGTTGCAGAAAAAGCATCATTTATTGAAGCTTTCACAACTGAATATCATGACTGCGTAATCGAGGCGAGAATCGATAAACAGTCGGGTAATATGCTGTGGGCAAATTATACTACTCCGCTTGTTCTCAATATCAGGGTTAATATGTTCGGAACTCACAATCTTTCCGTAGGCCTTACCTTTGAAAAAGATTACACAATAACTTACTGATTATAACCAAAAATGACCTGCATCAGGTGCGATGCAGGTCATTTCTTTTTTTATTTTATTTGTGATTCTTTATGTAGTGCTTGTAGAATTTAACGCAGTATGCGGTTTCTTTTACGCCGATGCTTTCGTTTGCCGCGTGCATTGCGTTAAGCTGTTCATTGCTCATCTTTATCGGGCAGAATCTCAGGCAGTTGTCTGCAATTTCCTCATAGTGACGGCAATCGGTACCGCCTGTCATAAGATAGGGGATAACGCCTGCTTCGGGATAGCATTCATTGAGACATTTCTTGAGATATGCAAATTCTTCGCCGTTAAAATCAACGCAGTTTGATGCGTTTCTTGCGTGAATGATTTCAAACTCAAGGTCATATTTATCTGCATACTTTTTGAGAACGGCAAGTGACTGCTCAGCATTCTGATGAGGTGACGGACGGAGATTGCATACGATATATGCTTCCGAGGGAATAACATTGGGTGAGTGCGAGCCTTCAGCCATAGTGCAGCAGAATGTTGTTTTTACGAATGCATTACACATAGGTGAAACAACGGGAAGAACCTTTGTAAGAAGTCCTTTGAAGAGCCACATATTTCCGAGCACCATTCTCAGGGGGAAACCGAGAAGAGGGGCTGCCTGGTCGAGCATTGCGTATACGGGACCTGATATTTCAGCCTTGAAAGGCTTATCTTTTTCAATGTCTGCAACGAACTTTGAAAGTCGTGCAATCGGAGTGTTGCTTTTCGGGGTTGAGGAGTGTCCGCCTTTGCCTTTAGCGATAACCTTGAGGTCAATATAGCCTTTTTCAAGAATACCGATTGCGGCGCACCAGCCTGCCATTGTGGGAAGAGCATTTTTGAGAATTGCACCGCCCTCGTCCATAGCAACATCAAGGTGAACACCTTTTGACTTGAGGTGAGCAACAAGCATCTTTGCGCCTTCACCCGATATTTCTTCGTCAACTGCGGTTGCGAGATAAACGTCACAAGCGGGTTCAAAACCTTCCGCAAGAAGCTCTTCTATAGCCTGGAACTCTGAAAATACGGTTGATTTGCAGTCCATTGTACCTCTGCCGTGAATGTTTCCTCCTGAGATTTCACCCGAAAACGGGGGGCGTTCCCAGTTGGGTTCATCTGCGGTAACAACATCCTGATGACCCATGAGAAGAACACCGTTTCTCTTAGGGTCTTTACCGGGCCAGCGGAAAAGGAGATTGCCTTCGATTTCCGTGCATTCAAGCTTTGAGAAAACAAGAGGGAAATTCTTTTTCATAACCTCGTGGAGCTTATAAAACTGTGTGAGGTCGGTGTTTCCTCTGAGAGAAACTGTCGGAACCTTTACCATTTCCGAAAGCTTTTTTGCATATTCTTCTGCTTCTTCATCTGTGGGATTGATGGCGGGTTTGCTTGTGCTGGGTTTAGCCTTGATAATTACTGCTTTTATTGCGGCAACTGCAAGTAAAAGCAATAAAACACCGAGAATAGCAAGCAACGCAATTCCTATATACTTCATTTCTACCATATCCTTTCGGTTATTTTGCCAAAATATTATATCACTTATTTTTAAATAAGTAAATATCATAAATTCAAATACTTTTTATGTTTTGATTGGTTGCACTTGAAAGATAATTATGGTATTCTATCAGTATTATATGATTTGTGTAAGGAATGTGAACCCGATGAAGATAATTGGAAGCGATTACGACGGAACTCTCAACCACGGCGGAATTGATGATGTAAAAAAGAATGCAATTGAAAGATGGCGCAACGCAGGTAACATTTTTGCGCTTGTAAGCGGCAGAGGAAAAGAGAATGTTCTGAAACTGTATGAAGAACAACGGTTCGGGTGTGACTTTCTTATCGCCAATAACGGTGCGGTTATTATAAAACCCGACGGAACGGTAGTTTCGGATGTAAGGTGTGACGCAGAAATTGCTGTTCCTCTTTTAAAGCTGATTTTTGAAAACGGTTGTCCGTGGGGAAATATAGATTCGGATTTCTCTTTCAGGGTTTATGCTGATGAAGAGGATTGCAGAGATAAAGATGATTTTGTTCTTGAAAATATGCCCTCAATTCCTTATTTTAATCAGATAAGCACCGCTTTACCTGATTATGAAACAGCAGAAAAGGTAACGGAAATTATAAAGGAAGAATTCGGTTATTGCCTGAACCCGCTTCAGAACGGAACCTGTCTTGATATTGTGAGACAGGATATAGATAAAGCGAAGGGCCTTTATATTCTTATGGATATGGTTGGTGCATCTCGTGATGATATTATTGCCGTTGGCGATAACATGAATGACAGAGCGATGATTGAAGAATTCAGGTCATATGCTATGGAAAACGGAGTTGACCGTATAAAAGAGCTTGCTGATTATGTAACATCGGGAATTACCGAGCTTATTGAAAGAGAACTGTGATATGTTGAGACAGTTTCAACATATAATTATAAAGTATAATAATCGGACGGTAACGGTAGATTTATGAAAATAAAAAATAGTTTTATTGCAATGATTATTTGCGTAACAGCCTTGATTCTTTTGATTATTGTCGGTGTGTATTTCGGTGACACCTGTGATGTTGTTATTGATGCAGGTCACGGCGGTAAGGATTACGGAGCAATTTACGGCGACAGAAACGAAAAAGATGACAATCTCAACCTTGCACTCCTTGTTTATGAAGAACTTGAGAAAATGGGCGTTGATGCCGAACTGACAAGGGACAGCGATAAAAAGGTCAGCCTTGAGAAAAGATGTTCTTTAGCAAACAGAAAAAAGGCAGAGCTTTTTGTGTCGCTTCACCGTAACAGCGCAGAAAACGCACGAGGTGTTGAAATCTGGATAAGCAGTGAAGAACCCGATGAAGATTCAAAGCTTGCGCAAGACATTCTTGCGGGACTTGATGAGGTCGGAATATCCAAAAACAGGGGAGTCAAAGCGGGTTTTGCGAGGGGTGACGGCGATTATTATGTCAATAGTCACACAGATATGACAAGCTGCCTCGTTGAACTCGGATTTATAAATAACGACACGGATAACAAGCTTTATGACGATAATCTTGAAGCTTATGCACAGGCAATTGCCCTGGCTGTATATGAAAATTTAAAAGACACCGAAACCTGACGGCTTCGGTGTCTTTTTTTAAATTTCAGAGAATGGTGTGCTGATATTAACCAGCCTGAAATTTATCGGTTCTCTGTTTGCGTTGAGTCTGTAAACACTCATAACAATTCCGATTGCAAAATAAATGCAAAGGTTTGCCGAACCGCCTGCGCTGATAAACGGAAGTGTGATTCCGACACAGGGGAGAAGCATAAGACACATACCGATGTTGATGATTACCTGTGAACCAATCATAAAGGCTGTGCCGTAGCATAACAGACTGCCGATAAGATTTCTTGATTTCTTTCCTACCGAGATTATCTTGACAATTATAAAAGCAAGCACGGCAAGCAATGCAATGCATCCGATGAAACCGAGTTCTTCACCGACAACAGAGAAAACCATGTCGCTTTCGTTAACGGGAACACCTGCACTCTGAGTGTATGTGCCTTTGAAAAGACCGTCGCCGAAAATTTTGCCTGAGCCGATTGCATTGATTGCTCTTTGCTGCTGATAAACAATGTTTTTATATGCCTGTTCGCTGAGCGCCTCGGGATAATAAATTGCAAGAATTCTTTGTCTGTGAAAGCTTGACAAAAACCTGACCCAGATAAGCGGAAGAACGGCAACAACAGCACCGATTGCAATTGCAAAATAACGGAGTCTGACACCTGAAACGAACATCATTCCGACAAACATACACGCAAAAACAATTGCCGATCCGAGGTCGCCCGTAAGGATAATCAGACCTACGGGAACGAGTGCGTGAAGTGTCAGCAAAATGATGTTTCGTACACTGTTGATGTTGTTTTTAACTGCATCTATGTGTGCCGTGAAGGTGAGTATAAATCCTATTTTTGCAAGTTCAGACGGCTGAAAATTAACAGAAAAACCGTCTGCTTTGATAATCGGAAGCCAGCATCTTGCATCGGGTCTGTCCGACGGTGCATCACCGAACGGAAAAAGTAAAAGAACAAGCACGAGACATATGCCGCCGAAAAGCGGCCACAGTCGGACAAGAGCCGTGTAATCAAGATAGGAAATAAAGAAACAGGCAATGATACCTATACCCGCAGCAACAATCATAAGCAGACATTCTCGGCTTATCAGGTCGTTATCCCTGATTGCTTCATATCTTGTTGCGCTGTATACCATCAGAGCACCGAATGCCGATGTGAGAATACAGATAATATACAGAAGCAAATCGGTCTCTTTGATATGATATTTCAATGTGTTGCTTTTGACCAAGGTTTCACCGCCTTTTATTTTAAATTTTAAATATTATCAGATTTCATTAAGAACCTTGAAGAATGCTTCAACAACTGCGGGAGCTGCATCGATGCCGCAGGAAACGATTTCTTCATTTTCTGTGAAATATGAATGCCAGTTGCTTGAGGGGAGAAGATAGCCGATCTGGTCATTTGTAACGCCGAATACAAGCAACTTCTTGTTGCCGATTACATACTGGAATGAGGGATATTCCCATTCTTTGCCGTTCCAGCTTTCTTCAACGGGTGTTACACCGCCGTAAACGATTTCGGGAGCGATTTCGCCGGGAATGAGTGCAACTGCAAGGTCTGTGCCGAATTCAGCATAACCGATTTCTGTAACAACTTCATATGAAAGACCTGCTTTTACAAGCTGGTTTGTGAGAAGTCCGCCCTTTGCAGCAAGCTTGAGAATGCTGTTGTTAACGGGAACAAAAGCCTCTGTATATCTGATGTTGAGGATGGGTGCAACCTCTGTTTCTTCTGTGATTGAGCAAGCGAACTGACCGAGCTTTTCGCCGAATCCGCCATATCTGTATTCGTATTTTTCAAAAATTTCGGGTTCGTTTTCATCAAGAGGCTCATACTGTGAAGTGATTGCAAGCTCTGCGCCGAGAACATAGAAAACGTTTGCATCAGCAGTTTTGTTGATGTACTGTTCCATAAAGTAAGGATAGTCGCCTGTTACTTCCTGTCCGCCTGCACCGTTACCAACGCAGTGGATGGGAGCGTTGAGAATCCATGTTTCGTCGTTCTCTGCATTGTCGGGAACGAAGCGGAGTCTGTTGAGGTTGGGGTCAAAAACCTGAGGATCACGCTTGTCTTTGATGTATTCCTGGATATCAGCCGAGCCGTAATAAAGCTTACCTGTTTCCATATTGTTAACAGCTGTAATCATTGAATTAACGGTTACCTTATAAAGATTTTCCATAAATTCAGGATTCTGACCGCTGGGAAGCTCCATTCCGAAGAAGTTTCTGAATGATGAAGTGAAGAGAGCGCTTACGATATCACCGTTAAGACCGAATGTGTCGATGCAGCTGTGCTGATGAAGAGCTGAAACGGTGATGCTTGTGATTTCAAGATTCTTTTCCTTTGCATATTCTGCAAATCTTGATCTGATTTCACGGACAGCTGTGAGGGGCATGCCGTAAGAGTCAACACTTGCGAAAACGCTGATGCCTCTGCCGTCTGAAACAGCGATTGTTCTGACCTTCTGGTCGTCTCTGATTTCTGTGGGGTTCTTGGGTGTAACAGAAAGACTGCCGCCTACGAAATGCTTGCCATCAAGCTCGTTGCCTGTCTGGATTGAAGCATTTGCATAACCGAGTTTCCAAACTGCGCCTTCAGCGGGAGCTGAAAGGAATTCATCTTTGCTGAGACCTTCATAGAAATTCTCGGTCTGATAGTTTGCTTTTCTCACCCAATCGCGGGGTTCAACAATAAGAGCTGAAATGCCTGAAACAAGAACATCAACAACCTTGTCAAGGAAGATGTTGAGCTTGTTTTCAAAGTTTGCTGAATCCGCAGCCGATGCGGGGAGTGCAAATGCCGAGAAAAGAACGGTAATTGCAAGGACGATTGATACGATTTTCTTTGCCATAATTAACCTCCGTTAAAATTAGTTCATATCTTTAAGCTCCATATCACCGAAGCTTATAAGCTTTTTCTTGCGCATAAATTCCGAAACCGCGAAAGAGATAAGTGCGGGCGCGATGAAATGCATAATAAGAATTTCAATCAGAACAATTTTCTGATCAACACCCGATTCGGTCATAGATGCGTATGTCATAAACTGACCCACAAGTCCCGATGTGCCCATACCCGAGCCTGACGGATGGCAGGTCATTTTGAGAACTGCAGTTGATATCGGGCCGAGAATTGCGCTTGCAACAATCGGCGGAATCCATATCTGAGGATGTTTCACTATGTTGGGCATCTGAAGCATTGATGTGCCGACACCCTGGGCAAGCAGACCGCCAAGCTTGTTTTCTCTGTAGCTTGAAACTGCAAAGCCAATCATCTGAGCGCTGCAACCGACAACAGCCGCGCCGCCTGCGATTCCCGAAAGTCCGAGAATAATTCCGAGTGCTGCGGAGCTGATGGGAAGTGTGAGACAGATACCCATAACAACAGAAACAACAATGCCCATAAGTATCGGCTGACGTTCTGTTCCCCAATTTATGATTTCACCCATCCAGGTTGAGAAGTTGGTGATAGGAGGTCCGAGTAAAAGTCCTGCCACGCTTCCGACAATTATTGATGATGCGGGAGTAAGAAGAATATCAAGCTTTGTTTTGCCTGAAACAAGCTTACCGACCTGAATTGCAAAAAACGCTCCGATAAAAGCACCCATCGGGTCTCCGGGACCTGAATAAAGCATACCCGAGCTTGTGATTACGGTGCCTGCAATGATTTTTGACGAGAAAGCACCGACCATACCTGCAACGGCGGCTGAAACACCCGTGAGGGGCGAGGCTTTATATTTGAAAGCCATTCCCGCACCGATGCCTGCACCTGTCAAAGATTTTGCAACGCAAGCAACCGCAACAAGGTAGTTTGCAAATTCATGGTTGATAAATCCCGCAATCTGTTCAAGGATTGTTCCGATAATGAGAGTTGCAAACAGACCAAGCGCCATACCCGATAGGCCGTCAATAAAAATGTAGTTAAGAATATTCTTTACAGCTTTCATTGTTTTCGCCTTCCTTTATTTTGCAAGCATTTCGCTGATTGCATCTGCATAAATTCTGCCTATAAACTCAGAACCGTTCTGATTGGGATGAACGCCGTCATCTGACCAATGATATGCACCTTTGTCAACAGCAGCTTTTGCCATAATTCCGTCAAGGGGAATATAATAATCGGCGAATTCTCTTGCGAGTGCGCGCGTGATATCAATTTTTTCGTTAAGATCAGCCCTGAAATAAGCCTTATCATCAACAGGAAGAAGGAATTGTTCTATAATGAGGATTTTTGCGTTCGTTTTTTCTTTGATTTCTGAAAGAACCTTTCGGTACTGATCCTCAAAGATGCTGTTGTCAAGCCAGTCGCGGTTTTCGGCATGATGCCAAGTGTCGTTAACACCGATGTGGATTGAAACAATATCGGGGTTAATGTCGATAAAATCGCTCTGAAGTCTTGCGACAAGATCTTTTGTCTGGTTGCCGCTTATTCCTAAGTCAATAAACTCAAAATCTGTTTCGGGATGATCCTCTTTTATAAATTTTGCCGCATAAAGGGGGTATCCTTTTCCGAGATCGTGAGGATTGCTGCGGTCTCTGTCCGCATCGGTGATTGAGTCACCCTGAAAAAGAATTCTCATATTTTTCACCTCTTAAAATTTATCTCTTACCTGCTTGAGCATATCGATGATGCCGATGTGCTGAGGGCAGGCTTTTTCGCATTTACCGCATTTCTTGCAAAGAGATGCGTTTGTTTCAATGTCGGGGAAAATCTCTTTTACAAGTCTTCTTCCGCCGACGGAGATATTGTTATATGCGGAGAAAACCTCGGGAATCCTGACTCCCTCGGGGCAGGGCATACAGTATTCACATCCCGTGCAGGGAACGAGTGTCATTTCATCAAAAACCGATTTTGCCTTTTTGAGCATTTCGATTTCAGCTTCGTTAAGCATTCCGATTTCAGCTTTGTCTGCATACCCGAGATTGTCGGTCACCATCTGCTCCGAACCCATACCGCTCAAAAGCATTGCAACTTCTTTTCTGTTCCAGAGGAAATCAAACGCCCATTCAACGGGTGATTTGGATTTGTCAATAACCTGAGCAACCTTTTCATTAGGCATCGCGAGTTTTCCGCCGAGAAGAGGCTCCATAATGATAATGCCGAGACCTTTTGAATACGCATATTCAAGACCTTCGATTCCCGCCTGATAATCCGTGTCTATGTAATTGAGCTGAATCTGACAGAATTCAAAGCCGTCATAGGAATCGATGATTTTTTTGAAAACATCAAGGTTATCGTGGAAAGAAAAACCGAAATGTCTGATTTTTCCCTCGGATTTCAGTCTTTCAATTTTAGGAATAACATCATATTTCAGAACTCTGTTTTCCCAGCTGTCATTATTAGCTGCGTGCAGAAGATAAAAATCAACATAATCAGTGCCGAGTCTTCTGAGCTGTTCATTGAAAAGCTTTTCAACATCTTCTTCGCAGTTAACATTTCCGAGGGGAAGTTTTGTTGCAACATATGTTTTTTCTCTGTAGCCGTCTTTGATGACTTTACCGACGAATTCTTCGCTTTTTCCGCCGTGGTAAAAGTAAGCAGTGTCAAGATAGTTGATTCCGTTATCGATTGCATTGCGGACCATTGCAACCGCTTTTTCTTCATCAATCTGTCCATCCTGTCCGTCTACAGTCGGAAGTCTCATACATCCGAAGCCGAGAACCGAAACGTCTTCATTTGTTTTGCCGAGCTTTCTGTATTTCATTTTCATCCTCCAACCCAAATAATAAAATATTATATCATAAAAATATACTTATTACAAGTTAGTCGGTAACATTTTTAAGTGTATATTTGCCTGCGAGGATTGCATCTGCAACCTCTCTTGAAGTTTTTAATCTTTCTTCAAACCAGACACCGCCGTGCTCTTTGTCCGAGACATAATGGAAATCCGAGCCCGAAGTCATAAGCTTTGAAAATCTTTCGGCCCATATTCTTGCAACGGGATTTCTTGAATCGTGTCCGCCGTGACCGTTGTAAACTTCAAATCCGTCAACAAGGTCAGGGTCTTTAACCGTCATTCCTTCGCGGAAGGGATGTGCCTGAATGATAACAAGATTGTTTTCTTTCGCAATGGGCGCAAAATCTTCAAGAGTTTCGATGTTTGCAAGGTCTCTGCTGTGAAGAAAATCTTCATCAAATCCGAAAACAAGATAATCGTTATCGTTTTCTTTAAAACGAAGCTCCATTCCGAGAATAACCGTGAAATTTTCATCTTCATATGATTTTGCAATCCGGTAGCCTTTCAGCCAGTTTTCAACCTGCTCATCGTAGGTTTCACCGCCAATCCAATTGAAACCGCTTGTGTGTACATGGTCGGTTATGCATATGCCGTCATATCCGAGAGATTTGTATCTTGCAATTATATCTGCTGCGGAAGTTTCACCGCATCTGCTTGATTCTTTTGTGTGAACGTGGGTGTCATACAGAAATGCCATTATAATCGCCTCCATTTAAAAAATCTATAATATTATATACCTC
>JAZTZD010000051.1:0-38930 GCA_045637305.1 Acutalibacteraceae bacterium
GAAAAGGGTTGGGGAGAAGCAGCAGAGTTCGTAGGTTACTATCAATAAAATGTATATATAAAAATATAGGATTTGTCTGTAATTTATCAGATTGGTGATTTATGGTGCATAAAGCATTGCAGTTTTTCTGCAATGCTTTATTTTTTTATCCCACTCCAACAAACAGAAAAACAAAATCATTTTCCACTAAGTTTTTCGGAGCAATCTGTCATAACCAAATCAGAGGAGGTGATGACAGATGAACGTCAGAATTAAAGTTGAGGCTGTAAATAGCAGAAGTGAATTCATTGAATTTATTCGTGGCCGTAATCTCGATTTCGTTGGGGTGTCTGTCAGCGGATGCCGAAAAAAGAACACTTGGTGGGTTGCCTGCAGTTCGGATGAACACATAACCGAAATAATGCTCAAGTCGTTTGACAGCATTGATTACGATTACATTATGTATTCGGGTAAAAACGGTGAAAAATTTTATGTGGCTGCGGAAATTAAATCGTAATTAATGCAAAAATGATGATTGTTTTGTTGAGGCATCTGTCATAACTGTATCAAATAAGACGACAGGGAGTGAAGCCGAACGAAACAAAGCCTTAACGGGAGGGCAGCTGCAAAAGCGTGATTAATCACGCAAAAATGGTTATAGTGCGATTATCAGGCGGATAAATCGTGACTATAACCAGATTTTGCGGCGGCAAAACAGATTGCACAGGCAATCGGGCACCATCGTGACGGGAGTGTCGAACCCGTCAGATCCGAGCTCGGGGTTGTGTGTTACAACGGAAAACTGAGCCAAGACAATTTACCATTATAAAGGATGTGTTTATATGAATAATGATTTTGTTGTTTGCAGAGAAGAGGAATTACAGAAGATTATAAAAAGCAGAAAGCATGGGAATGTTCCGAAAATTTACACGGCGGGATATACAATATTCTCGAATTGGGTTTATGAGGATTATTCGCCTGATTGCGATTATACCCACGAGAATTTTTACTTTGTTGATTATTCGGGTGACGGCGAAGATGCTGTGTGGGATAAATTTTTCGACTATAAAGCATCGGAAATATTCAATGAAAAAGGATATGAAAAACTGACAATAGACAGAGAAGAATACAACATTGATGTTATTTGCAATGAGTTTGAATGTTACAGTTTGTCCGCTTTCTGGCACAGCTCGGAGATGACCGAGGAGGAAATTGAATGGCTAAGAGACCGAGGCGACTGAGCGTCACGCAACAGATAATGCAGGAAGTTGATGTGAAACTGAAGTCAAAAAACTACCCCAATCATAAAACATACCGTCAGTTTTTAAGACACAGCTATAAATATGTGAAGTTTTGCAGAGAGAGGTATGATTGCCGGGATTATGAATCGTGTTGCAGATTGGAATATGCCCAATCCTATTGCGATTTTTTAAAGGAACAAGGGTACACAGCCAGCACGATTCACACATATCTTGTAGGAGTTTCAAGTTCTATGAACGGAATAAAACTCAAGGATATCAGCAAACCCGTGCGTCATACTGCGCAATATATTCGAGGCAGAAAAGAGCCGTTTGCACCTCAGAAATCATCCGATATTTCAAGCGATTGTTGGCGTGAAATTGTTGATTTCAATTTGAAGGTCGGGCTGAGGAAAAACGAACTGAAAAAGCTGAAGGGAAGTAATTTTAAACGAGATGAGAGCGGGCATTGGACGGTGGAAGTACTCCGAGGCAAGGGAGGTAAGTACACTTTGAACCGAATGAACAGCGCTGAGGATGTTGAGTTTATCCGAAAATATTTTGAGGGAAAAGAACTTGACGAACTCATATTTTCATCCAAAATGTTTGATAACCATTTAAACCTGCACAAATTGCGTGCTGAATCGGCAAAAGAGTATTATCAAATTCAAGTTAAAAAGATTCGGGAAAATCCTGAGTATGCCAAACAGCTGGAACAGGAAATCCTTGCACGATGGAACAAATATAACCTGAATCCCAAAACAGGAAAGCCCAAGCATTTTGACAGAAAAATGATTGAAGGCTACTGGGTGTTGCGTGGAAAAAACCGTGAGAAAAGCCGTGAACAATCAGGGAGTTCGGGTGATGGACGATACCTGAAATTAGCTGTTTTGGCAACGAGTATATTTAAATTGTCACATTGGAGAAACGACGTGACAATTGCAAGCTACCTTAACACATAAAAATTTTTTGAAAAAACACGAAAAAACTGTGGCGTAGAAATTTGAGGGGATATTTTCTGTCATAACTTAATCAAAACCTATCGAAAGGAGCAATAAAATGGTCCGCAATCATAATTCATCCAATGTTCAGAGAATAACCGAAAACAAATCATCCCAAAATCACTCTGTAAGGAGTGATTTGACAGTGAATAATTTAAAAGCACTCAGAAATGCCGATATTTCCGCCTGCAATGCCGACAAACTTGTTGACTTGAGTAATGTTAAGGTTAAAAGAAAACTGCCCTTAAACCGCCGTGCAGACGATTTCATTGCGCAGGTGGGCAATCCTTATCTTTTCAGGGTTGATGATGTTGTTGTCAAAGTTGAATTCGGTGACGGAAAAGATTTTTCGGAAATGCTGACAGATGTCATTATTGCAGGATAAATTTTCAGATTGAAATTAAAACGGCGGTGCGGTATAATTCAAGTGTATGATAACCGTGCTGCCTCAGATTAAAATGAAGGTGGCCTTATAATGTATACTAAAAATGCAGAAAAAGAGCAGCTTTCGGGAAATTTCAATCTCTGGAAAGCTGCTGCTTATATACGTCTTTCAAAGGAAGACAAAAACAAAACCGAAAGTGATTCGGTTGTTACCCAGAAAGAAATTGTTAAAGAATATTTGAAACTTCATCCCGATATTGATTTGGTTGATTTTTATATTGATGACGGTTTTACGGGAACGGATTTTGACAGACCCGGATTTCAGCGATTGAAAGAAGATGTTGTATCGGGAAAGGTCAACTGCGTTATCGTAAAAGATCTGTCGCGATTTGCCAGAAACGCTGCGGGTTCAGGCAATTATATTGACGATCTTTTTGTCCGTCACAGAGTCAGATTTATTTCAATAAACAACAGTCTGGACACAATGTCGGGCGAGATGAATGCGGCAACCCGATGCATTACGGTGGGTGTCACCAATGTATTAAATGAAAGCGTTTCGGCAACAACATCTGTCAACGTCAGAGGTTCTCTGAACGTCAAACGTAACAACGGTGATTTCATCGGTTCTTTTGCATCTTACGGGTATCTCAAAGACCCCGAAGACCGCCATAAACTCATAGTTGACGAAGAAGCTGCGGCAGTTGTCAGAATGATATTTGAAAAGTTTGTTTCTGGTGTAAGTATTTATGAAATTGCCTATCAGCTGAACGAAATGGGATTGCCGAATCCGTCGGCTTATAAAAAACAGAAAGGTATGAATTACAGGCATCCGTCAGGAAAAATCACCGACGGAATGTGGCCTGAAAGTTCGGTCAGAAGAATCCTTAAAAACGAAATGTATATCGGCAATATGGTGCAGGGTAAAAACACGAAAATCAGCTATAAAATCAAGCAATGCGTTGCCGTGCCGAAAGAAGAATGGTTTGTTGTCAAAGGCACTCATGAGCCGATAATTGACACGGAAACTTTTGAGAAAGCGCAGTCTTTGTTCAATCATAACATCCGCAGATCGGCGGAAAAAGATGAAGTTGATTTGTTTGCAGGGTTTGTAAAATGCGCCGATTGCGGAAGGGCTATGGGCAAGAAATCCAACGATAATAAAAACCGCGAATATCATTATTACAGATGCGAAACCGCCAAAAAAACGAGGCGGAAAGCCTGCACAAATCACACAATCAGAATTGATAAAATGGAAAAAGCGGTGCTTGTTTTTCTTCAGAAAATGGTTGAAGTTGCAACGGAATATGATGAAATGATAAAGGCGATAAATTCGGGTGCAAAAAGAAAAACAAAAACGGATTTATTGGCAAAAGCATTGGAAAGTCAGCTGAAAAACCGTGAATTTCTCAACGGTATGATTCTTGAACTTTATCCCGATTTTAAAAAAGGAATTATCTCTGCAGAAGAGTATATGTCGATCAAAACAGACTGCAACAATAAACTTGAAAAGCTTGATGAAGAAATAAAAGCAACAAGAGAAAAAATCAAAGAACAGGAAAACGGAATGGAGAATAATTCATTTGTTGAAAGCTTCAAAAAACTCGGCAACATAGAAAAACTGACAAGAGCGCTTGTTGTTGATTTGATAGAAGAAATTCTTGTTCACGAGGACTCAAGAATAACAGTCCGCCTCAAATGCAAAGACGCATTTGAGCAGCCAACGGAATACATCAAAATCAATAAGGATGCTGTGAAAACAGCATAACAAAAGCGTGCAGATTTTTAATCTGCACGCTTTGCGTTTTGTTGGGCAACTTGCAATATGTTTCAAAATAAAAATGGTGTATTTTTCACAAAAAGATAAAGAAATCGGATGTTTTGTTATTTTTTCTTGATTTTACTTTTTTTAACTGTTATAATATAGTGATTTTATATGTCTAAATAATATAATAATATTATCTTTATGGTTATTTATAAGAATTTTGGGAGGACTATTTATGAAGATTGCGAAAAAAGTCACAGCTTTTGTTATTTGTGCTGTAATGCTTGCAACAAGTATATTCAACGAAGGCTGGTATTCAGTTGTGCAATCAATCAAAGCATCAGGTTTGGCAGGTCATGAACAAGAATATAATGTCGCCAGAGTTGAGCTTGATTTCAATAAGGGCTGGAGTTTCGCTTTCTGTGAAGATTCGGCGGCCTATCTGAAAGGTTTTGACGATTCCGATTGGGAAAAGGTTGATTTGCCCCACGATTTCAGTATCGGTCAGGAATTCACAACATCGGGCACAGAGGCTGAAAGCGGCAGTCTTCCCGGCGGTACTGGTTGGTACAGAAAATGGTTCAATCTTTATGAATACTATACCGGCGACTGTATCACCATTGACTTTGACGGTGTTTATCAGCATGCGTATGTTTATGTCAACGGTCAGTATGTAGGTGAAAACCATTACGGCTATAACAGCTTTTCTTTTGAAATTTCAGATCGCCTCATTTGCTCAAATACATCACTCAATCTTATTGCAGTCAAGGTTGTTAACGATATACCTTCAAGCCGTTGGTATTCTGGCTCAGGTATCACCAGAGATGTTAAACTCACAGTCAAGGGACCTGTTCACGTTTCTCTTTACGGCCCTCAGGTAACAACTCCCGGCATTGCAAACGGTGACGGAATCGTAAATGCAGACATAACAATGCATAATGACACGGCAATTTCGAAAAAAGTCACTGTTGAAGCGACAATTCTTGATGATAATCATAATGCAGTGAGCGATACGGTTGTGTCATCAACGGTTATCGTGCCTGCCGAATCAGAGCATACGGTTACTCTCAAACCCGAAGTTGATTCCCCAAAACTCTGGAGTCCTGAAACTCCGAATCTTTACAAGCTGAAAACTGTCATAAAAAATGAAGACGGCGATCTTATCGATGAATACCATACCACTTTCGGTTACCGATATATCAACTGGGATGCCGATAAGGGATTCTCGCTCAACGGTGAATTCATAAAACTCAAAGGTGTATGTATGCATCACGACCAGGGTGCACTCGGTGCAATCCAGGAATATGAGGCAATTTACCGTCAGGTTGTTATTCTCAAAGAAATGGGTTGTAACGCAATCCGCACCTCTCACAACACTGCATCGAGAGTTCTGATTGATATCTGTAACGAACTCGGTATGCTTGTTATGGAAGAATTCTTTGACGGATGGGATGCCTCCAAAAATGATAACTATAACGATTTCAGCAAATATTTCAATGAGGTAATTGATTCGTCCAATACACTTATCGGGGCAAAGGGTCAGAAATGGTTTGAGTTTGTTGTTGAGCAGACAATGCTCCGTGACAGACACGATCCCTGTATTATTGCATGGGATGTCGGCAATGAGCTTTCCAATATTTCTGCCAACGAATCTACAGCCAATTATCAGTCAATAGTTCAGTCTATTGTTAAGATTGCAGACGAACTTGACCCCTCAAGAGTTTTGCTTCAGGGCAATAACCAACCGAACACCGCCGCCAATACCATGATTGACGGATATATGGATGTTATCGGAGGCAACTACAGCCCCGATGGCTGGATTACAATTATGGGTGGCACAACAGATTCCAGAGCCTCCAAGCCTTTCGTCGGAACAGAAACCGCATCCGCAATAAACAGCCGCGGTGTTTATGACACAATGTCATATTATGAATATCAGTGCACCGCATATGACACAAACGCAGTTGATTGGGGTAACGAAGCGGCAGAAGCATGGCACGCAGTTGTTACAAATGACTGGTTCTCGGGCGAATTTGTCTGGACAGGTTTTGACTATATCGGTGAGCCTACTCCCTGGACTTTTATCAACAGTACAGCCCCCAACTCATCATACTTCGGTATTGTTGATACAGCAGGTTTTGCAAAGGATTCCTATTATCTTTACAGAAGTCTTTGGAATGAAAAGAGCACCACACTTCATCTTGTTCCCGGTTCATGGAACAGAGATAATCTTTCACTCAACAGCGGATACGTAAATGTTGCGGTTTACAGCAACGCAAAGAAAATTGAGCTTATTCTTAACAACAAGGTTATTGCAACAGCAACTTCAACTGTTGTTACAACACCTGCCGGTTATACATATAAGACATGGGCAGAAAGCATAACAGATTCAGCCAACTGCTCAATAGGCAACTTCTACACAGGCAACGGTGCAGATTTCTATCCTCAATTCAATGTAAAATATGCTGAGGGCACGCTTTCCGTTAAAGCTTATGACGAAAACGGCGCTGAAATCACAGATACAGTCGGTTCAACAAAGTCCGTTTCAGGCACTGCAACACAGATTTCCGTAAACACATGGCAGAATAAGAACACCTATGTTGCAGACGGTGCAGATTATATTTATGTTGAGCTTGAAGCACAAGATGCCGACGGTAACTTCATGAATGATTATAACGGCACGATTGATTTCAAGGTTGACGATACATCTGCAAGATACGCAAAAATCGTTGGCGTTGATAACGGTAATGCCGCAACAATGAAGAAGTTTCAGCAACCGTCTGCACTTATTTCCGATGCAGAAGCTGAAATACAGATGTTCAACGGCAGAGCGCTTGTAATTCTCAAAACTACCGAAGAAGAAGGTACAATCAACTTTACCGCTACTGCATCCGAGGGCACTTCAAGCTTCTCAACAGAGGGTGTTACCGTTACATCCGTAAGTGAAACAGGCATTGATCTTACCGACGAGTTTGAAGAAGTTGTTATTCAGAACGGCGATGAATATGAAGTTACTCTTTTTGATGAGTATGAAATGGTAAAACACCACATCAATGAGCTTGAGCTTCCCACAAACGACGGCGGTTCAGGTGACGGCGGAGATTCGGGTGATTCCGGCGACTCGGGTGACTCAGGTGATTCAGGCAACTCGGGCGGCGGAAATGTGACGGTTACGGATAAATTTGATATTTATCTTGCGGATTCATCCGATGAACAATATCTTCCCGACGGTGACTATGCGCTTGTGAGCATCAATAACTATTACGACTATAACTATGCAATGTCTCAGACCGCATACGGCACATACGGTATGATGTTAGACAGCAGTTTTCAGGATACGGTTGCTGCACCTGAAGGCTCGGCTTATACTTATGAGAGCTTTAACACAGCAAACACAAACATTTTCACAGTTACTCATCAGGGCAATAACACCTATTATATAAAGAATAAAGCTACGGGAAATTATGTTTATTTTGGTGACACACCGGGATATCTGGTATACAGCACAACCCCGAAAGCCGTGTCAGTTCATGTTAACAGCGACGGTTCTGTTCTTATTTATTCAGGCAATAATTTCCTTTATCGTTACAGTTCAAGCTTTTTCTACAGCAACAGCACGAACACAGACAGCGCAAGCACAAACTATGCCAACAAAATCTGGATGTATACAGCTCCGGGAACACCTGTTTCAAACCCCTCTGCGCCTTCTGAACCGACAATTCCTCCCGTAAGCACTGCATTTACCCGTTACACTGCAACAGCAGGAAGCACACCTGTTCCTGACGGCGATTATGCGCTTTGTAATTATCAGAGCAATACCGCAATGCTCATTACAGGAACTGCTAAAACCCACAACTCAATCAAAGGCTTATCCCCTTACGATGCAACAAGAGATATGTCAGCCGACAGCGATGCATTCACAACTGTATCAGATGATTATGTTTTCACTTTCACCCGCCTTGCAAACGGCAAATATTATGTTCAGCATAAAGAAAGTCAGAAATATATCACAATCAACGGTGGAGATAACCTTACGCTTGAAACCGCCCCCTACGAACTCAATGTGGCGATTAACAGCAGCGGAGACATAGGTCTTTATAACAACAATGGAGATTTCATTGATTTCTTTATTTCCAACGGTTCACTTTTCAGCGTATGGAATCCGGGCACAATTGATGCAACCGGCAACAGAGCAATCCGCCTTTATGCCGCGCCCAATGCTGAAGGCGGTGACAGCGGTGATTCAGGCGATTCGGGTGATTCCGATGATTCGGGTGATTCAACAGGCTCTGATAAGTTTGAGATTTATCTTGCAGATTCAACTGCATCTGGCGGATGCATTGAAAACGGTGACTATGCAATCTTCAATCAGGGAGTGGTAATGTCAAGCAAACAGTATTATGAATATGCCATTGCCGTTGATTCAAACATCACCGAAAAAACATCTGCTCCCACGGGTTCTGCTTATACTTATCAGGATTTCAACACAAGCACAGCAAATGTTTTTACATTTACTCACGTTCAGGGCAACGAATACTATATTCAAAACAAGAGCACGGGTCTTTATCTTTTCAAGGGCGGTTATACAAGCTGGGGTCTGGATACCCTCATATACAGTTCAACGCCGAAAAGCATTTATATTGATGCGAACAGCGACGGTTCGATTCTGCTCCATATTGATGATAACTATGTTGTTCGATACGGCACCGCAGACCATTTCTACGGTACCGCAGAAATCAATGGAATTGATTTGACAGCGAATGCAAACTTCAAGATGTGGGCATATAAAGCCCCGAAGGAATCATCTTCAGGCGCAGGCAACAGCGGCACCGTCAGCTCCGAAAAGAGAGCTCTTTATGATATTCTTCACGAAGGAATTGAATATGATTATTCGGCTTACACAAGAGCAAGCTACGAAGATTTGCTGGATGCACTTGAAGCCGGTGTTGCAATTTACAAAAAATCCAATGCAACAAAGGCTGAATTTGTTGCCGCAACAGCAGCTATCCGAGCAGCGATAGATGCTCTTGAGCTGGATATCAAGAAAATCAACGGCACTCTGTTCAAATACGGCTATCGCAACACAAACGGCACGGCAAACTATTCTGACGGCGGTATTCTGATGAATGATATTGCTGTCAGACAGATGAAAACTGCAATTCTTGCAGACACCAATCTCGTAGATCAGATAAAAGATATTATCGGTTACTACGATGCAGGCTGGACGGGTAACAAAGCAGATGAAGTGCTCGATGATGTTGCCGAGGCATACGCAAGAATCTATACTTTGCAGTTTACGGGCACTCCATATAACGGTTCATCAACTTCTAACGGTGCTTCAAACTATCCGCAGCTTGAAGGTCACAATTACATCCCCGTTTCCCTATGGAATCTGTGGACCAAAAACAACACTCACGGTGCGGATGACCCCGTAATAGGAACCCCCATCCACGACGGTGCATCGGTTCAGGGTCTTGCAAGCGCAACGCTTGATAAGGATGTGATAAAATCTCACGCTGCTTATACAATTCCTCTTTCTTATGCAAATGACGGCCCCAACCCCGAGCATGATATTACCAATTACACCTACGGCTTTGAAACGGGTTCGGGCTACAAAACGGTAACTCTCGAATATCTTTCGGGAATCAGCGTTTATTTCCCCGATTTGTTTACACGCGAAAGCCTTGATGCTAACGGTAATGTAACAGAAGCAACAACGGGTCAGTATGCAAAATATTATTGGGACACAGAGTTTCCCATGTTTATCAGCACGGATGAATACGGCGTAAACACCTATCATTACGACAGTAAGGATACCAGATACCTTGTTCAGACTTCGTTCAACGATGCCGAGCATAAAGCTGAAATGGAACTTAACGAAGTTACAAACTGGGATGCCAGCGGCCCTCATTCAGGTTCAGGTTTCTTCCCGTTCAACTATAAGCAGGGAGCAACGACCTATACCGGTGAAAATGCGGTTTATCACTACGGCTTCACATTTGAACACAACTTCTATATTCCCAAGGGCGGCAAACACGTTAACGGCGAAGACGTTATATTCAACTTCTCGGGCGACGACGACGTTTATGTTTATATCGACGGCGTTCTTGTTCTTGATAACGGTGGACTTCACGGCGCCCGTGCGGCAACAATCAACTTCACAGACTGTTCGATCAATTATCAGTATGCGATGGATGTTACGGATGGCGTGCTCAAGGGCGACGAATTTGAAACGACGTATTCCTATAACGAATATATCGAAAACCCCGATGCAACAGGATATAATGCAGACACAATCGCCGCAATCAATAAGCTTCACGAAGTTATACACGACGGTGAAGTTCATACCCTTAACTTCTTCTATCTTGAACGAGGTGCGTCTGACTCAAACTGCCGAATTTCGTTCAACCTTTCGGAAACATCAGAAGAAGTAAGAATTATTGACCAGAATCTTACTCTTGATTACGGTCTGCCCGTAGAATATGATATAACCTCAAACAACGAAATTTCGCAGGCTGCTCTTGATAATAAGGTTAAGATTGAATATCTTGGCATCTGCGCCGTAAATGAAGAATACACACCGACTTACACCTTTGAGTTGCCCAAAATTATCATTCCATTTAAAGAAGACGGCAAAAAATATACCGTTGACGGAATGAAATACGGCACTTGCACAATTGACAATAAAGGTAATGTGTCTTACACACTTGAGTCAATGAATATGAAAAAATCGGAAAACTTCTATGTGGTTGCAAAAATCACGGGAGACCCGACCTATGCTGAAGAGGTTGTATATTATCAGGTGGAAAAAACAACCTTCATTCCCGCAACGGCAATTTATTATGAGGATACTTTTGATACCATAACATACACCAACGGTAAAGTGCCTGAAGGTTATGACAACAGCACAAACAAATACGGTTTGTGGCAGACCATAGGAGAGCAGCCAACAACCCTTAAGCAGACTGCTGACCTTACCGACAGTGAAGCAAATCCCTACGGATACGAAACTAACTATTTATCGTTCTCAGAGTACAGCGGCGATTCCATTCGCTATGTCGATGTAAGCACAAAGAATAACCCCAACAAGAAATTCAGCGGCGGCGACGGCGCGGCATGGCCCACAGTTAATTTCACTTTCACGGGTACTGGATTTGACCTTATAAGTATCACTGACTGCACAACGGGTGCATTCAGCGTTCAGGTAAAGAACAGTCAGAACAAAGTAGTAAAATCCACTGTTGTAGATACTTTCTACGGATACAATTACGGCAGAATTTATTCGGATGAAAACGGTAACCCCTCGCTCGATAGTACACTTACACCTATGTACAGAACATCAACGGGCACCTGCACATCCGATAAGAGATACTATGATGAAAACGGTGCGATTACCGAGGTTGCTCATTATTATGATGAAAACCAAAACATTGTTGAAACTGAAACGGATAATCCCGCTTATGCTTATGCTTACGGATGGGTTATTGCCGATGAGGGTTCAAAAGAAACTCTTTATCAGATTCCCGTAATCAAAATAACAGACCTTGCCTATGACAGTTACAGCGTAACAATAACCCCCACTTTTACAAGCGGATTCGGTCATTCGTCAACAGCGGCTGACGGCACAAGTTATTACAGAGTATATCTTGATGCAATAAAGATATATTCACCTGCAGGTGTAGGTGACAGCATCGCTGATAAAGAAGTAAAAGAGGCATATTCAATCGATGATGAACGCTATCCGAGCTATCTTGAACTTAAGGATATGCTTATCGGCGCAGATTCATTGGCAGAAGACAAAGACACGCAGGGCATTATCTTCATCGACGGTATTGCGGCACTTAACAATGATATTGATACTTACAAAAAAGCAGGTCCCAACAATGAGCTGTATCTTGCAAAGGATCAGGCTGTTGCATTTGAAATCTGGGCAACTTCAGTTCCTACCGATATTCAGCTTGGCGCAAAGCTTGCTTGCGGAAACCCGAATCTCACAGTTTCATATGCATCAAAAACAACCGATATAGATATCAACACAGCAACAGATATTTATTATTCGCTGAACACGATACTGCCGAATGATGCAAAGCTCACCTGGAGACAGGTTGAAGGCAGTGACGGTAAGAATTATTACACAACGGGAACGGTTGTTGTTCAGAATACCGGTGAAGAGGGCAGCGTTCTTTCAATCACGAATATGAAATGGACTTTCTCGCAGAATGGCGGTAAGGGGTATTTCCGTATTCCCACTCCTGTTGAAAATGAAGAGCTTACCGTTGCCACAACCCCCGAAACACAGGTTGTTGCCTATTCTCTTATGAGAATGAGAACTGCAGAACTTAAAGTTGAGCAAATTGCGGAACCCGAGGTTGTTACAGATGCAAAGGGCAACAGTACAGTTACGGTAAAACTCAAAACCTCTGAAGATGTAGAATCTATCGTTGTTACGGATGAAAACGGTAATCCGATAGATATTAAGAGAATTGAGTACACCTCATCTAAGGTTGAGGGTGAAGATGCTGTTGAATGGACAGTAACGATAACAACTTATGGATTCGGAACCCGAAGCTACAATGTCTCAGGAGCTTACGAAAACGGCTATACAGACTCCTCAAAAGCTGTAACCGTTAACGTAACGATTGAAGTTCCTCCCGGATACGGTTCTGTCGATCTCGGTGAAAAGCCTCATATTAACGGAAATCACTTATCTATATTTGAGTTTATTGAATTGATACGTAACATAATTATGGAGCTAATAGAAAAAATAATGTCACGTATGGGAATTGTATTTTAATGCTGTACAAGGAGGTAACTTGAAACTTGAAAAAGTCTTATATAAAACCCGCAATAGCTTTTGAAAGCCTCGTTGTTACAGCAAACGTATCTTCCGGCTGCGCTCTGCTCGGCACGAACAGTGCAGAGTATGTGTGCCCTGTTATTGATGAAGAATCGGGATGGACAATATTTTCCGATGAAATAAACTGTATGTTCATGCCGGGCGACAATGACACGATATGCTACGATATACCTATTGCCAACAGCAATATTTTCATGTCTTAACTAAATAAAAAAGAAACGGAGTTCCGAAAAGAACTCCGTTTCTTGAAAACGGGTGTTTTTATGAAAAAAAGATTTATTGCATTCGGTCTTGTTGCTCTTATTGCAATTGCAGTGGTTGCTGTTATATTGGTAAAGAATAATTCAGATTCAAAAGATTCAAAGTCAACAACAGTTGCTTTTCAGAATGCGCAGCTCGGCGTCACCGTTGACAGCTGGCTTAAAATCATTGAAATCGATGAATGTTACGGAAGACTTGCCGTTGTGGCTGAAAACGTATCAGACAACGATATTGAATATGCTTTGCTTACCGTAAAAACAAAAAAGGAAACATTAACTTTCAATGTTTCCGCTTTATTAAGAGGCACAAAGGCTGTGCTTTTGTGCAATGAAGAGGTCGGAAGCGACCCTGCTGAGGTTTACACAGCCTGGCAGACAAAGGATATGATTATTTTTGAAAATCCGCCCGTTATGAATAATGATAAACTTGAAATAAATGTTCTTGACGGCTCAGTATCAGTCAGGAATATTTCGGGCAAGGATATAGAATCCGATATAAATATTTATTATAAAGATAAGAAAGATGATTTGGTTAACGGCAGTGTAACATATAAAATCCGCATAGAGGGAATCAAAGCAGATTCCGAAACTTTCATAAAAGCTCCCGAGCTTAACGAAAACAACTGCCGGATTATATTTACGGATTATGATGATAAAGAAATATAAAATCGGAAATTTTACAATAGTAATAAAGTCACAGGAAGATTTTCGGAATGAGGAGCCGTATTCATTGTTTTTATATGACGGCGAACAGACCGATTACAGCGTGAATGTAGAATTTTCATCTGATATTCCCAAGAAAATTGAAAATCCGTATTACGAATCGCAAGACAGAGTATGCGATTATGATAACGGTGTTCTGCGTTGCTGCTATAAATCCCGTGACGATGAAGAAGAATACTATGCCTGCCGTACGGTTGCCGGTAAAAATATAAATATTGTTATTGAAGAAAAATATCGCAGTATGCTTCGTGCGGATGTAATATTTTCTCTTATCGGTATTGAGGAACTTGTTGTCGAAAAAAACGGCTGCATTCTTCATTCCTCATTCATAGAAAAAGACGGCGGTGCCGTTCTTTTTACGGGACCTTGTTCCATAGGAAAGTCAACTCAGGCAAATCTCTGGAGAGAGTACGCCGATGCCGTTGTTATCAACGGTGACAAAACATTTATTTTTGAAAAAGACGGTGCTTTTTATGCATCGGGTTTGCCTTTTTCGGGCTCATCAAAGGATTGTCTGAACAGGGTGTTGCCCCTTAAAGCTGTAATAAGTCTTCAGCAGGCCGTTTCCAACACTGTGTGCAGACTTTCTTCAACCGATGCTTTTTATAAACTGTATAAAAACTGTTATCCCGTGCCGTATTCACGGGAGTTCACGGGCAAGCTGATTGATTTTGTTCAGGAATTAAGTCAGAGCGTGCCTGTATATGAATATGCCTGCCTTGCAGATGAAAGTGCGGTCAGGTATCTGGAGAGAGAATTATGCCCGATTTTGCAGAACCTTTAATGGTTAAATATCTTCACGAAAAAGGTGTGCGTGAAGGCATACCCGTTTCGGGAACTTTTGAGCTTACGCAGCGTTGCAATTTTAATTGCGAAATGTGTTATGTTCACGATTGCAAACAAAAAACAGACCCTCTTTCTGCAGAAGATTGGCTTAATCTTGCTCAGCAAGCCAAGGATGCAGGCACTGTTTTTCTGCTCCTTACGGGCGGTGAGCCCCTGATTCGTGATGATTTTGAGCAGATTTATACTGCTCTTGCCAAAATGGGTTTTCTTATTTCAATAAACACAAACGGAAGCCTGATTGAAAAATATTCGGAACTTTTCAATGAGTTTCCGCCGACCCGTATCAACATTTCGCTCTACGGCGCAGATAATTCCGCATACAAAAGATTTTGCCGTAACGATGCATTTGATGAAGTTATGAGTTCAATAAAGCAGATGAAAGAACGCGGAATATCCATGCGTTTCAACACGATTTTTACGCCTGAAAATATATTGGAATATAAAAAGATAGCAGATATTTCAAAAGAGATGGGTATACCGCTGAAACCCACCACTTACACCTATCCCGCGGTCAGAATCGGAAACGAAAACAAAGATTCGCGTTTCACACCCGAGGAGGCGGCTGAATATATTTCGCTTATCGATGAATACCGACTTGATAAGGAATTTTATCTGGAAAGAGCAAGAAAACTGCTTTCTCTTCCCAACGGACCAACCGATAACAAAGTCCGTTGCAGAGCGGGAAGAGGGTCTTTCTGGATAACTGCAGACGGCATAATGCTCCCTTGCGGAATGATGCCCGAGCCAGACGGCAGACCGCTTGAAGACGGATTTGAAAAAGCGTGGAAGGATATAAAAATAAAAACGGAACTTATCAGACTGCCCGAAGAATGTCTTACCTGCAAATATGCGGGAATATGCAATGTCTGTGCGGCTATGTGCAAGGCCGAAACTGGTGAATTCAGCAAAACACCGCAATATATCTGCCGTATGACAAAACATCTTTTCACTCTTGCGGAAAGGAGTGCTTGCGATAATGACAATTAAAAAAGATATGATTCTGCGCAGAATCGGTTCGGATATAATCCTTGTTCCCTTTGGCAATGCGCTGAAAGACCATAACGGATTGTTTATGCTTACCGAGTCCGCCTGCTTTTTGTGGGAACAGCTTCCCGAATGTGATTCAGCAGAGGAGCTTGCCAAGAAGCTTTACGATGAATACGATGTCACCGAAGAACAGGCACTTGCCGATACAAAAGAGTTTATTGATAAGCTTGTTGAGCTTGATATAATTGATGTGTAAAAAACTACTCCCTCTGTCCAAAAACAGAGGGAGTTTTGCTTTTATTCAATGGTAATCCTAACCTCGCCGTTTGAAATAACGGTAAGAGTCAATGTTTTTGTTTCTTCGTTCCATTCTGCTCTGCCTTTTGCGTTGTTTGAACCCCAGGCGTTGACGCTCGGCGATGCATCAAATCCCGAAAGTGTGATAACGGATGTTCTGAAATCATTGGGATTATTCATCTTTCCGCCGTTGGCATAATCAATCATAAACTGATTTTCATCTTCAAGTCCGTTACAAACGGCATCGGCATCAAGACGGAGATTGCACAAATCAATTTCAATCTTTTCTTCGGATTCATTGATTATTGCATAGGTATGAGCCACAAAGTTTGTGTTGATCTGAAGTCCGCTGTCAGGCAGAGTGTAGCTTACTGTTTGCCCGCTGTTGACTGTTTTGTTTTCGTTGCTGTTGAAAATGTAAATATAATCATTGATGTCAAACAGTACACCGTCGCCTTTGTATGTTTCTTCATATCGCTTGTTAAAGAACTTTGTTTTGATGGGATTTATGAAAAGAAGATTGAAGAAATAGCTGAAATCATTGAGGATTTCACTCTCAGGCAAAACCTCTTCGGGGTTTGAATAAATAGGAAGAATGGGAATTATAAAATATCTTCCTGTTGAGGGAACCCAATCCTTTGTGCAGTCAAAATAAGGGGTAATATCTATCTTTTCTTCAATAAAATTAAATATGTCGCAATAAAGTCCCTGAAGAAGATGTGCATCGTTACCGCTGAGTGCATATGATGTGGGCAACGTCATTTTATATGCAACTTTGATTTTCTCTTTAACCTGCTCTTTGCTCGGTATTGAGCCGTTGAGAGCCATCTGATAAATCGGATAAAGCACATCCCAAAAAGTGGGAGTCATAACAACTTCACCGTTAACAAAATGGTAAAGCCCGCCTCTGCTGAATGTACCCTCAATCGCATAAACCGTTGCACCGCCTACCATATCGGCAATCATATCAATGCCGTAAAGAGCAGGGGGATATTTGGCTGTGTAAGCAAAGTCGGGTTCGTTGGGTTTCAAGCCGATATCATCATATTCGGTGAAGCCTTCTTCATACCAGAGGAAGTTTTCAAGGTTAACGCCCCAGTTACCGCAAACATCATCAAGCCAGCAGCCGAGAATGTTTGCCTGACTTGCAAAATGTCTGCCGTGACCGTTGTGCTTATCCATAATAACAATGTTTTCAGAGTTGCTCTTAAGAAGGTCGTAAAGTTCTCTGTCTTTGAGAATCTGATTTACATAATTGGCTTTTTTATAGTATATATACTCCATATCCTGCCAGATGAAAAGTCCGCCGTTTTCGGCACAAGCTTTGATGCATGACTTCATTCTTGCAAGGATATTTTTATTTACGCCGTTATCTTCAGTCACTTCGTCGTAGGCAAGCTTTTCGTTTGTAACGCCGTTGGTTGAAAGCTCAACCTGAACAAAGCCGATGAGTGACGGATGCTCTTTGAAAACTGCAGAAAGTTCTTCTTGTGTAAACGGGTCACGGGTTTTGTTGGTGCAGAAGCATTCGCTCTGGCAAACGATAGGCACATTCGCTTCGTCTGTGACAGTCAGAAGTTCATCCCAGAATTCAAGCTGTCTTGCGGGAGTCATATCCGTTGTGCCCTCGTCAATATAGATAACCGCAAAGTTCCTGATATCTTCGGGAAGTGCATAATATGTTTTGATTGCGTATTCCGCGAAAGCTTCGCCCGTCTGCGGACCGCCCCATATCGGACAGTTTCTGATCATAAAGAGAGGATTTTCTTCGTCGACGTACATTCGAAGTCCGTCAACCTTTTTGCGTGTTCGGATTTCGGTGGGTTCGTTTGATTTCTGAGGTAGGTCAACAATCCCTGTGTCATACGATGTTCCTTCTGCGGAAACTTCAATCGGAATCATAAACAGCATAGAGAATATCAAAAGCAAGCATATTATTTTCTTCATTTTTTCTGCTCCCTTGTTTTTTTGAAATTATATCACACAAGCAATAAGGTATCAAGAGCATAAATTAATTGACGAAACTTTATTTATAGTTTATAATATAGAAGATTATAAATCGGCAACGGAGGATTTCAAGATGACTGCTGCCCAAATGTTTGAACAAACATATAAAAAACCTGCTCAATATACCGCATTCACACCGTACAGAATCTGCCCCATCGGTGCGCACAGCGACCATCAGCTCGGCAAAATCACGGGATTTGCAATTGACAAGGGCATTCATATTGCTTACGGTCCAAAGGAAAACGGCATTGTTGAAATAAAATCATTGCAGTTTGACAAGCGTGCACAGTGGCACGTTGCCGCAACTCCCGAAACCGTGCAGGGTGACTGGGCGGACCATCTCCGCGGTGCAACAATCGCACTCAACAAGCGTTATCCTCTGCGCAGAGGTCTTTGCGCAGTTGTTGACGGCGAGCTTCCCATCGGCGGTCTTTCATCGTCTGCGGCGGTTATAATCACATTTTTATCCGCGCTTTGTACGATGAATACAATTGAGCTTACTCCTGCTGAACTTATTACGATTTCCCAGGAAGCAGAAAATGCTTATGTCGGAGTTTCCTGTGGAAAGCTTGACCAGTCTTGCGAAGTTTACTGCAAGAAAGACCACCTTTTATATATGGATTTACAGGATGATTCATATGAGCTTATCCCTCAGAATCCCAATATGAAACCTTATAAAATTGCTATATTCTTCAGCGGTCTTGAACGCTCGCTTGCAGGCTCAGCTTTCAATATGAGAGTTGATGAATGCCGAAGTGCCGCCTACGCGCTGAAAGCTTATGCAGGCATGGATTACGGCAAATTTGAAGAAACTAATCTCCGTGATGTACCCTATGAAGTTTATCTTGAACATAAGGATAAGCTTCCCGAAAACTGGCGTAAACGCGCCGAGCATTGGTATACGGAATTTGACCGTGTACAAAAGGGTGCAGAGGCATGGAGAAAAGGTGACATCGAAGAATTCGGCAGACTTTCATTCGAAAGCGGAAAGTCTTCAATTTATAACTGGGAAACAGGATCTCCCGAACTCAAAAAGCTTTATGAAATAATGACTCGCACAGAAGGAATTTACGGTGGACGTTTCTCGGGTGCAGGCTTCAAGGGTTGCTGTATGGCACTTATAAACCCCGATTTTGAAGAAAGCATTGTCGAAGCTGTAACCCGTGAATATCTTGAAGTTTTTCCTCATCTTGAGGGCAAATATTCCGTTCATATCTGCGAAAGTGCAGACGGCGTTCATCTTGGATAATCGGAGGAAAAATCATGAAATGTTTGATTCTTGCGGCGGGATATGCAACCCGTCTTTATCCTTTAACCGAAAACTTCCCGAAGCCTTTGCTTGAAGTTGGTGACAAAACCATTCTCGATTGGCTTATCGACGATATCGACACAGCGGGCGATGTTGACGAATATGTTGTTATTTCTAACCATAAATATGCTCATCATTTTGAAAAATGGGCAAAAACAAAATCGCAGAAAGTTACTGTTGTTGACGACGGAACCGATACAAACGAAACCCGTCTCGGTGCAGTAAAAGACATTCTGTTTGCTATTGAAAAACTGAATCTCGACGATGATATGCTTGTTATTGCGGGCGATAATGTCCTTGATTTCAGCCTCACAAAATTTATTGCATATGCAAATGAAAAGAAAACTTCGTGTATAATGAGATATTTCGAACCAGAGTTCAATAAACTTCTCAAATGCGGAGTTGTGACAATCGATAAAAACGATAAAGTTCTCAATATGACGGAGAAATCGCCGACACCTGCAACGAATTGGTGTTGCCCGCCTTTCTACTTCTACACAAAATCCGATGCAAGACTTGTACAAAAGGGCATCGACAGCGGATGCGGAACGGATGCACCGGGAAGCTATATTGCCTGGCTCTGCACACAGACGGAAGTCCACGCAATGGAAATGCCCGGCAGCCGATATGATATCGGCAACCTTGAAAGCTACGAAAAAGTTAAAGCAAAATATAAGGGGATTAACAGATAAAACGGAGGCTTTGTTTTATGGAAGGTAAAACAGGTATTGTTACAAAAGCCAAAGATGTAATACAAACAGCAAAAAAATACTGGAACGTACCGCCGAAGGGCAAGAACATCCCATATAAAGAGGTTGCGGCATTGAGCGGTGCGGGTTTCGGTGTTCATTGGACAACGCTTCTTGCGTCAACGATAGGTCTGAGTGCATCAAATTTCCTTGTCGGCGCAAGCATAGGTCTTCGCCCGATGGACTTGCAGATAATGCTGACCATTGCCAATCTTATAGGTATTCCCATCGGAATTTTCAGAAGCTGGTATTATGATAACCATCATATTCCCGGCGGAAAATTTCTGCCGTTTATAAAAAGAACGGGTTTTCCCATCGTTCTTATTTCAATGATATTTGTTTGGCTGCCTTATGAATATTTCAACTACATAACCAAGGCAGTTGTTGTGTGGCTGATGTATTTCCTGCTCAGCCAATTCCTTTCGTTCTACAGCGAAAGCTATAATTACTTCCAGCAGATTTTTTCACCTGATGCTCAGGAAAGAGCTACCGTAATGAGCATTTCCCAGGTTATTTATTCTATGGCACCGACACTCACAGGCTTGTTTATTCCGATGCTTGCAGGCTGGACCTGGGGTCTTAATAACATTTGGACTTATCGTGTTATCTATCCCGTATTCACAATAATCGGCCTTGTGATAAGCGTTATTTTCTTCCGTCAGGTTAAAGAAAGACTTATTCTGCCCAAGAAAAAGCCTGAACCCGTCAGGATGCTTGATGCAATCCGTGAGGTTGCAAAGAATAAGTATTATTGGATTATTCAGTCGGCAAGCTGGGTTGTGTTCCTTGAATCGGGTTACGGCGTTGTTCTCGGCTGGACATTTGTCTATGCATTCAACGGCGAATATGAGTCATATCTCGGCGTTGCAAACACCGTTATCGGCAATGCGGCATTGTGGTCGATGCTTCTTGCGCCGCTCGCAATCAAGCTTATGGGCAAAAGAAATCTGCTCATTACCGCAAACTCAATCAATGTTATTGTTCTTCTCATACTTTATTTCGTATACAGAAATATTATCCTTGTCTGCGTGCTTTGGTATTTCAACAGTTTCATCAACACATTCTGGAACATCGTTCAGCATCAGATAAATGCAGATATGAGGGACTATCACCAGTGGAAAACAGGTGTCAGAGTTGACGGTCTTTTCGGACCTCTCGGCATGATAGGCACCGTTATCGGATTCTTCACAGGAATGGTTTATCCCGCAATTTATGAGAAAATGGGACTTCTTGAAGACTATAATGTTCTCTATGATGACACAATCCGAAACGGTCTTTTTGAAGTTCTTATTCTCTGCTCAGCATTGGGCGCATTGCTCAATCTTATTCCGTTCTGTTTCTATGACCTGACGGAAAACAAACACAGAGCTTATGTCGGAGTTCTCAAAATCCGTGCAATGTTTGAAAACCATTCTCTCGGCGTTCTTGAAGATGATGAACTTGCAGATGCTATGGAGATTATTCACGAGGCGAAGTCTCACTACGGCAAAGAGAAAATCAAAGCAGATAAGAGCCTTTCAAAAGCGGAAAAGAAGGCTGTTAAAGAAACAAATCTTGCCATTGAAAGAGCCTCAATAATCATGCATGATCTCAACAAATTCTCAGGCGAAGCAGGCCTTGCAAGACTCAATCAGGCAAAGACTGACTATGCAAACGGAATGATGTATTTTTATGAAAATGCAGATGAAGAAATGAAGACTGCAAGAAATCTTCCGAAATCAACCGCAACAGATAAAGAAATCCGTTCCGATGCAATCAAAAATGCACGTACAAAGAAAGAATCCGCTTCTATCATCAGAAAATACGGCATAGAAAATATCGTAAAACCCGATGAATCCGTAAAAGAGGAACTTCAGAACAGAGAAACAAACGGATTTGCCGAAAATATGAAGGTAAGACGCGAGCTCAAGGCATATCTCAAGGCTGTTTCGGTATATGAAAGAGCAGTCAAGCCTTATACAAACGCAAAGAATCTTATAGAACAGGCAGAAAACTACACTCATTATGATGAGCTTGAAGAAAGATATGCATCAGTTTCTGTTCAGTAATGCAGGAAAGGGATGAGCGATATGTCGGTTTTTATCAAACAAATTGTTTCGTTTTTCACTTCAATTGCACTTGTCATTTCAAACTTTCTCGGCATAAATGTTCCATTCACCGAAAAGGTTGATGATTTCAGGGTTACAACATACATCAGAGGCGAATATGTTCAGTCAGAAGGCAGTCTTTATCCCGAAGATTTTGACATTGTGACGGATGTTATTATTTTTGAATGTGCATCGTTCAACAGCGAGGGAGAAGTTATCTGTAACGAACCGATGCTTAGCACAGCGCTTGCAAATATCAGAAAGGCAATCGGCAACAGAGATGTCAGTATTACCCTCAATCTTCTCGGACCGAGGGGCATAACGGATTCCGATGTCTGGGAAGAACAGATGGAAGCGCAGAGCATTGAACACAATAAGGCGTTCACAAGCGGTGTTCTTGAAGATAACATCATTGCCGTGCTTGATAAATATGATTTCGACGGTGTTCACTTTGACTATGAATATCCGCTTTCTTTCAATGCGTGGCATTACTACAACAACTTTCTTGTGTCGCTCGATAAAAAGCTCGGTGACTACACTCTCGGAGTTGCGGGAAATGACTGGAACATAAAGTTCACTCCTTCCGCAATCAAAGCAATTGATACCCTTGAGGTTATGCTTTATGACATGATTGATGAAGAGGGCAGGCACGCCACCTATGAGGACACGGTAAAGGCGGTGCAGAAAATCGGAATTTACGGTGTGCCTTTTGAAAAAGTCAATGTCGGCCTTGCTTTCTATTCCCGTCCGACGGATATGTCGGCATATTGGTACGGTTATAACGGATGCTACGAGGGTATTGACGAAAACGGTTGGTATCATTGTGATGATACTGATAAAGATTTCTGGTTCAACACCCCCGATGTTATAAAAGCAAAAACGGAATATGCAATTGATAACGGATTCGGCGGAGTTATGATATGGCATTACAACTGCGATTTACCTTCAACCCACGAAGATTCGCTTTTAAGAGCAGTCGGAACGGCTGTGGATGATAATTATTGATAAAAAAGAGATGTCTTGCATCAGCAGGACATCTCTTTTTGTGTTAAGAAATTTTTGAATACATTAGTCAAGGTTTATTTCTTTATTAAAAGTAACAAGTCACTTGTTTATTAATTTTTTTAATAAGCGTTTGGGGTGTTTAATGTAGCCAATAATTATTTTTTTGTTTTTTTGAGCAGCTTTTTTTTGAATGTCTTTTTTTATCTTTTTTTTGTTAAGTCTGATAAGCTTTTGATAATTATGAGTTTTAGAAATTTTTATCAATTTCTTGTGTAACTTTCGAAGTTCAAAATCGGTGTATGGAATGTCAATTAAATCGTATTTCCAGATAAAGGTATCATTAAAATAATCTAAACCCAGAATAGTATAAAAATCCACTATACCGTACATCCAATATAACAACATTCTGCGTGTTTCTGATAAACATATTTTCTGATTATAATCACGAACTAAAACATCAAGAACAAGCTTTGATCCCTTAAGAGAAACCATAACCCGTTGCTTTTTTGGTGCGTTTGTTACGGATAAATTATGAACTCTATAAAAATAAGCCAAAATATTCGAGTCGAATGTTTTGGGGTTGTGGATTAAGGTTTGGTAATTAAACAATCCGTCTTCGCCGTAATGGACACCTTCTGCAAAAAGAATATCATTGCTTTTCAAATATTCTCGTTTATAGAGGGTTCTTGTTGCCATTACTTTTTTATATGGAACATTAGGCTTCAGATTTTTGGTTTGTTCTGTTTCAAGCTCAGAGTTAAAAGTATATGATTCAACAGTGATTCTGTCAGGATTACACGATGTTGCTAATTTCTTAAGCTTACCTAAAATATTAGGTGCAATAAAGTCATCTGCATCTATAAACCATATGTAGTCACCTTGTGCAATTTTGATTCCTTCATTTCTTGATGCACTTACTCCACTGTTAGTTTTGTTTTTTATAATAATATTATTGTATTCTTTTGAGTATTTATCAAGAATAATGCTGCTGTCATCCGTGGATCCGTCGTTGACACAAATTATTTCAAAGTCCGATATATCTTGATTTATAAGTGAATCAAGACATTGGCTTAAATAATTTTGAGCATTATAAACAGGAACAATAAAACTTAAGAACAAAATCAACACCTCTTTTATTACAATAGTTAACTTATATCAATATTTTATATTGTTAGTTTTATATTGTCAACATTTCAGGAGATTAAAGAATGTATTATTTTAAAACAGAATCAGAATGAAATAATGAGGTGTGTAAAAAACAAAAAAAATTATGGTGTATGCTTGACATTATCACCCGCTGCGTGTCGCACCATAGCCGACTTTCTTGGTGATACGGGAACTGTACCGACGGACTACGATATGATTTTAACAGGCGATTTGGGTGCGGTCGGTTCAAAGCTTCTGACGGAACTTATGCAAAAGCAGGAAAACATTGATATCAGCGAGGTTCACAACGATTGCGGACTGATGATTTATGATTTAAAAAAGCAGAAACAGATGGGCGCGGGCGGTTCAGGCTGCGGTTGCAGCGGTGCGGTGGTCTGCTCGCATATTATGAGACGGATTGAATGCGGTGAGCTTAAGAAAGTCTTGTTTGTGGGTACGGGTGCGCTTCTTTCTGCCACTTCTCCTTTGCAGAGCGAAACAATTCCGTCCATTGCCCACGGAGTATTGCTGACAGGGGAGTGATGGTATGAACGAGATTTCAAGTGCTCTGCGTGTGGTTAACACAACGGTAAAAGCCGTTAAGGCAATTGACGTTGTGCGAAAGCTTGTTATTTCTGCGGCGGCAGTAATATGCTGCTTTTTTGCAATCAGATTATGGCGAAGATAGGTGAAAAATATGCTGAAAAACAATCTGATATCCGATTTGAGAAACTCGTTGAACACATTCAGAAATGCAGTGAAAAACTGCGTGAAAGACGGCAGACAGCCGATTGCGGGTTGGCTTGTTGATAATTATTATTTTCTCGAAAAGACCGCAAAAAACCTTATAAGAGACAGTGGGAAAATATACAGAAAATATAAAGGCTCGGATTTGATTCCGGGTCTTTTCATCAAGTGCAGGGAAGTGTGTGCTCAGGGTGTATTGCCGTCGCAGGACGAGCTGACCGTTATTTTCAGAAACATTGACTTTGAACAAGCATATCTTTTGCCGTTTATACTTTCTTCGTCGCTTATTTCCGTTGCGGCACAAGGCGTCAGAATGAATAATGCGGCGGGCGTTAAGATGCTTTCAAACTCAATTTCTTCTCTGCGAAGATTTGATGAGCTCGATTTTGAATATATAACCCGGAAAACCGTTGTTTGCGAAGAGTTGCTTTTGCGGGACCCCTCGGGTGTTTACGGGATTTGTGACGATGCAACAAAGAACGAATACAGAAAAAGCATCGTGAAAATTTCGAAAAAAAGCGGAAAAACACAACTTAAAATTGCGGGCGAAGCTTTACTGAATGCGCAGAAAAACAATGAAGACATCGGCAGATATCTGCTGAGCACGAAAAAGAATGTGAGAGCGGGTGTCGCCTGCCTTGTTTTTCAGTATTTTATGCCTCTTTGTGTTGCGGTTTCTCTCGCATTTTTCCTTTCTGATTTTCGGGTCGGATTGTTGCTTTATTTTCCTCTTTGTATAATTTTCAGAAATCCTGTTGAAAGAGCCTTTTTATCTGCCGTAACCCCCAAAAGATTCTTGAGACTGAGAAATGATTGCGAAGAGGTTGAAAATGTGTGTGCATTGCTTACCGTATCAACACTTCTTCCGTCTGCAGACGGAATGAAAAAGCTCGGGAAACACCTCGAAAAGCTGTATCTTAGCAACGGCGGAAACAATATCAGGGTTTGCTGTCTTGCTGATTTTAAGGCGGCTGATATGCCATCGAAACCCGAGGATAAGGTTATTCTCAAGGCAGCGGCAGAAATGATTGATAAACTGAATTCCGTTTACGGCGGAGGCTTTATTCTTGCCGTAAGACCGAGAACTTACTCAAAAACACAGTCTGTTTTTATTGGAAGAGAGCGCAAAAGAGGGGCAATAACAGACCTTATCAATGCAATAAAAGGCGACGAGAAAGGTTTTGCCGTGATTCACGGCGATAAGTCTGATTTAAAAAAGAACAAGTATATCATAGCACTTGACTCCGACACGGAGCTTGAATTCGACGGTGCAAGAGAGCTTATTTCAGTTGCAGAGCATCCGATAAACAGACCGACAATAAGCAAGGAAAAGGGCAGGGTGACTGCGGGATACGGTATACTTGTGCCGAGGGCGGCAACAAAAATCGGCAGTAAAACAAGGTTTTCGGACATAATGTCGGACGAAGCGGGTGTGAGCTCATATGAAATGCTTGCAAACGAAAAATATCAGGATTTATTTTCGGAAGCCGTTTTTTGCGGAAAAGGACTTATCGATGTTGAAGCATATCACAGTCTGCTGACATCGGGATTTCCGAAAGAAACGGTTCTCAGTCACGATATAATAGAAAGCGGATATCTGAGGTCGGGTTATGTTTCCGATGTATGCATAACCGAGAGCTTTCCGAAAAATACAGGGTCATATTTTTCGCGTCTTCACAGGTGGGTCAGAGGTGACTGGCAGAATATCAGATTCATTTTTGGTAAAAATCCGCTTAATTTACTTTCAAGATACAAGCTTGCGGACAACCTTTTGCGAAGCCTCAGCCTCGTTTTTTTATTATGCACATTGATTTCATCATTGTTTTTTGGCGAAAGCACGGGCGCATTGCTTGCGTGTGTTGCACTTTTTTCCGTAATGTCATCCGATTTCTTTTCGGGAGTCGGTGCATTGGTAAGCGGCGGTTTTTCTGCGGTTACAAGGAAGTTTTATTCGGGAGTATTGCCCGAAAGCATACGCTTTTTTGCAAGAGGAGCAGTGAAATCTGCGTTGTGGGTCAAGGAAAGCCTGGTTTGTCTGTCTGCGGCGGTTACTGCGCTGTGGAGACTGTTTGTGAGCAAGAAAAATTTGCTTGAATGGACACCTGCCGCAAACAGCGAGAAGAGTGATAGCATACTGCAGTTGTTGTTATCGTGTGCCCCGTCCGTTGCAGTTGCCGTTTTGCTTTTTATTTACGGTGAATCACCGCAGAGACTTGCGGCTTTGTTCATTCTTGCTGATGTGCCGATAACTTTGATGTCGGGTGCGGAGGAAAAACAACGCAGTTCAAAACCCGATAAAAAAAGCATGCAGAAACTTATGGATTATGCGGCGGCAATGTGGAGATTTTTTGATGAAAACTGCACGGAAAAGCATAATTATCTTGTACCCGATAACGTTCAGCTTTCACCGTCGGGTAAGGTTGCGGCAAGGACATCGCCGACCAATATCGGTCTTATGCTGACATCATTCCTTGCGGCCAGAGATTTGGGGTTCATAGGAAGCGATGAGCTTTGTGAAAGACTTGCGAAATCGCTGAAAACCGTTGATATGCTTGAAAAATACAGAGGCAATCTGCTGAATTGGTACAGCACGGAAACCTGCGGATGCATAGGTGAAAGATTTGTTTCAACCGTTGACAGCGGTAATTTTCTTTGCTGCCTTGTTGCACTTAAAGAGGGGATAAAGGAGTATATTCCCGAGTGCTCATCGCTCATTGAAATTGTCGGAAAAATCGAGAAAATCATTGAAGAGACCGACCTATCGGTTCTTTATAACAAGAGAAAAAAACTTTTTTATATAGGCATTTTTGCAGATGACAACAGACCAACCGAAAATTGCTACGATTTGTATATGAGCGAAGCGAGAATGACATCTTATTTTGCGGTTGCCAAGAGGATTGTTCCAAAAAATCATTGGGGTACACCGGGCAGAATGCTTGTCAGCAATTCGGGATTCTGCGGTCTTGCCTCATGGACGGGAACAATGTTTGAATATTTCATGCCGAATTTGTTCATCCCTGCTGAAAAAGGGACTCTGGATTATGAAACGTTGAGGTTTTGTCTGAAATGTCAGCGAAAAAAAGCGGGTTCAAGACCCTTTGGCGTGTCGGAAAGCGGGTTTTATGCGTTTGACGGCGAGCTTAACTATCAGTATAAGGCGCACGGTATTCGTGAACTTGGATTAAAACGCGGACTTGACAGAGAATATGTTGTTTCTCCGTATTCATCATTCCTTACCCTTGCAACAGCGCCCAAAGCCTCCGCCAAAAATTTGGAAAGGCTTGAGGGAATCGGACTTGCGGGACAGTATGGCTTTTATGAAGCGGCGGACTACACAAAAGGAAGATGTTCGGGGAAAGAATTCAGTATTGTGCGTTCATTTATGGCGCATCACATCGGAATGAGTATGGTTTCAACCGTGAATGCGCTGAAAAACAATGCAATGCAGAAACGGTTTATGCGTGACAAGGCAATGCTCGGCGCAGAAAGTCTGCTCAGAGAGAAAATTCCCAAGGGTGCACCCGTATTCAAGGATATTTATGACAAGAAAATTGTTACTGTAAGGGAAAAAACGGATAAAAAGAGCAGAATTTCAGAAAATCCTTGCGTTTTTTCTCCAAAAGCAACATTATTTTCAAACGGAATGCTTACAAACGTCATCTCCGATGTGGGCACAAGCCTTACTTTGCTTGACGGTTACTGTGTAACAGTGCCCGAAACGGACATTATTGCAAGACCCCAAGGTGTTTTTGCGGTTTTTGAGGATTCCGACGGAGTCAAACCGTTTGTAAGTGTACTCGACAAAGAGGGAACAGGCAAATATAGGGCGGAATTCGGCAGAAACTCGGCAACACACGAGGCTAAACACGGCTTTTTGAGTTTGAAAATGCAAACAACAGTAAATGAACACGGAAATTGCGAACACAGAAAGTTTACCGTTGCTTACACGGGCAAGACGAGCGGTGCAAAAGGAAAGCTTATCGTTTATTTTGAGCCTTGCCTTGACAAAAAACAGAGTTATTCGGCGCATCCTGCATTCTCGAAGCTGTTTGTAACAGATGAATGGGATGATGAAAACAAAATTGCGGTTTTCACAAGGCGCACAGCCTCGGAGAATGAAAACTATACCGTTGCGGCGGGGTTTGTGAATTGTGAAGAGGTAAAGCACGGATTTTCAAGAGAAAAAGTTCTTCAGACACCGCTCGGAGTAATTTCTCTCGGTTCAAAAACTGATTTTAACGGTGAAAGAGGCAATCCTGATTGCTGTGCCGCTTTTTCTGTTGATATTGATATTAAAGCGGGCGAAAATGTTGAGTTTGAATTTATTTTAGCGGCTGAAAAAGGAAAAGAACAGGCAATAAATACCTTTGTTGCAGAGAAAAACAGAAAAAAGCCGTTGAAATCTGCAATATCTATATTCGGAACGGATGCTTTGGATTCAGCAATTGCCGAAAAGATTATTCCCGCGGTTATTTATAACAGATGCCGGGCGTATATTCTGAATTCGGATTCGGATTTTATTTCCCGCAAAGAACATCTGTGGAGTTTCGGCGTTTCGGGAGACAATCCGATAATTACCGTGAAAGCGGAAAGCTTATCCGATGCCGCAGAGGTTTCGCCGTATATCAGGGTCAACAAAAACCTCAGAAGCTGCGGAATACAGTCAGACCTGGTGCTTATGTACGATGGAGATGAAGGATACAGAAGTGAAATAAGAGACGAATTGCGAAAAAGGATTTCTCTGGAGGGATGCGAACTGATGGCGGGGGTGAACGGAGGGATTCATATTGTTAATTTGCGCAATCATTCCGCTGAACAGGTAAAATATCTTGAGCTTTCTGCCGCCGTAAGTTTCGGATTAAACAAGTCTTCTGAAAACACATCAAATTTGCGTTACAAACCACTTAAAACAGTTGAGTGCGGAACGGGTCTGAAAGATGAAAATTATTCAGCCATCGTAAAGCAATACAACTTTACAAAGGGTAAAATAACGGTTGATAAAAAGCCTGAAACCCTTGATATTCCTTGGAATCTTGTGTTGAGCAACAAAAACTTCGGAACTATGGTATCTGACAAGTCTTTGGGCTTTACGTGGGCGATAAATTCGAGAGAAAACAAACTCTCTCCGTGGTACAATGACACGATGTCCGATAACCGCGGAGAAAGGCTGATTATGAAATATAACGGTGTTCTTTATGATTTAATCAGTCTGTCAAAGGCAGTTTTTACACCCGAAAAGGCAATCTGGAATCTTGAATGTGCTTCGGTTGAATTCCGCATTACAGCAGAGGTTGCAGACAGAGGATTAGTAAAAAAATGCACGGTGGAAATAATGAACAAGTCGGACTCGCCCAAGGAATTTGACGTGCTTTACCACTTGCTTCCCGTTAACGGAGTAAGCAGAGAGAAAATAAGATCAATAACTGTAAAGCGATTCGAAAACGGGGTTGTTTACAGAAGTCTAGGCGGTGAAATGAGCGGTGCGACGGCATTGCAATGCGACGGCAAAGCTGACTTCATATGCCTTTCGGAGAAAAGTTTCCGTGAGGGAAAATTTAATGAGCTGTCTTATTCGGATGATTGTTGTGTTGCTGTAGGGAGAAGGATTTCACTGGCAACGGGAGGCAAAACCTCTTTTTCGTTCTGTCTTTCGTGGGGTGCAACGGAAAAAGCCGCAGTTAAAATGCCTTATGTATCAAAATATTCGCACAACAAGGCTCCGCAAATTGATTTTTCTGTGAAAAATAAAAATATTGATCTTTTCTTCAATTCATTTCTCTATAATCAGATAAAAAATTGCAGATTTTATGGCAGAACGGCATTTTATCAATGCTCAGGGGCTTACGGTTTCCGGGATCAGCTTCAGGATTGCCTTGCGTTGGTTTATAATGAACCATGGCTTGTCCGCACACATCTGCTCAGATGTGCCGCGGTTCAGTTTATTCAAGGTGATGTTATGCATTGGTGGCATGTAACCGTTGATAAAGTGCAGAAAAGAAGCGGAGTTCGGACAAGATGCAGCGATGATATGCTCTGGTTACCGTTCGTTTGCGCTGATTATGTAAAAAAGACGGGGGATTCAAGCATTTTAGGAGTTGAAGTCCCGTATATTGAAAGTGAAACTCTTGGTAAAAACGAAAACGAACGCTATGTAAGAGCAAAAATCAGCGATTTCAGAGAAAATCTTTACAGACATTGCGTGAAGGCGATAGAGAAATCGCTGAATTTCGGCAAAAACGGTCTTCCGCTTATCGGTTCCTGTGATTGGAATGACGGTTTAAGTGCAGTAGGAGATTCGGAATCGGGCGAAAGTGTGTGGCTCGCAATGTTTCAGATAAGAGTTCTGAAAGATTTTATTCCTTTATGTGAAATGATGAACGAAAGAGATACTGCCCGCAAATACTCTGAAACTGCAAGAATATTGGAGAACATTGTTGAATCCGAAGCTTGGCTTGGTGATCATTATGCAAGAGCATTCAAAAAGGATGGCAGTATACTCGGAGGAGAAGATTTTGTTGATATTCTCCCGCAAGCTTTTTCTGTTTTTGCAGGTTTCCGCAACCAAAACCACATCGAAACTGCTTTAACAACGGCGTACGACACACTTTTTGATGAAGAAAAGGGTATTATACGACTTTTTAATAAACCGTTTGTCTTGGATGATGCAGAAAGTGTAGGCTATATTGCAAAATATCCTGCCGGAATAAGAGAAAACTCGGGGCAGTATACTCATGCCGCAGTATGGCTTGCGTGTGCAATGCTGAAATCAGGAAAACGAAAAGAGGGCGAAAAACTGCTTAATGCAATTATTCCCTTATCTTATTATGCTGAAAAAAACAGAGCAGAAACCTATCGTGCCGAACCGTATGTGCTTGCGGCGGATGTTTCATGTGCCGACGGAGCCGTCGGCAGGGCAGGATGGACTTACTTTACAGGGTCAGCATCCTGGTTGTACCGATGTATTTTAGAAGACTACCTCAGATATAAAATGAAGAATGGCGTGCTGATGAATGATGACGAAATATATCCTATGTAAAGATGATTGCCTTAACAAAATCATAAATAGAGAGTAAAACCGTATAAAAACAAGAAAAAGTGATAGAATTTTCGGAAATCAGGCATGGTTTGTTTATCGGACAGTATATTTTATGATGATAACCAATTCAGAAAACAATGAAAAATCGGTGATAAGTGTAAAGAATAAATACTTTACAAAATCGGAAACCCGACATCAGCACCTACAAAAAAACTCAAATGAAGCTAATATTTATTATACCTTTTATATATATGTCGTATTTGAGAGGGCATCAGTTGATTAGCGATGCCTTCATATACATACTGAATTTCAGAAAAATGTAAAGCAAATAGACTTTACGTAATGGGCTGTTTTATTATACTGCAAAACGAGGGACAAAATAGCTAAAAAACGCAAACTCAAATTGTTTATTATTAACAAAATGTTAATTCGAAATTGAAAATCATTGACATCTGCCGAACTTTTAGGTATAGTTATTATGACCATATGGTGTTTTTGGGGGTGTAGTGTCTCTATTTTGAGGCAATTATCCGCAAAAACCACTGTGGATGATTAAATTTTGTGATTCTGGCTGTTGCTTTGCGCCGGATATAGGCGTGTCTGGTGCAGACAAAATCAATAAGGAGGTCGGTCAGAGTGTTTCCGTAGCATAAGTTAACCTTATAATAATAAGGCCGTGCTTGCGCGGCGGAATTCACGTGTTTACAAAATTCAGTTGTCCAAACAAACTACAGGTTTGAAAATTTTTTGGAGGTGCTCAGATTTGAAAAAGACAACCCGTATCCTTGCAATCCTTATGGCTTTCGCAATGCTCCTCGGTTCGTTTACCGTAATGGGTAGTGCTTATGAAGCTTATAAGGGTGACGCCATCAAGAATTCGTACAACGACATTGATGTGCCTGTTTTCTCAACAGAGCAGCACGCATCAATGGCACTTGATGAGCTTGATCGTATGCTTGCAAAAGAGCAGATTTACCTTAATATTTATATTGGTGAACTCGATCTTGCAAGCCTTAACACAACCATTGCCAGCGTTGAATCACTTCTTGGCAAGGTTGCCACACTTCTCCCCCTTCTCGGCGATGCTGCATCAATTGATATCTCAGCAGTCAAGGGCAACAAGAGATCAACAGCTAATGACCCAAACGGTAACGTATCAGACGTTGAGTTTATTACTGACCTCTTTGATTTCCTTGGCGATATCGCTCCCATCGCTGAAAAGTATGTTACCGGTAATGTTTCACTCGGTATCCTTAACGGCTTTATTTCAGACTTCATCTTCGACGTAAGAGAACTTGCTCTCGGTCTTATATTTGGTATGACAAATGAAGGCAAAGCAATGGACTTTGACGCAATGGAAGATGGCGACAAGCTTCCCGCAAAGTACACAAACACCACTAATGGTGCAATTACCCTTCTTCAGGACCTTCTCAATCAGGTTATTCTCGGTGAATGGGTAAAGCTTGACCAGTATTTTGCAGACCCCACTCTCAAGGCAAATACATTCTATGATATGTATTCATTTGCTGATGACTACGATGTTGATGCTGATAAAGCATACACTGCTAAGTATGACTACTATGGTTGGGTTCATCCCGATGATTGGGTACTCGTTAGTCTCGGTGGCTGTATCAGAGTTCCTGAAGGCGCAGCAGCTCCTGCTCCTATCTATACAGATATGGACATCACAGGTGACACTAACGGTTACGAATTCATCGAAAATCTTCTTCAGAGAGCATTCAACTATCTCCTCGTTCCCACACTCAATAATCAGACAAGACATGCTCTTCGTCAGTGGTGCGGTGTTGAATACCTTGATCAGTTCAAGAACAGAACTATCTATGATGAAGCAACAGGCATGTGGGTTTCCAACCCTGACTATGATCCCGCTTATGCAGGTGAAGCATTCACCACTCTTCCCGAAAACAGCTACAATAAAGTATTTAATGTAAACGCCTATATGAATAAGGTTACAATCCCCGAAGGTGAAACAATTATTGACAACCTCAATAACATCCTCGGTGATTTCCTTGGCGCAAAAGGCGGCGAAACAGGTCTTGTTAAAGAGCCTGCAAGTGCTTGGATAGATGCAAATAAGAACCCCGAACTTGTTCAGGGCTTCAGAGACAGCGAAACAGCAGAAGACTGGGTATGGATTTACGGTGGCAACCAGTATCTCTTCAGAAACATTGTCAGCGTTGCAAGATATGTTATCCAGAAGACCGGTAACGCTCTCTTTGCAGACTATGTTGCAGTTCCCACACCGGCAGCACTTGAAGCATACACAGATCAGCAGATGGTAGCTTTCGTTCTCAGAGCAATCTTCAATGCATCAGTTGATTGGATGTACATTCCTGAAGAAGGCAACGAGACTGTTCTTGATGTTTGCTACACAGCAGTTGAGCAGCTTGCATTCCAGGATATTCCTCAGTATACATACATCAAGCCTGACAGAGCTGATTTCACAGGCGAAACAGCAACTCAGGATTACTACGATGCTCTTATCGATAAGGCTCTTGATATCCTTCTTGACGTTGCAGTTTACAACCTCAACCAGTCATTCGACGCAGTTGCAGCAAGCGGTGCTAACCCCGTTGAAGGCGAAGGCCTCATTCCTTATCAGGGCAATGACGGTTCATGGGAAGATACAGCAACAGTTGTAGCATCATGGGCAGTTAACGAATACGGTCCTCTCCTTGCTATCTTCGATGGTCTCAACTCAAACAAGGCTAACAACTCAGCAGCAGACCTCACAATGGATCAGGTATGGGCAGACATCGATACAATCGTTGACTCACTCATCCCCATCAAGCCTAATAACGCTCCCTGGATTTATGGTGAAATTTCAAGAAGCGGACTTATTGCAAAGGCTTTCATTTTTGATTACATTGCAAAACCCATATATACTCTCGATGCAACAAACTTTGCAAAGATATTTGCAAGAAATGAAGAAGGTTCATTCGCAAGCATGAACGGTGTTGAAATCATTGTTAATATCCTTGACAATGTATTCGACCTCCTCTTCCCCAATGTATTCTCAAACACAGCAACAACAGTTGACGAAGTTGTTGATAACGAACTCCTTGGCAAGATGGTTAAGGACCTTATCATGAGCCTTGGTACAGAAACATTCAAGGGCGCAACAAACAACGAAACAATTACAGGTAGAGCACTCAGCATCGTTAAGGTTGGTCTTCCCATCGTTAACATGATTCTCGGCCTCAGCGACGAACAGCAGTTCGAAGAAATCGAAATCTACCTTCCCGAAGTAATCACTGCAGGCGAAGCTTGCACATTCAGCGTTTACAACGGTTCAAGCGGTATCAACACAGGTTATACCAATGAGGACGGCGTATTCGCTCAGGATACACTTTACAACTATACAATCGTAGAATATGTTGCTAAGCGTTATCCCGCAGGTAGCAACTCAGGCGTACCTTTCGCAGTAACAGGTCTTAACCAGGGCAAGCAGTTCGCCGGTGGTGACAGCGTTGACGTAACAATCAGCAATGGCGTTCTCTCAAACGGCGACATCGTTGAGCTCAACGTTACTTACACAGCAACAGGCGAAAATGGCGGCTTCATCGGTGATGATCCCGACACAGCAGCAAACGAAGGTCTTCTTACAAAGACTGTTTACGCATACGTAGGTACAACCGATAAGGACGACGATGCTATCGAAAAGACCGAGACAATCGGTGACCGTACAATTAAGTACGAATCAGAAATCTATCTTGCTTCCGGCGATGACCTTACCGATATCGAAAGCTTCGGCATCCGTATCGAAGACAACAAGTCACAGGAAAACTGGAAGAACACAGAAGATACAAACGGTGACGGTAAGGTTGACGGCAGCGACAACCAGATCGCTCCCACAATCAATCTCGGTAAGATTGGTACTGTTACAAACGCAAGTGCAAATTATAAATTTGTAGAAGCAAACACAGAAACTCTTGCAGCATTCTCAGGTCAGGGTGGTACATACTTCCTCAACGCGTTCAAGGTTGCAGAAGGCTTTGAAAGACTTGAAGATACATACCTTACTGATGATGAAGGCAATGTTGTTTTTGACGAAACAACAGGCGAGCCCATCGTTAACGGTGATAACGGCGGCGTTCCCAACGGCGACTATCAGTTAACAGTTCCTGTAACAGTTACAGATAAGAACGGCAATAATCCCGCAACAAAAAATCTTACAATCACAATCCACATTTATGATGATTTTGATCTTCCCGGCAAGTTCACATCAGCAGTTTCAAGAAACCGTCAGCAGAACCAGTATGATACTGAAGCAGACGGCGGTGCAGCTGCAGACCTTTGGACAGCTTATGTAGGTGCTCTTCAGAATGCTGCTAAGCTTGCACTTACTCCCAAGGTAGGTTCAGAGTTCCAGGGCTTCATCGGTGCTAACGGCGCAACAGCAGGTTATGAAAACCTTTATGAGAAGTATGCAGAAGAACTCGATGCAGCTATTGAAGCTCTTGAGCCTTATGCACTCCAGACAGGCGTTGACGGCATTAAGGACGTTATCGCTGCTCACGACGGTTACAACTACACAGTTGGATCAGTTCAGGCTGTTGTTAACGATGTAACAAGAACATTCTACTATCAGATTCCCATTGAATATTATGAAGACGGTTACACCTTCTTCGGTGAGAGAGACTATGTTCCTCACCTCTATTCAAGATACAGAAGCGCTAGAAACGACGGTCAGAGCCTCATCGATTCACAGGAATTCTTTGTAAAGGCTCCCTTCACATGCGTTGAAGTATACGGCGAAAACTATGTACCCTCAGACGAGGAAATCCAGGAATACAACGAATCAATCCTTGCAGCAGCAGAAGCTATGGATAACGCACGCATCATCGGTTCCGTTGAGGCTGCTTACGCAGAGCATATGCTTACTCTCACAAGCGATCGTCTTATTCCTCTTGCCGCAAGCAAGGATAAGCTCAATTATGCTCTTACCGAGCTTTGCGTTGGCGTAAATGCCGGTGGCGCATCATACTACACAGAAGAGTCATGGACAGATTACCAGAACGCTCTTGAATTTGCACAGGAAGTAAATGCAGAGCCTGTTGAGGATGCTCTCGGCAATCCCACTCTTTCACCCACAAAGGTTAACATTGCTATGTCAGAACTCATCAACGCTTGGAAGAAGCTTGTTGAATCCTGCGACTTCACAGAGCTTGATGCACAGCTTGCAGCTTCAAAGACATATGCAGATCTTGGCACAAGCCAGACAACATACACAGAAGACAGCTACGCAACCTTCTATGCAGCATATCAGAAGGCAAAGGATCTTGACAGATCAATGGGTAAGACAGATGCTAACCAGGACGAAGTAGACACAATCGCTGAAGCACTCAGACTTGCTCGTGTAGGTCTTGTTGAAGCAGCAGCAGCAGAACCCACATGGGGCTGGATCACAGAAGATCCCATGGGTAACTTCTGCGACTTCGGATTCAACTACTTTACACTTCCCATAACAACAAGTGAAAACGGTTCAATGTATGATGCTACATGGTGGATAACTTCAACAGAAGACGGTTATATGGTAGATGATTTCATCGTTGGTGTTGGTGAGTGGAATGACGAATCAATCCTTCGTACCATTATCCCCGAAGAAACTCTTCAGAACTGCTATGTAAATGTTATTCCCGGTAAGAACCCTGCTGACGGATTCGAAGGCTACGGTTCAGGTACAGTACTTCAGGTTTGCTCATCAGCTGATGATTCTGTCCTCAAGACATACATGGTTATCCTTTACGGTGACCTTAACAGTGACGGTATGGTTGATAGCATGGACCTTACATTCATTCAGGAAATGAAGATTATCAACCCCTACGACTACTATCTCCCCGAGTACGGTTATCTCGGTGCAGCCGGTGACCTTGACGGCACAGGTGACGTTGAACTTGGTGACGCAGATATCGAACTTGATGCTGTTCTTATTGCAGGTACCAAGTACATCGATCAGGTTAACGGTATTACAGTTGATATCTAAAAGATTAAATCCTAAAATCCAATATGGCTCTTTCAAAAGAGCCATATTGGAGGCTCTGATTTATCCGGAATTGACTTTTCCAATAAATTAAAGTCATTAACCAAAAGGAGGAAATGAGCTAATGACAAAATTCAAACGCTTTCTGAGCTGTTTTCTTGCCTTGACAATGGTTCTTGGCATGTTCTCAGGGCTCGGAGCAATGTTTGCTGTTGATGCAGCTGCTGCGGTAGTTAAAGGCGAGTCACAGGTACTCACCTATGCAGAAGCAGAAGCACAGTTCGGCTCAGACTTCATCTACTATGCAGTAGATGTAATGGAGTATGATGCAGACGGCAACCCCTACTACACCGACCACTACGTTGAAGCAGGTGACACACTTCAGATTCGCCACTATCTCAAGATGTCAAGATTCTTGGGAACAAGTACAAACGTACTTATGTTTGATTCAGCGTTCTTCGATCTTACAACAGACGGAACAACCTACCCCGCAAAGGTAGCAATGA
>JAZTZD010000052.1:0-22932 GCA_045637305.1 Acutalibacteraceae bacterium
TGTAAAGAAACTCAACGAGGCATATCTTTTTGCCCGTGAAATTTCCGCAAACGGCGGCGACATTCTCTTTGTAGGCACAAAGAAGCAGGCTCAGGATTCCGTTAAGGAAGAAGCAGCACGTTGCGGTATGCCTTACGTTAATGCTCGTTGGCTCGGCGGTATGCTCACAAACTTCAACACAATCCAGAACAGAATCAAGAGACTCGCTCAGCTCAAGGCTATGGAAGCTGACGGCACATTCGATCTTCTTCCCAAGAAGGAAGTAACAAAGCTCAGTCTCGAAATCGAAAAGCTCGAAAAGTTCATGGGCGGCATCACAGAAATGAAGAAGCAGCCCGCAGCTATGTTTATAGTTGACCCCCGCAAGGAGAGAATCGCTGTTCTTGAAGCACACAAGCTCGGCATTCCCATCGTTGCAATCGTTGACACAAACTGCGATCCCGACGACGTTGATTACGTTATCCCCGGTAACGACGACGCTATCCGCGCTGTAAAGCTTATCGCTGGCGCAATGGCAGACGCTATTATCGAAGGCAGACAGGGTGAGCAGACAGCTCCCGCAGCAGAAGAAGTTTCAGAGGAGGAATAATATAATGGCAGCATTTACAGCTAAAGACGTTCAGGCTCTCAGAGAAAAGACAAACGTTGGTATGATGGACTGCAAAAAGGCACTCGTTGAAGCTGACGGCGATATGGATAAGGCAGTAGACATTCTTCGTGAGAAGGGTCTTGCAACTGCAGCTAAGAAGGCTGGCAGAATCGCTGCTGAAGGCGTTATCGGTCTTTATTCAGACGGTGTAGCATCAGCTCTTGTTGAGCTTAACTGCGAAACAGACTTCGTAGGTAACGGTCCCGAATTCAAGGCTCTTGCAAACCAGATTGCAAAGACAGTTGTTGAAGCAAAGCCCGCTGACCTCGATGCACTTCTTGCAACAACAATTTCAGACGGCGCTCTTTCAGTTGCCGATTCAATTCAGGAGCTCTTCCTCAAGATTCGCGAAAACCTCAAGCTTCGCCGTTTCGTTCTTGTTGAAGGCACAGCTATCTCATACATCCACGGCGGCGGTTCAGTAGGCGTTCTCGTAAGCTTCGACACCAATGCAGCAGCAGACAATGAAGCTTTTGTTGCTATGGGTAAGAACGTTGCTATGCAGGTTGCAGCTATGAATCCCTCATATCTTGATGCAGCAGCAGTTCCCGCTGATGTTGTTGAAAAGGAAAAGGCAATCAACCTTGCTCAGATGAACGAGGATCCCAAGATGGCTAACAAGCCCGAGCAGGTTAAGGAAAAGATCATCGACGGTAAGATCAAGAAGTTCTACACAGAAGTTTGCCTTCTTGACCAGGCTTTCGTTCGTTCAGACCTTTTCGAAGGCTCAGTAAGCGGTTATGTTGCACAGGTTGCTAAAGAAATCGGTGCAGACATCAAGGTTACAGGCTTCACTCGTCTTGCAAAGGGCGAAGGCATCGAAAAGAAAGTTGACGACTTCGCAGCAGAAGTTGCAAGCATGATGTAATCATAATTAAAATATTTTTTCTCCCGTACCGTTTGGTGCGGGAGTTTTTATTTTTTAAACTGTGAATTATTTGTTCTTTTAGATAAATACTATTTTTACAAAACCGTAAAGGAGAGTTTTTTATGGCTAATCTTACCGCGAAAGAGTTGTCGGCAATCGAAGACCAGCTTAACTGCGAACAGATTCTTATTAAAAAGTATAAGGCTTATGCTCAGACTGCAAGTGACCCTCAGATAAAGTCAAAGTGCGAACAGATTGCAAGTCAGCACAAGCAGCATTATGACACTTTGATGGGTTATCTTTATTAAGGAGAGATACAGATGAATTTTACAGACAGAGAAATTATGGATGATATTCTTTCTTCTCAGAAGCATATTACGGGCACTTATAATTCATTTACAAATGAGTGCGTAAACGAACAGCTCAAGAATGATATGCTGGGTATTCTTACGGATGAACACAACATTCAGTTTGATGTTTTCGGCGAAATGCAGAAAAGAGGCTGGTACAGTCCCGCCGCCGCACAGACGCAGAATATAACCGAAGCAAAGACAAAGTTTGAAGGTATAGCTACACAACTTGGTTAATAATTAACGGTACGGAACAAAATGGTGTCCTGTACCGTTATTTTTTTAAAAATTTTTATAAAAAGACTTGGAAAAATGAAGAATATAATTTATAATATTAACGATTATGGGGTTATATGTTCTTTTTGACCCCAATCCTTATTCAAAAAGGAGAAAATCGTATGAGCAATTATTCGGTTTCGCTTGAAAAGGTAGTCAATGATTTATCGTTTCAGGTAATTTATACCCCGAAAAACATCAAGGATATCTACATAACATCTCAGGATGTTAACAGACCGGGTCTTATACTTACGGGCTTTGAGGATTATTTTGACCCCGCACGAATTCAGTTCCTTGGTCTGACGGAGCTTGAATATTTCAAGAGCCTCAACAAAGAAGCATTCCTTGAGTGCCTTGAAAGGTTTTTCTCAAAGAAACCCGCTGCTATTGTTGTTACAAGAGGTCTGACTTGCGGTAAACGTTTTCTTAGCTTTGCCGAAAAATATGAAGTTCCCGTGCTTGCAACATCCGAATCAACCTCGGGTTGTATGTCTGCAACGATTTCTTATCTCGGTGTTGAGCTTGCGCAGAGAATAACACGTCACGGCGTTCTTGTTGAAGTCTACGGTGAAGGTGTTCTCATTCTCGGCGACAGCGGAGTCGGCAAGAGCGAAACCGCCCTTGAACTTATCAAGAGGGGACACAGACTTATTGCTGATGATGCGGTTGAAATCAGAAGAGTTTCAAACAAAACGCTTGTCGGTTCGGCACCCGATAACATCCGTCATTTCATTGAGCTTCGCGGTGTAGGTATTCTCAACGCGAGAAGACTTTTCGGTATGGGTGCAGTCAAGATGACAGAAAAGGTTGATATGGTTGTTCAGCTTGAACCGTGGGACAGCGATAAGGTCTACGACAGACTCGGACTTGATAATGAATATACGGAAATTCTCGATATTAAGGTTCCTGTTACAACTGTTCCCGTAAAACCCGGCAGAAACCTTTCTATTATCATTGAAGCCGCCGCAATGAATAACAGACAGAAGAAGATGGGATACAATGCGGCAAGAGAACTTCTTCACAGCCTCGGAATGACCGAGGATATCGTTCCCGCAAAAAAGGAACTCGAGTTCTGGCATAATTTTTAAAAATTAAAAGGATATAATTACTTTGGAGGTAATAAAAATGTACAGAATAGGCGTTGATCTCGGAGGCACAAATATTGCAGTAGGCGTAGTTTCCGAGGATATGAAGATTATCGGCAGAGGCAAGGTAAAGACAAGATGTCCCAGACCTGCGGCAGAGATTTTTGACGATATCGCTCTTGCTGTTCAGATGGCTGTCAAGGATGCAGGCATCTCAATGGATGAGGTCGTTTCAGTCGGTGTCGGTACTCCCGGTTCGGTTAACAAGGATAACGGCAACATCGAATTTTCAAACAATCTTGAATTTGAAAATGTTCCCGCAAAGCAGATGCTTGAAGAAAGAATCGGAAAAACAATTTATCTTGAAAACGACGCAAACTGCGCAGCACTCGGTGAAGCTGTTGCAGGCGCAGGTAAGGGCGTTGGCAATTTCATCGCTGTAACACTCGGCACAGGTGTCGGAAGCGGTATTATTGTTGACGGAAAAATTGTAAGCGGTGTCAATTACGCAGGCGGCGAAATGGGTCACACCGTAATTATGGTAAACGGCAAGCAGTGTAACTGCGGCAGAAAGGGCTGCTGGGAGCAGTACGCATCAGCAACAGCTCTTATTGCACAGACAAAGGAAGCAATGCTTGAGAATAAAGACAGCAAGATGTGGCAGCTTACTAACGGTAACATTGATGCAGCAAGCGGCAGAACTGCTTTTGATGCAATGAGACTTGGCGATGAAGTTGCAAAGAAGGTTGTTGACAACTATATTTATTATGTTGCAGTCGGCGTTATCAATGCAATCAACACTTTCCAGCCTGAATTTATCTGCATTGGCGGCGGTATCAGCCATGAAGGTGAAACACTTCTTGCTCCGCTCAGAGAACATATCAAGAATGAATGCTACAGCATACACGCATCAAAGCAGACAAATGTAGTTGTCGCAGAGCTCGGCAATGATGCAGGCATTTTCGGCGCTGCACTTCTCAACGAATAATAATTTTTTTATCGGAGGAAAACCATGAACAGTCTCAACGATTTTTGCGCTTTTTGCGAAAAAATTGAATGCGAATATTCAACTACTGCCCTTCTTTGCGAATACACAAGCTTCAAAATCGGCGGTAAGGCTGATGTGATGGTTTTTCCCGATACACTGGAAAAAATCAAGAATATAGTTGAATTTGCAAATGAGCAGATGCTTCCCGTTTTCGTTCTGGGAAAGGGAAGCAATCTGCTTGTGAGCGATGACGGAATAAGAGGAATTGTTATCAATACCTCAAAGCTTGATAAAATTGAGCTTATCGACGAAACAACAATTTTTTGTCAGTGCGGTGCTTCACTTATGAGACTTTGCCGTTTTGCGCTTGAAAATTCGCTTTCCGGCCTTGAGTTTGCGTTCGGAATTCCGGGAACTGCCGGCGGTGCAGCGTATATGAATGCCGGTGCATACGGCGGCGAAATGAAGGATGTTCTCGTTAAGTGCGAACACATTTGCGCAGACGGAAAAATCGGTTCGTTTGAAAATGATGAGCTTGAACTCGGCTACAGAAAAAGTGTCTATTCCGATAGTGAATATGTTATTACATCTCTTGTTTTGAAGCTTGAAAAAGCTGACAGAGAAGAAATTAAGGCAAAAATGGATGACCTTATGTCGCGCCGTAAGGATAAACAGCCTCTTGAATATCCGAGTGCAGGAAGCACATTCAAACGTCCCGAAGGATATTTTGCGGGTGCACTTATTGAACAGTGCGGACTTAAAGGCTGTACAGTCGGCGGCGCACAGGTGAGCGAAAAGCACGCAGGCTTTGTTATCAATGTCGGCGGCGCAACTGCAAAAGACGTCAATGAGCTTATGGCACATTGTCAGAAGGTTGTTTTTGAAAACACAGGTGTCACTCTTGAACCTGAGGTTAAGAGAGTCTGACGGAGGTAGTATAATGTCATTTTCTTCAGAACTGAAAACCGAACTTGCAAATACGGAAAATCTTTCATCCTGTTGCTTTCACGCACAAGTCTACGGGCTTGTGCTTTTTGCTCATTTTTCAAAATACAATTTCTCTATAACAACCGAAAATCCCGATGTTTTTTCTTTGTATTTATCCAATCTTAGGGATTATTGCGGCGTTGAACCCGTAATCAATGATGCGGGTGCTAAAAAGCTTACCGCTTATCTGAAAAGCGATAAAGATAAAGAAAAGGCATTTGAAAAATTCGGACATTCACTGAAAGAAGCAAGTCTTCGCATAAACCGCGCAAACATTGCGGATGAATGCTGCGCCGCATCGTTTCTCAGAGGAGTTTTTCTTTCGTGCGGCACTGTAACGGATCCCGAAAGAGGCTATCATCTTGAGTTTGTTGTGCCGTATAAAAGACTTTGCGGCGACCTTATGAAGTTTATGGATGAGCTTAACCTCAATCCCAAGTATATTGTCAGAAAAGGCAATCACGTCATTTACTTCAAGGACAGCGAAAGCATTGAGGATATTCTTGCAATTATGGGTGCATCAAATGCATCACTTTACATAATGAATGTTAAAATCGAAAAAGATGTCAAGAATATGATTAATAGAAGAGTTAATTTTGAGATTTCCAACATAAATAAAACCGTTGATGCGGCAAAGCTTCAGATTGAAGCAATAAAATTTATTGAAGAAAATGGCGGAATTTCATCGCTTCCCGATAATCTGCAGAAAATTGCACAGATAAGGCTTGAAAATCCCGAAGCAAGTCTTAAGGAAATAGAACTTTTGCTCGATGAACCCATAAGCCGTTCGGGAGTCAACCACAGACTCGGCAGAATAGTAAAAATAGCCGATGATATGAAAAACGGAGAAAAATAATGTCTTTTACACACCTTCACGTTCACAGTGAATACAGTCTGCTTGACGGTGCTTGCAGAATTGAACCTATGCTCGATAAAATAGCGGGTATGGGTCAGACCGCTGTTGCCATAACAGACCACGGTGTGATGTACGGTGTCATTGATTTTTACAGAGCAGCAAAAAAGAGGGGAATAAAGCCCATAATCGGCTGTGAAGTATACGTTGCGCCCCGTTCGAGATTTGATAAGGTGCACGGAATAGACAATGAAAGATATCATCTTGTTCTGCTTTGTAAAAACAATGAGGGCTATAAAAACCTTATAAAGCTTGTTTCAGAGGGTTGGGTCAACGGTTTTTACACCAAACCCAGAATTGATAAGGAACTTCTTAAAAAGCATCACGAGGGTCTTATTGCGCTTTCGGGATGTCTTGCGGGCGAAATTTCGCAGTCGCTTCTGCGTAATGATTACGAAGATGCGGTCAAGGTTGCAAAATGGTACAAAGACATATTCGGAGAAGGCAATTTTTATCTTGAAATCCAGAATCACGGACTTTCCGAACAGCAACAGATAAATCCGCTTCTTAAAAAGCTTTCAAAAGAGCTTGACATTCCTCTTGCGGCAACAAACGATGCACATTATGTTGAAAAAGACGATGCTCGTATGCAGCAGGTGCTTATATGCATTCAGACCAACCACATCCTTGGAGAGGATACGGGTCTTGAATTCGGAACGCAGGAATTTTATCTCAAAAGCGAAGAAGAAATGCTTGAAGCGTTTGCGGATTGTCCCGAAGCGGTTGAAAACACGGCGATAATTGCAGATAAATGTTCTGTTGAATTTGAATTCGGCAAAACAAAACTTCCGCATTTTGAAGTTCCCGAGGGTTGGGACCATTTTGACTGGTTCTCAATGCTTTGCAAAAAAGGTCTTGTTGAAAGATACGGTGAAAATCCGCCGCAGGAATATGCGGACAGGCTTAACTATGAGCTTGATGTTATCAACCGTATGGGATATACGGATTATTATCTGATTGTTCACGATTTTATCAGACAGGCAAAAGAAATGGGCATTCCGGTCGGACCCGGCAGAGGCTCGGGTGCGGCAAGTATCTGTGCTTATTGCATTGGTATAACGGGAATTGACCCGATGAAATACAGTCTGCTTTTCGAGAGATTTCTTAATCCCGAAAGAGTCAGTATGCCTGACTTTGACGTTGATTTCTGCTTCGAAAGAAGAGCCGAGGTCATTGATTACGTTATTGAGAAATACGGTGCAGACCACGTTGCGCAGATTGTAACATTCGGTACAATGGCGGCAAAAGCGGCGCTTCGTGATGTGGGCAGAGCAATGGGTATGCCTTATTCTGTTGTTGATAACATTGCAAAGCAGGTGCCCAACGAGCTTAATATAACAATCGACAGAGCGCTGAAACGTTCATCTGAATTCAAAGCGCTTTATGATAACGACGATGAAGCAAGAGAGCTTATTGATATGGCACGTAAGGTTGAGGGAATGCCCCGTCACGCCTCAACTCACGCGGCGGGTGTTGTTATTACCCACGACCCCGTTGTTTCCTATGTGCCTCTTGCGAGAAATGATGAAGCAATCGTAACGCAGTTTCCGATGACAACTCTTGAAGAACTCGGATTGCTGAAAATGGACTTCCTCGGTCTGAGAACATTGACAGTTATCAGCTCAGCCGAGAAAATGATAAGAAAACACACACCCGATTTTGATATCAACAAGGTGTCTCTTGATGATAACGGTGTTTTTGAAATGATGTGCGCCGCACAGACAGAGGGTGTGTTCCAGTTCGAGTCTGCGGGTATGAGAAGCGTTCTTTCACAACTCAAACCGGAAAGTCTTGAAGATTTGATTGCGGTTATTTCGCTTTACCGCCCCGGACCTATGGATTCAATTCCGACCTATATTGAAAACAGACACAATCCGAGTAAGGTCAGATATAAAACACCCCAACTCAAAAACATTCTTGATGTCACCTACGGATGTATGGTTTATCAGGAACAGGTTATGCAGATTTGCCGTGAGCTTGCGGGCTATTCCTACGGCAGAGCTGACATCGTGCGCAGGGCAATGAGCAAAAAGAAGCATGATGTAATGCTTAAGGAACGTGAGAATTTTGTTCACGGTACGGTTGATGAAAAAGGGAACATAATATGTGAGGGTGCAGTCAGAAGAGGAATTGACGAAAAGGTTGCAAATGAAATCTTTGATGAAATGATGTCGTTTGCTTCCTATGCTTTCAATAAAGCGCACGCCGCCGCTTATGCATACGTTGCTTATCAGACGGCTTATCTCAAATGTCATTATCCTTGCGAATTTCTTGCGGCATTGCTAACGAGCTTTCTTGATAATACAGGCAAGGTTGTGCAGTATATCAATGAATGCTCCAGGCTCGGAATAAAAATTCTTCCGCCTCACGTTAATGAAAGCCTTGAATCTTTTGCAGTTTCAAACGGAAATATCCATTTCAGTCTGCTTGCAGTAAAGAATCTTGGCAGGGGATTCATCAAAAGAATAATTGATGAAAGAAACATCAACGGAAAATTCACCGATTTCTATGATTTCTGCAAGAGAATGCACGGAAAGGATTTCAACCGACGCAGTCTTGAAAGTCTTATAAAATGCGGTGCGTTTGACGGTCTGGGTGCCAACAGAAGACAGATGTTCACTGTTATAGAAAGCATTCTCGAAGAGCTTGAAAACACCAGAAGAAGAAATGTTGACGGTCAGCTCGGCTTCGGTGACCTTATGAGTGCGGCTTCATATGAAGATGAAAGTATTGCGCCGTCATTCAGCTATCCCGTGCTTGATGAATTTGCACCCGATATTCTTCTGCGATATGAAAAAGAGGTTGCGGGAATGTATCTTTCGGGTCATCCGATGGCAAAGTACCGCCATATTTCAAAGGCTCTTAAATGTGCGGTTATTTCCGATGTTGCAGACCCCGAAAACGCAAGATATAAGGATAATGACCGTGTTGTTATCCTCGGTTTAATCGGTTCAATAAAGAAGAAAATAACAAAGAGCGATGAAACAATGGCGTTTGTCACTCTTGAAGACGAAACAGGATCGGTTGAGGTGCTTGTTTTTCCGAAAATACTTGCGGAAAAGCCGATGCTTTTCAGAGAGGGCAATATTGTTCTTCTTCGAGGCAGAGTGAGTATGCGTGAGGATGAGGACACAAAAATTGTTTGTGAAAATGCAGACCCGTGTCCGAGTGAAGCGCAGATTGCGACAACCTCCCAACAGGAAGAAACACCGCCCAAAACAGAGAAGAAAAAAGCAAAAGGACTGTTTCTGCGTTTTGATACGGCAACGTCGCCGCAGATTGAGTGCTGCAGAAAGCTTCTTGCGATTTTTGACGGTCAGTATCCGCTTTATTATTATTTTGTTGATAAAAAAGAATATAAGCGAAACCCGATAGGGCAGAATATTGATGTCAACAAAGTGCTGCTGCGCGAACTGAGAAAGATTCTCGGTGACGCAAATGTAATTTTTAACGAATAATTTGTCAAATGATGTATAAATAGAATTGACAATGTAATTTAAAAAGTGTATTATATAGGCTGAGTAATTTTTAAGGAGAGTTAAAGATATGAAGACAATCGGCGTTTTGACAAGCGGCGGCGACGCCCCCGGAATGAATGCGGCTATCAGAGCCGTTGTAAGAACTGCTTGCGAAAACGGAATGAAGGTATACGGCATCAACAGAGGCTATCAGGGTCTTATTGAAGAGGATATTTGTGAGCTTAATATAAGAAGTGTTTCCGACATCATCCACAGAGGCGGAACAATGCTCCGCTCCGCAAGATGCCTTGCTTTTAAAGAAGAATCAGGTATGCAGAAAGCAATTGACACCTGCAAGAAGTTTGGCATTGAAGGTATCGTTGTAATCGGCGGTGACGGTTCATTCAGAGGCGCAAGAGACCTTTCACTCAGAGGTATTCCCTGCATCGGTGTTCCCGGCACAATCGATAATGATATCGTAAGCTCAGACTACACAATCGGTTATGACACCTGCCTTAACACAGTTATGCAGATGGTTGACCGTGTAAGAGATACAGTTGAATCCCACAGCCGCTGCATCGTTGTTGAGGTTATGGGTAACAGATGCGGTGACCTTACTCTCAATGCTGGTATTGCAGTCGGCGCAACAGCAATCGTTATTCCCGAAATCAGCTGTGAAATTGAGAAGCATGTTATTGAAAGAATCAGAAGAACACAGAAGACAGACAAGAAGCACTTCATCGTTATGGTTGCTGAGGGTATCGGCGGCGTTGAAGCTCTTGCAAGAAGAATTGAAAAGGAATGCGGTGTTGAATCAAGAGCAATCGTTCTCGGCCACGTTCAGAGAGGCGGTTCACCCACAGTAAGAGACAGAGTTGCAGCAAGCCAGATGGGTTATAAGGCTGTTCAGCTTCTTATGGAGGGTATCGGCAACAGAGTTGTTGTTCAGAAGGATGACCACATTATCGATTACGATATCTATGAGGCTCTTAATATGGAACGTTCCGTAAACGATGAACTTTACAAGATTGCACACGAAATTTCAATCTGATTTAACATTTGAGGTAATAAATGATTTTGAATGAATTTCTTTCTCTGCGTAAGAGAATTATAGAAAAAGATTTTAAATCACTCAATGATATGCAGAAAAAAGCGGTCCTTTCAACAGAAGGACCGCTTTTGGTGCTTGCAGGTGCAGGAAGCGGCAAAACAACCGTTCTTGTAAACCGCATAGCCAATATTATGAAATACGGAAATGCATATTACAGTGATGAAGTTCCCGTTATGCCTGCAGACGGTGATATGGCTATTCTGCGCGCAATTGCAGACGGAAACATCAGCGATGCATTTGATGTTGAGCACCTTCTCAAAGTCAATGCCGCAAAGCCCTGGGAAATCCTTGCCATCACGTTCACCAATAAGGCGGCGGGTGAGCTTAAAGAGCGTCTTGAAAGAATGCTCGGCGAGCAGGCGCTTGACATCTGGGCAAGCACTTTCCATTCGGCTTGTGTACGCATTTTAAGACGAAATGCCGACCTTATCGGCTATTCGTCCAACTTCACTATTTATGATACCGATGACAGTAAGAGAGTAATCAAGGATTGTCTCAAAACGCTCGGTTTCAGCGATAAGATTATGCCTCCCAAATCCGTTCTTGGTGCAATCAGCAGCGCAAAGGATATGATGATTTCACCAGCTGATTTCATTCAGCAGAATTATAACGATATCCGAAAGAGGAGTATCGGTGCGGTTTATGAGGCTTATCAGCAGAGGCTCAAAAATGCCGATGCAATGGACTTTGATGATATCATTGTCAACACCGTTCGTCTTCTTCAGGATAATGAAGATGTCCGTGGCTATTATCAGAGAAAGTTCAAATACATAATGGTTGACGAGTATCAGGATACCAACCATGCGCAGTATCTTCTGACTTCTCTTCTTGCGGGCGGATATAAGAATATCTGCGTTGTCGGTGATGACGACCAGAGTATTTATAAATTCAGAGGCGCAACAATCGAAAATATTCTCAGCTTTGAGCATCAGTATTCGAATGCAAAGGTTATCCGCCTTGAACAGAATTACCGTTCAACCCAGAATATTCTTGATGCGGCGAATGCCGTTATTTCCAACAACGAAAACAGAAAAGGCAAGAATCTCTGGACAGACAACGGCAAAGGTGAGCTTATTTATTGCCATACCGCCGAAACCGACAGAGACGAGGGCATTTACATTGCTGATAAGGTGCTTGACGGACTGAGAAACGGTAAAAAATACAGCGATTTTGCTGTTCTCTACCGTATGAACTCGCAGTCGAACCTTGTTGAACAGGCTTTTGTTCGTATGGGTATTCCTTACCGTATCATCGGTGGGCATAAGTTCTATGACCGTAAGGAAATCAAGGATGCGCTTGCTTATCTGAGCGTAATCGCAAATCCCAATGACAGCGTGAGACTTCAGAGAATAATCAATGAACCCAAAAGGGGAATAGGTGACACTTCTGTTGATAACGCACTTGAAATTGCCGACGGTCTCGGCACAAGCCTTATTGAAATAATCAAAAATGCCGACCAATTCCCGAAGCTGAGCAGAGGCGCAAAGAAGATGATGGATTTTGCGCAGATGATTCAGGATTTCAATGATGAGCTTGATTCACTTGAACTCAGCGAGCTTTTCAAGAGGGTTATGGATGTTTCGGGTTATTATGCTTCTCTTGCTCTTGACCCCGCAACATGTGAAGACAGAAGAGCCAACCTTGATGAACTTGCTAACAACCTTTTGAGATTTTCGCAGGAAAATGAAGAGGCAACTCTCAACGACTTTCTCAACGAAGTTTCTTTGATGACTGATATCGATAACTACAATGCGGAAACGGAAACTGTTGTTATGATGACCGTTCACGCTGCTAAGGGACTTGAATTCCCCGTTGTTTTCCTTGCGGGTATGGAAGAAACAATTTTTCCCTCAACGATGTCGTCAATGGGCGGCGATGAGGAAATCGAGGAAGAACGCAGACTTGCTTATGTTGCAATCACAAGAGCGAAAAAACAGCTTCATATTACAAGAGCGAGAATGAGAATTCTCTTCGGTTCAACAAAATTCAACCCGCCCTCAAGATTTATAACTGAAATTCCCAACAGTTTGCTTGAAAAGAGCGGCGAGCTTGTTAAAAAGGAAACACGCGGTTTCGGCGGAGGTGTTTCGGCACCGTCAAGGCCCGCAACTGTTTCAAGAGGTTTTTCCTCTGCACCCACCCACGCACCTGCGCAGAAGAACACAACTGTTTTCAATGCGGGCGACACCGTTTTGCATAAGGCATACGGTGAAGGTGTTGTTTTGAGTGCAAAGCCTATGGGTAATGACACACTTCTTGAAATTGCGTTCACATCGGCAGGCACAAAGAAGATTATGGCTAACTTTGCTAAAATCGAAAAGAAATAAAAGTCAAAGGAGCTTATTATGGATAAATTTGCAAGATTCAGATATGAGCTCTGTATCCCTCTCGGCGAAGACGGAAGATGTGTAACCGCATCGGATAAGCATACTCTTCTTTCAAGAAAAGCAGCGACCGAGGGTATGGTGCTTCTCAAGAATGAAAACAAAGCTTTGCCGCTTGTCAGAGGTGAAAAGGTTGCTCTTTTCGGCAAAGCAACAATTGAATATATAAAGGGCGGCGGCGGAAGCGGTGATGTTCACACCAAATATATCCGCAACATTTATGAAGGCTTCAGAATGAAGGAAAAAGAGGGCAAGGTTTCCGTGTTTATGCCCCTTGTTGAATTCTATAAGGACTATGTTGAAAAGGAAAGTGTCAACATTCCCACTCAGGCGCAGATTAACGCAACATGGGACATTGTCAACGCAATGGAATTCTGCACAAAGCGTGACGATATGACATATGACACATTTGCAAGTATGCACGTTAAGGAACCCGCAGTTCCCGATGAGCTTATCAAAGCGGCGGCAGATTATGCCGATACCGCGATTTTCACAATCAGCAGATTTTCCGCAGAGGGTGTTGACCGCAGACCGCAGGGCGGCGACTACTATCTTTCCGATGTTGAAAAAGAGCTTATCGATAAAGCGGGCAAGCTTTTCAAAAAGGTTGTTATTGTTATCAACTCGGGCGCAACAATCGACTGCGAGTATTTTGCGGAAAACAGCGATGTTTCAGCTGTTCTTTTCGGCTGGCAGGGCGGTATGGAAGGCGGCGCGGCGATTGCTGACGTGCTTTGCGGCGATGTCAATCCCTCGGGTAAGCTTGCTGATACCATAACAAAATCTTATGATTACTATCCCTGTAAGGAAGAATTCTGGGAAAGCTTCAAACATATTTACTATTCCGATGATATTTATGTCGGTTACCGTTATTTTGAAACAATTCCCGGAGCAAAAGAATATGTGCGTTATCCTTTCGGATTTGGTCTTTCATACACTGAATTTGAAATCAGCGGTAGAGTATGCTGTGAAAGTGAAGGCAAAATCGTTGCGATTGCCAACGTAAAAAATATCGGTGACACCGCGGGTAAAGAAGTGCTTCAGCTTTATTACAGCGCACCGCAGGGTAAGCTCGGCAAGCCTTCAAGAGAGCTTGCGGCTTTCAAAAAGACAAAGTTTCTTGCACCCGGTGAAAGCGAAACGGTTGTTATGAGCTTTGATGTGAGCGATATGGCAAGCCTCGATGACCTCGGAAAAATTCAGAAATCCGCCTATGTTCTTGAAAAAGGAAACTATGAATTCTATCTCGGAACATCCGTCAGAGACACAAAGAAGCTTGAATTTGAATATACAGTTTCAGAAGATACAGTTATCGAGCAGCTTAAGAATTGGTGCAAACCCTTCAAGCTTGAAAAGAGAATGCTTTCAGACGGATCATTTGAAGCTCTTCCCGTAGGCGATGAAGAATATTACTACGGTGTCAATGAGCCGACGGGCGCAAAGGCACCCGATGAGCTTGTGATGTTTGACGATGTCGGAACAAAATGCACAATGGATGAATTTGTTGCGCAGTTCACTCTTGATGAGCTTATGTATATTGTTGGCGGACAGAAAACAACGGGTGTATGCAATACGGGTTCATTTGGAGGAATTGACCGTCTCGGCATTCCTTATTTCCCGACTGCCGACGGCCCCGCAGGTCTTCGTCTTGAGCCTGCAACAGGTATTCCCACAACCGCTTGGCCTTGCGCAACACTTCTTGCATGCTGCTGGAATCCCGAGCTTGTTTATGAGGTTGGTGCCGCAGGCGGCGCAGAGCTTCGTGAAAATAATCTTGCAATCTGGCTTGCTCCTGCACTTAATATCCACAGAGACCCTCTCTGCGGCAGAAACTTTGAATATTATTCCGAAGACCCGCTTGTAGCAGGAAAGAATGCTGCGGCGGCAATCAGAGGCATTCAGTCAAACAAGGTTGCTGTTTCAATGAAGCATTTTGCCTGCAACAACAAAGAGGCAAACCGCTATGACATTGATTCAAGAATTTCTGAAAGAGCGCTCAGAGAAGTTTATCTCAAAGGCTTTGAAATTGCCGTTAAGGAAAGTGACCCCTACACCGTGATGTCATCCTATAACCGCATCAACGGTCAGCATACCTCCGAAAGCTATGAGCTTCTCACCTGCATTCTGCGTGATGAATGGGGCTTCAACGGTATGGTTGTTACCGACTGGGGTGTTAAGAATAATCCCGTTGCAGAGGTAAGAGCAGGCAATGACCTGAAGATGCATTGCGGCTATCCCGAAGACCTTAAAGTGGCTTACGACAAAGGCGAGCTTACCCGTGCAGACCTCGAGCTTTGCACAAAGAGAATTCTTGAAATGTTCTTAAAGCTTATATAAAAAATCAACGCAGACAGCTGAAAACTGTCTGCGTTTTTGTTTATAACTTTATTTTAGCATTAACTGCTTTTAATTTTATGAATTCTTCAAATTCTTCACAAGTGCCTTTCTCGAAACGGTTTTTGTCAACCATAACAACAAGCCTTTCTTTTAGAATAAGCAGATAAAGATTTCGGCTTTGTTTGACTTTTATGATTTTTTTATATTCAAGTTTTAATTCTCCGTTGGTCGTTTCACTTTTGGATAATAAATGGTCATCATAAAAGTATGTTGTTGATTCGGGAATCTCATTATAAAGAAGTATGAGTCTTTTTTCGTCTTTACTTATTTTATATCTGTCAAGTATTGACGGCAGAATTGCAAATATAACACCGAGAACAAGAGTGCCGATTCCGCTGATAATATCCCATAGTTCAAAAATCCAGAAAGCAGACAAAATTAAAAATGCTGCAAACAGAATAACTCTGATAATAACAAACTTGATTCCCTTGTAAGCACAGTTCATTTCTATAAGATTTTCTTTTGTGTGCTTGAATTTGTTTATAAACAAAGCATCCACATCATTCAACTCCCTTTACATACTTTGAAATAACCGTGAATTCACGGAGGTAGAGACTTGCGATGTCTTCTCTTTTTGAAGCATAATCACCGAAGATTCTCAAAGCTTCATCAATATCAACCCACACGGGTGTTATTCCGTGCTCAATCTCATTTTCGGTCAATGACGGCTCGGATTCACCCGTTTTTTTGCAGAGAAAATAGTTGCTGTTATAAAGAGTCTCAAAACAGTATTCATTGATTGTAATAAAAGGCTTTATTGGCTCAACCTGAATGCCCGTTTCCTCTCGAAGCTCTCTTATGCAGCATTCTTCAAGTGTTTCGCCCTCTTCAAGACCTCCGCCCGGTGACATATAAACGCCCGTGTTTCTTTCGTAAGAAAGCAGAATTTTTCCGTTTTCAACAAGTATTCCTCTGCTTGAAGGTCTTGTTTTCTCGGGCGGAAAAGTGTAGGTTTTTGCAAATTGATTTATTGTTTCAGCCATAATACACCTTAATAAACACTCCGCCTGCAAAATGTTACAGGCGGAATGATTCATTGATTATTCAAAATAGTAAACTCTTGTTTCGTAGGGTCTTGTTGTGAATCCGTTGTTTGTCACGGGGTTATCCTTGTAGCTGCAAAGCATAACCTTGCCCTTGGTCAGGTCGTAGCCTGCGGGCGCGGTGAATTTAACTGCTTTTTCGGAATATGAGCAGATAACAAGCATTTTTTTGCCTTCGTATGTACGCTCGAAAACATAAATATCCTTGCTTGATTTGTTGTATTCCTTATATGCGCCGTGAACGGCAACGGGATTTTCCTTGCGGAATTTTATGAGTGCCTTATAGTGGTTGTAAATCGAATCGGGATTTGCCATTTCAGCCTTTGCGTTGATGCCGCTGCTGTAGTTGGGGTTAACGGGCATCCAGGGTGTGCCTGTTGTAAAGCCCGCGTTTTCGCTGTCATCCCATTGAACGGGAGTTCTTGCGTTGCCGCGGCTTCCTGTTTTAAGGCGACGGAGTGTGCTCTCTTCGGAGAAGCCCAGAAGACGGAGAGTCTTATAGTTATTTGTTGCGAAAACATCCTGATAGTCTTCAACGTTCGGAAGGTCAATATTTATCATACCGATTTCCTGTCCCTGATAGATGAACGGAGTTCCGCACTGAAGCATATATGAGTTAGCAATTGATTTCGCGCTTTCGCTTCTGTATTTTACGCTGCCGAAACGGTTGATGATTCTCGGATGGTCGTGGTTTTCCATATAAAGTGCATTCCAGCTCTTTCCGTAGAGACCCTTCTGCCATGTTGAGAATGACTTTTTGAGTCTTTTAAGGCTGAAAGGAACGGAAAGGCAGTCCATAAAGATGCAGTCAGCGCCCATGTGCTGGAAATGGAACATCATATCAAGCTCCTGATCGGGACCTTCCTTGATGTATTTGAGAGCCTTGTTGACTGTCATCATCGGTGCTTCGCCAACAACAAAACAGTCATATTTGTTGAGCACCTGGCGGAATTCTGTCAGGTATTCGTGAATACGGGGACCGTCTGCATAGTGCTCCATACCGCAAGCCTGAGGAATGGGGAAGCCGTTGGGCAGACCCTTTCTCTTTGAGACGAAGGTGATAACGTCTTCTCTGAAGCCGTCAACACCCATATCAAGCCAGAATTTCATTATATCCTTGACTTCTTCGCGCACCGCAGGGTTATCCATATTGAGGTCAGGCTGTTTCTTTGAGAAAAGATGCAGATAATACTGACCGTTTTCTTTATTGTATTCCCAAGCTTTGCCTTCAAAAAGTGATGACCAGTTGTTGGGCATCTTCTTACCCTTGGCATCTCGCCAGAAATAATAATCGTGATATTTGCTGTTTTTGTCTATGCCTTTTTTGAACCATTCGTGTTCATCCGAGGTGTGATTGACAACAAGGTCCATAATAACTCTTATGCCTCTTGCGTGTGCTTCATCAAGAACATTTTTGAAAAGCTCATTGTTGCCGTAATCGGGAGAAATGTTTTTGTAATCGGAAATATCGTAACCGAAATCAGCATTGGGTGAGCAGTAAAGAGGCGAGAACCAAATGCAGTTTATGCCCAGATCTTTGAGATAATCAAGCTTTGAAAGAACGCCTTCAAGGTCGCCTATTCCGTCGCCGTTACCGTCGCAGAATGAACGGGGCCAGATCTGATAGCAAACAGCGTCTTTATACCATTGAGTTTTTTTCATTGTCAATACTCCCTTCGGAATGTATTTTTATTCAAAATAATTATAGCAAATACAAAGACAGTATACAATAGAAAAATGAAATTATTTCAATTTTGAATTAAGCTTTTTGCTTGCTGCTTTAACACAGATATAAACAGTTGTCCAGATAAAGAAATACAAAGAAACGAATATGCCTGTAAAAATCAGGATTACTTTCGGGTCAAAGGGAATCCAGGAATTAAGGATATAGCACAAAACATAAACAACATAGAGAGATGAAAAGTGAGCAAGGAGTGATTTGGGAACAGACCATTCTTCAATCTGATTAAATACGGTTGCACCAGCCTGAACAAATGCGAGAATGTAAGTTGATATTATTGCAAGAAAAACTTCTTTTCCGTTCAGAGATAATTCTGCGGATGTCAGCGATATAAAAAGAAAAACAATACCGCAGACAATCGGTCCGAAACCGCCGAAAATAAGACCTCTGTGTAAAAACTTTTTTAAATATGCGTTCATTATCTGACACCTAACCTTTCTTTGACTGATTTGAGATTTCTTCTTGAAATGTAATCCTTGAATCCGTTTTCAAGCGTAACGGACAGATTTCCTGACAGTGATGCTTCAAACTTTTTTATGCATTTGATATTGATGATGCATGATTTGTTGATTTTAATGAAATTTTCATTCAGAATTTCATCAAGCTGATACAGTCTTTGTTTTATTTGAAACTTATCTTTCATTGTAAATGCGAAAACACGGTTTTCTTCGGCGCTGAAACAGCATATTTCAAGCGGACTTAATTTGAATGTTTCATTATTTTTATATGCTGTTATTTCAACAGCTTCTGAAAGAATAATGTTTTCAATTTCATCAATCATCTTCGTTTTTTTGTGAGCATAAATCAGTATTTCTTCTTCTCTTGTTTTGTCAATAAAAATTTTGTATTTCATATGTTTCCTCCTTTCACTTTTCAGTATAGCCAATCAAAAATAACAATCAAGAGATTTAAAGTGTTCGGTTAATATCCGATAATATTCGGCAAAAAAAGACGGCTGAAATCAGCCGCCTTAAAATCTTAGTTCCTGACAAGAATAGGAAATCCGTTCTCATCCCAGTGAATCTTTCTTTTTCTTGCGCTTCTGCAGGGGTCATAAAGTGAATCGTATTTAGAATATCCGCATTCGCCTTTAAAACATTTTTCGTCTCTTGAATGGTAAACAAAAATCCAGTCGCCGTTTTCATCCTTGACAAATGAATTGTGTCCCGGACCGTATTCGCCCGGCAGATATTCTGACGTGACAACGGGGTAGAGGAGCTTAATCCAATTATCAATGTTAAGCAAATCTGAATTGATATCGGCATACATAAGTCCCACGCAGTATTCGGGGCCTGTTGCCGAAGCGGAGAATGCAAGAAAAATCTTATCGCCGTTTATCATAGCCGCAGGACCTTCGTTAACAGGGATTCTGACTCTTTCCCAATCGAATTCGGGTCGTGTGAGAAGCATCGCAGGTGTTATTGTTTTCCAGGGCTCATCAGGATTTATCTGTGCAAGATAAATATTGGAATTTCCGCCGTTCTGTGCCCACGCAACATAATGCTTGCCGCCGCACTCAAAATATGTCATATCAAGCGAAAATCCCGTGAATGAGAAGTCGTCGCCTTCGCAGGCGGTAAACTTGCCTTTATCCGTCCAGCTGTCATTATAAGGGTCGTCACCGTTGCAGACTATCGCATGGCAGTTGATGTCCCAGACATTGTCCGCACTTCCGCTTGCGGCAAACAATATAACCCATTTGCCGTTTATCTCGTGGATTTCAGGTGCCCAGATAAAACGGAATGACTCTTCGGAATTTTTTTGATGCCATATCACTTTTTCTTCTGCTTTTGCAAGCTCATCAATGGTGAATGCTCTTCGAAGAATAATTCTGTCATAGCCGTTTTTATCTTCGCTGCCGTACATCGGATATGATGATGTGAAATAATAGTAACCGTCGCTACCTCTGAGAACAAACGGATCGGGACTGTCTTTAATGAATATTTCGGTTCTGTTGTTCATAAAATCAATCCTTTATGAAAACGCTTTGATGAGAGCATCAATTTTAACATAAATAAATCCGAGAAGTTCAATGGGTTTATAAAGCAATCTTTTTATAACATTTCTGAATGAGTTTTCGGTGTATTCTTCGGTACGCTCGATTGTGAGTGAATCAAGAAGTTCGCTGTTATCTTCTCTTCTTGTTTCAAGAATCATTTTGTTATCCTTGAATTCAAGAGTTGAATATGTTGCGATATCATTTTCCATAAATGTATAAGCAAGATGCTCAGTTTCAACATCCATATAGTAAGCCCCGCTCACCGAATTGGAATTGAGATAAACAATACCCTTAGGATTTGTATATGTTTTACCGCTTTCGGCTGTCTGAGCAATTTTTCCGTTTTCCATAAAATGCGAACGACCCTGAGCATGGGTGTGACCAGTTATAACAAAATCAAGGTCATATGACTCAAAAATAGGTCTGAAAATAGCAGTGAGAAGAATTTCAGTTTCAAGGTCACCGATTGCATCGCCTGCACCGTAGATTCCGTGGTGAACAATACCGATTCTCCATTTAGCGTCCTGATTGAGGCTGACAGCTTCCTTTGCAAATGCCATATGGTCAGGTGCACTGCCCGAGGTTGAGTCGAAAACAAGGTAAAGAACATCGCCGTAACGGAACCAGAAATCGCGGTCAATGCCCGTAAAATGCTTTCCGTAATATTCGTTGGGCATATTGGTGAAATAATTGTATGTTGTACCTTTTTTGTCGTGGTTTCCGATTGCAAAAGCAAAGGGAAGGCTTCTCATAGCTTCAGGCATAAGCATTGTCTGCCACTCAGCGTCGGTTTTGCCTGAAGATGTGTTGTCACCGGGTGTTACAAGATAGCTGATGTCGGGATTCTTTCCGAGAGCCTCGGAAAGAAGATTGTTCCAGCGCTTTCCTTCGACTGATTGTGACTGCGCATCATCTTCGCGGATTTCAGAAATCTGAATATCTCCGACAACAAGTACCTTGTGGTCTTTGAATGATTTGGATTCATATTCCTTGATTTCGCTCCAGCCGTTATCTGTATACCATTGATAATAGTATTTTGTGTTTTCTTCGATATCTGATACGGTAACTCTGCATACAAGCTGGGTTTCTTTTTCTGCAGGGGTGGTAACGCCTTCAAAGAGCTTAGCATCGCTCATATCGGCATTCTTTGAAAATTTAACCTGTGCCTTTGCAGTCTCTTTTTCTGCGTGCCAGCAGAGACTGATTTTTGTTTCGTCTGCACCGACATTTAGTGTGGGAAGTTTATTATCATATCTGAGTGACTCATAGAGCATATTCCATTCCTCCTTGTTAAGTATTGGTGCGTTAAAATCTGCAAATGCGAAAACTCCTGCCTGAAGTGTGATTACAATTGCAAGAATAAAAGAAATAAATTTTTTCATTATAACCTCCTGTTGTTATCATAAAAGCACAGCCGAAGCCGTGCTTTGACTTATGCTACAAGGTATCAGTATTTTGCAACACTGTAAAGGAAAATGAACGGAACCATAATTGGTGTTGTCTTTACATATTTTTGATAAAGGGACATTTATTCCTGAAATAAGAACTCCGAGACCTGCGATTGAAAAAACGTAGCTGAGTGAAATAAATATACTTATAAAATCAATATGTATGAAAATATATAATGAACCATTATACTTATTTTGTTTGTTTTTTGCAAGTGTTCTTAAAAAATAAAATCTAAAATATTGTTATAATCTTCAAATCTTTATTACAGAAACAGTTGATGTTGAAAAAACTTTATTAAAAACGATTAAAAAATATCAAAAAAATATTGACAAATCGTATTCTTTTTGTTATTATATCAATCGTTGCAAATACGAACACATGGGCCATTAGCTCAGTTGGTTAGAGCAACCGGCTCATAACCGGTTGGTCCGGGGTTCGAGTCCCTGATGGCCCACCATCTTAATTTAATATATAGGGGTATAGCTCAGTTGGTAGAGCAGCGGTCTCCAAAACCGCGTGCCGAGGGTTCAAGTCCTTCTGCCCCTGCCATTCAAGTCCCGAAACCGTTGATATACAAGGGCTTCGGGATTTCTCTTTTGGAATTATAATTTTTTCTAACACTTTTGACCGTTTTTTCTAACATTTTTCTAACACTTTTTCAGGCTTTGTTTTTTTATCGGCACAACTTTTGTGCTGATAATTACCGTTTTTGAGTCTTTTTTCGACCCTTTTTCGGGGTCTTTTTTTGTTTTTTCAAGGGTCTTTTCTTCAAACACCTTTTCTAACACTTTGTCCTCTTTTTTCTCTTGTTCCGAATTAAGCTTATCAAGAGTGTCGGCAATGCTGATTTTTGAACTTTTATCAACGTGTGCATAGAAATTAAGTGTTGTTGATGCACTTCCGTGACCGAGCCATTCCTGAACCTGAACAACTGAAAATCCGAGATTGAGCAGATTGCTTGCTACACTGTGGCGTAAATCGTGCAGTCTTATCTGTGGAAGTGTGCTGTTCTGAATAACAGAGTGAAAAGTGCGTGTCAGATAATTCGGTGCAATTACTTCTCCGTTGCCCCAGGTGCAGACGTAATCATTGAATATGTAATAATTGCCCATAAGCAGTTTTCGTTCATCCTGAAGCTTTTTCTGTTCTTTCAGAAGGTCATAAGCCGTATTATTTAACGGCAGAGTTCTGTAACTGCTTTCTGTCTTGGGTTGGTCCGTGTAATTGCCGCCCG
>JAZTZD010000053.1:0-1600 GCA_045637305.1 Acutalibacteraceae bacterium
GATGTTAAAAGGCGTGTTGTTAAAAGTCCAATCCCTGACCGCAATCGCCGCTTCTTTTGCATATCCTTTTCGTTGCTTGTCAGCTCTGATATGATATCCGATTTCAGGTTTTATTTCTCCATTAATAAGCTGCATTGTCAAGCCACAATCACCTATCAGTTCGCCTGTCTCTTTTAAGCATACGGCCCACAGTCCAAAACCAAACACCCGATATCTTTCGATATTTCGGGCAATCCAGTTTCTTACCATGTTTTCATCAAATGCATAAGGATAATGCTGCATTATGTCCGAATCTGCTAACACCTTGTAAAGCGCCTGAAAATCATTATCCATCATTTCTCTTAAGTATAAACGCTCTGTTTCAATAACCATTGTTTTTCGCCTCATCAAATTCTTATTTATCGCTCTAATCATACCACAGTAAAAAGAAAATTTCCACCGAGATTTTTGTGCCGTTTATATCCAAGTGAGCTGATATATCTGCACATATGGAAATGATCAGACCGCTTTTATTCGCCCAGCTTCGTGCGGGGTTTTTTCTTTTTGTATCGCCGACTTGGATTTGTTATAAAATTTTTCTCCAACCTTAGGAACATTTCAGCTTCTTTGTGTCGTATATGGTTGGAGGGCAAAATCATTATCATAAAAGAAAGGAGAATTTAATGAAAAATTCAAATGACTCTCTTGTTCTCGGTATTGACCACGGATACGGGAATATTAAAACAGCAAATAAGACTTTCTCAACGGGTGTTTATGTGAGCGACACCGAGCCCGCTTTCAAAGACAATTTGCTTACGTGGAACGGAAAATATTACACAATCGGTGAAGGTCACAAGGAGTTCGTTGCCGACAAAATTCAGGATATGGATTACTATGTTCTGACCTTGGCGGCTGTCGCTTACGAACTTCGTGCACGTGGACTGCGTGAGGCTAAAGTTCACTTGGCGGCAGGTCTTCCTCTGACTTGGCTCACTGCACAGAAGGAAGCTTTCCGTAGCTACCTTTTGCAGAACAAAGAGGTTGAATTCAGCTTCAACGGCATTGACTACAGGGTCGAATTCACGGGTGCGGATATTTTTCCGCAGGGGTTTGCCGCTGTTGCGGACAGGCTCTACGAATTCAGCGGAACAAATATGCTCTGCGACATCGGTAACGGTACGATGAACGTTATGTTTATCAACGAGAAGAAACCCGAAATTCGAAGATGCTTCACGGAGAAATTCGGCACTCAGCAATGCGTGATTCAGGCAAGAGAAGATATGATGCGCACTCACCACGCAACGGTTGACGAATCGGTTATCACCCGTGTGCTTCGTTTCGGCAAAGCGGATATTGCGGATGAATATCTTGAAACGATTACGGAATCCGCAAAGAACTATGTTGCCGGGATTTTTCGCAATCTGGGTGAACAGGGTTATGATCCGAGAATGATGAGGCTGACAGTTGTGGGTGGTGGCGCATGCCTGATTAAGAATTTTGCCGACTGCGACAAATCACGAATTACCGTTATTGATGACATCCGTGCAACCGCAAAGGGTTATGAACGGCTTGCAACGAGGCAACGAAAAAGAAGTGGTAACAAATGAATATCAAGAAAATA
>JAZTZD010000054.1:0-20946 GCA_045637305.1 Acutalibacteraceae bacterium
GAGTTGCAGACCAACTTTTGTCTTCCTAAGACCGCTTGGCCTCCGACTTTGCAGAGCTTTATGATATCAACTGTCTCGGCTCATTCTCTTTTAAGGGAACAACAAGAGAGCCGCGTTTCGGTAATCCCACACCGAGAATTGCGGAAACTCCGAGCGGAATGATAAACGCTGTCGGACTTCAGAATCCCGGCGTTGAAAAGGTAATCAGCGAAGAACTTCCCAAGCTGAAAAAATGCTTCTCAAAGCCTGTTATGGCGAATGTCAGCGGATTTTCGCTTGAAGAATATTCGGAAACTTGCGCAATGCTCGATGAATGTGAGCAGGTAGGCTGGCTTGAAGTAAACATAAGCTGTCCCAATGTGCACGGCGGCGGAATGAGCTTCGGCACATCGCCCGAGATGGCGGCAAAGGTAACTTCCGCAGTAAAAGCGGTAACAAAGAAGCCTGTTATCATCAAGCTTTCACCCAATGTTACGGATATAACGGCGATTGCCAAGGCTTGCGAAGCAGCAGGTGCAGACGGCATCAGCCTTATCAATACACTTCTCGGAATGAGAATAGATTTAAGAACAAAGAAGCCCGTTATCGCAAACAAAATGGGCGGTTTCTCGGGCAGCGCAATCTTCCCCGTTGCCCTGAGAATGGTTTATCAGGTTTATGAAGCCGTTAAAATTCCCATTGTGGGAATGGGCGGTGTTTCATCGGCAAAGGATGTTGTTGAAATGATGCTTGCGGGCGCAACCGCTGTTGAGGTCGGCGCCGCAAATCTCATTGACCCCTTTGTTTGCAGAGATATAGTTAACGAATTGCCGTCGGTTATGGAAAAGTACGGCATTAAAGATTTGAAAGAAATTATAGGAGGTTCACACTAATGGGTAAGGATGTAATCATCGCCTGCGACTTTGCGGGCAAAAAGGAAGTTCTTGATTTCCTTGATAAGTTCACAGGCAGAAAGCCTTTTGTTAAAATCGGTATGGAGCTTTTCTATGCTGAGGGTCCCGAAATCGTAAGAGAAATCAAAGCAAGAGGACATAAGATTTTCCTCGACCTCAAGCTTCACGATATTCCCAACACAGTCAAGAAAGCAATGAGCGTTCTTTCAAGACTTGATGTTGATATGTGCAATCTTCACGCAGGCGGCACAGTTGCAATGATGGAGGCTGCAATCGAAGGTCTCACAAGACCTGACGGCACACGCCCCATACTTATCGCGGTAACTCAGCTTACCTCAACAAGCCAGGAAAGAATGGAAAACGACCTTCTTATTGAGCGTCCTCTTGATGAGGTTGTTATGCACTATGCACTTAATGCAAAGAAGGCAGGTCTTGACGGTGTTGTTTGCTCACCCCTTGAGTCGGGCAAGGTTCACGCAAAATGCGGCGACGACTTTGTAACCGTTACTCCCGGTGTTCGCTTTGCAGGCGGGGATATCGGCGACCAGGTCAGAGTTACAACTCCCGCACAGGCAAAGGAAATCGGCTCGGATTACATCGTAGTGGGCAGACCCATTACAGCGGCTGAAGACCCCGTTGCTGCATACGAGAGATGCATTGCAGAATTTGTTGGTTAATAAATAAAAAGGAGATAGAATAATGAAAGAACTTATTGCAAAGGATTTGCTTTCCATCAAAGCAGTATTTTTCAGACCCGAGGAGCCCTTTATCTGGGCAAGCGGCATCAAAAGCCCCGTTTATTGCGACAACAGACTGACCCTTTCCGACGTTAAGGTTCGAACCGACGTTGAAAACGGTCTTGCACAGCTTATCAAAGAAAACTATCCCGAAGCAGAAGTGCTTATGGGTACAAGTACAGCAGGTATTGCTCACGCAGCAATCACAGCGCAGATTCTTTCGCTTCCCATGGGCTATGTTCGTTCAGGCGCAAAGGACCACGGCAGAAAGAATCAGATTGAAGGCAAGCTTCTTCCCGGTCAGAAGGTTGTTGTTGTTGAAGACCTTATTTCAACAGGCGGCAGCGTTATTGAAGTTGTTGAAATTCTCCGCGAAGCAGGCGCAGAGGTTCTCGGTATTGTAAGCATTCATACTTACGGAATGCAGAAGGGTCTTGACAGACTTGCAGCTGCAAACGTCAAGAACATCAGCCTTACCGATTTTGATACAGTTGCAAAGGTTGCAGCTGCAGAAGGCTATATCAAGACAGAAGACATCGAAAGACTTATCGCTTTCCGTAACAATCCGAGCGACGAGAGCTGGATTAACGGCTAAGAGGTGCGAAATATGAGAAGCTTAATTGACATAATGGAGCTTTCTACCGTCGAAATCGATGAACTCATTGATATTGCACAGGATATAATTGAAAATCCTGAAAAATATTCCGAAAAGTGCAAGGGTAAAAAGCTTGCGACCCTGTTTTTTGAACCGTCAACAAGAACCCGTCTCAGCTTTGAAGCGGCAATGTATGAGCTTGGCGGAAATGTTCTCGGATTTTCCGAGGCACAGAGCAGTTCTGCGGCAAAGGGCGAAAGTGTTTCTGACACTGTCCGTACTGTAAGCTGTTATGCTGATATCATTGCAATGAGACATCCCAAGGAGGGTGCACCCTATGTTGCATCGCTCAAATCGGGTGTTCCCGTAATCAATGCGGGTGACGGTGGCCACAATCATCCCACACAGACACTTACAGACCTTCTCACAATCAAAAGAGAAAAAGGCAGATTTGATAATCTGACAGTCGGTCTGTGCGGTGATCTCAAATTCGGAAGAACGGTTCATTCGCTGATAACCGCAATGTCACGTTACAGCGGAATAAAGTTCGTTCTTATTTCACCCGATGAACTTAAGGTGCCCGAATATCTTAAGTCAGAGGTGCTTGATGCAAGAGGCATTGAGTATGTTGAGTCACGTTCTCTTGAAGCAGTTATGCCCGAGCTTGACATTCTCTATATGACAAGAGTACAGCGCGAGCGTGTCTTTAATGAGGCTGATTATATCAGACTCAAGGATACCTATATTCTCACAAACGAGAAGCTTTCAGCGGCAAAGGAAGACCTTTGCATTATGCATCCGCTTCCGAGAGTAAATGAAATTTCCGTCGGTGTTGACGATGACCCCAGAGCGTGCTATTTCAAGCAGGTGCTCTACGGCAAATTTATCAGAATGGCACTCATTCTGAAGCTTTTGGAGGAGTCGAAATGATTATAGGCCAGCTTAAAGACGGAATTGTTCTTGACCATATAACTGCGGGCAGAGGAATGGAAATATATAACATTCTCAAGCTTGGCGAGATGGACTGTATGGTTGCGATTGTAAACAATGCGGACAGCATCAAAATGGGCAAGAAGGATATTATCAAAATCAGCGAGCTTATTGAACTTGACCTTGATATTCTCGGTTATCTTGATCCCGGAATCACTGTTAACATCATCAAAAACGGCGAAAGAGCAAAGAGAGAAAAGCTTTCTCTTCCCGATTATGTAACGGGTGTTATCAAGTGCAAGAATCCCAGATGCATAACATCGGTTGAGCAGGAGCTTGAACATAAATTCAAGCTTACTGACCGTGCAAACAAGGTCTATCGCTGTATTTATTGCGAAAGCAAAGCAAACAGAGAATAAGCAATTAAAGGAGTCGACTCACTTTGCGGTGAGGCAGGCTCCTTTTTTGTTTTCTTGACTTGAAATCCACACAGATATATATTATATTTAATGTATATTATAAAAGGGGACGGTTTTATATGAAAATATTTTCCTTTATTATTGCTTTTATTATGATGCTTCCGACATATTTATTCAGTTTTCTTCCCAAAAATCTTGAAAAAGATTTTGAAATTGCGGGAAGCGGATATTCGGACGGCTTTATTGAGCTTGACGGAGAAAAAACAGCGGCTGAAAAAACTGCGGATGGCAAGAAAACCGTTTTTGATTTCGGAAATGTAAAAACAGATTGGTTCAATTATTACGGCGTAAAATACACGTCCGATGCATATATAAAAGGAGAAATTACCTATTCCGTTAAAAACAGGGAGTATACAGAAGAGTTTTTCCTTGAACCCGCCGAAAAAGCTGAATGCTTTTACAGTTTTATCGATGACTGTCTTGAAAACAGAAAGTCAAACGGCATTTATAAAATCTCGCTTGAGCCCCTTGATAAGGAAAATGCGGAATTTGTTCTTATCGGCATAGGTCTTTTCAACAGGGAAGTGCCCGAAAATGATGTTTTTATCGAAAGCAACGGTTATAAGCTCGGCATAAATCTTGTGTGGGGCGGTGCGCTTTCATATCTTGAGGATACGGATTCCAATGTTCAGGCGGTAAGTGTCGGTGACAGAATTTTTGTTGATTCGGATGCAGCCGGAAGATACGGTGTGCGCAGTGTAAATAATAATGTTAACCTTATCAACAGATATGACCCGGGCAGACTTGTTCAGCAGTCTTATTACGGCACTTCAAACTATGAATGCGGCGAGTTTATGGGAAATGTATGGAATTATAATCCCGTGCAGGGCGGCAATCAGTTCGGAGAAAGCAGTAAAATCGTTGATTTGATTTGCGATGAAAATTCAATTTACATAAAATGCAGACCTCTTGACTGGGCAAAATCGAAAGAAGATATAACACCGTCTTATATGGAAGCAACCTATACAATCAGCAAGGGTCTTGTCAATGTTTCGTGCAGATTTGTTGATTTTTCGGGTTATGACAGCGCATACACAACCCAGGAAATGCCTGCGTTCTATTGCATTGAGCCGTTTAACAGATTTGTTTATTATTCAGGTGAAAATCCTTGGACAGGCGATAATAAACTTTCTTATGAAAATAAGCTGATTTTTTGGCCCGATGCGGGTTATCCGAATTTCAGTTCAACCGAAAACTGGGCGGCGTTCATCGGTGAGTTTGATGACAGCTTTGGAATAGGTCTCTATGTCCCCAATGAAGCTTCGTTCCTTGCAGGTGTTTTCGACAGAGAAAATACTAAAGAAAAAGACCCGTCGAAGGATGATTCAACATCATATATTGCGGCAATCGAATGGCACGAGTTCAAGAGTTTTTCACCGATGGAATACAGTTATTATATTTCAACGGGAACAACGGCAGAGATGCGTTCAAGCTTCGAAACAATCCGTAATTAAAGGAGAAAAATATGAAAAGAATAATTTCATTTTTACTCGCTGTAACAATGGTTTTCGCAGGTATCATCATATCTTATGCGGCAGAACCTGAAACAAAGCTTTACGAGATTTACGGTAATGATATGCTTTTTCAGCAAAATGAGGAAGCGATTCTTTCAGGTGTAGGCAATGGCGGAAGTGTGATAGAAGCAGAGCTTTATAATTCTGCAAACGAGCTTGCAGCAAAAGGAAAAAGTTCAGTTAACAGAAACGGAACTTTTGAAGTTTCCTTCACTGCCCCTTCGGGAAGCTATGAGGAATACACAATCATAATCAGCTCTGACGGAACAGAGTTTGCACGGCTTGAAAGAGTTGTTTTCGGCGAACTCTGGCTTGCAAGCGGACAGAGCAATATGCAGTATCCTCTCGGACAGGCAAAACACGGCTTTGAAATGATGATGAACGGCGAAAAGCAGAGCAAATGGTTAAGAATTCTGCTTGTTCCTGCTTACAATGAATATAAAGGCTCAACTGATCTTCTCCCCGCTGATCCGCAGGAGAATATAATCGGCGCAAAATGGATAACGGGTGAAGATTCATCTGTTTACGGAATGAGCGCGGTTGCTTTCTTTTTTGCGGATAAGATGCTTGCAGAGATTGATATGCCTATAGGTATCCTGAATGCTTCGCTCGGAGGAACTTCAATCCGTTCATGGATTTCAAGAGAAGCACTTGACGGTGCTCCCGAAGTGAAGGGGATTCTTGAAAAACACGGTCATTATATAGAAAAATCCGACTGGACAGAAGAAGGCAGAAACGTTTACGGTGATATGACGGGAAATTATAACACCAAAATAGAGTCGCTTAAACGCTTCAGACCCGTCGGGATGATATGGTATCAGGGCGAAAGCGACTTGATGTCGAGGTATACTGTGCAGGAATATGCGGCGCAGTTCGATTTGCTTCAAAGTTCATATTCCGAGCTTTTCGGATACGAGAATGAACTGATGCCTGTGATTTATACCCAGCTTGCCGCCTATGTTTACGATAGCGACCCGTCGCTTTTCCTTGATTTTAATATAGGTTTTACTGAAATGGACAACGAAACAAGAAGCAGCATAACTGTTTATGATGTGCCGCTCACGTTTATTCCTGAAGCGGGTTCAATCCACCCTGAAAACAAAAAAGAGTTCGGCGAAAGAATGGCGGATGCCGCACTTCGTATTGTTCATTCAAAGGATAACAACAGCATTGTTCCTACAGTGAAAAACCATGAAATAAAGAACTCAAGCATTTATGTGACGCTTGAAAATACGGGCAACGGACTGATGTTTAACGGCGAAAAAGCGGAGGGCTTTGCAATCTGCGCAGAAGACGGGATTTATGTTAAGGCTGATGCTGAAATAATTTCTTCTGATACTGTGAGGATTTGGAGCGAGTATGTTCCGAATCCCGTAAGTGCAAGCTATGCCTATTCGCTTGTTAACCTTAATGCAAATCTTTTTTCATCAATGGATGGCAGAGCCGTTCTTCCTGTGTGTCAATTTGTTACCAAAAGGATTGAAAACGCACATTATTGGTGCGAGAAACCGTGGATTGACTGTGAACAGTCAGAAACTTTCCACACGCATAGTGATACGGATACAGGTTTTTATCCGTCGTGGAAGAGCGAAAATGCAACAATTGATTTCAATGCGAAAAAATACATTGATGTTGAGGGAAACGGCAGTTTTTCAGTGAGCCCCGTGCTTAATTTTACGCAAGGAAACAAAACATACAGATTTGAAGATACCGATTATGATTATTCGGATTACGGAAGTCTTATATTTCTCGTCAAAAACAACGGCAAAGAAGAAGTCAGCCTTGAAATGCTGAAAATATACACAAATTCATCAATTTGGTATTCTCCGATGGTAAGCGGTACACACGATATAAATGCAGTTATTCCCGCAGACGGAGAATGGCACAAAATAACCCTTGATTTGAATTCGCTTTACCTTTTCGGCAACGAATGCGGCATTACTTTCCCGAAAAACAAACTGAAAAAGATTTATGATATCAATTTCTGTCTTTCGTCAACGGAAAAAACTCGGTTGAGCATTGATGAAATCAGTTTTTCGCCGTCAAGCGAAGAAATCGGGGTAAGATTTGAGGCGAAAGTTTCAAACGCAGACACCCCGTTTGAGTGGCTGTCAGCGGTATTTGTCGGAATAATCGGTGCAATATCAAGAATCTTTTAAACAAAAAAACGGTATGGTCTGAACCATACCGTTTTTGTTGTTAAAATGTAATTCCGCTGAGTTTTCTTATTTCTTTCATTATTCGGCTCACTTGTAAAGCTCTTTCGCTTGTCACGGAATAATAATCATCATTCGGATCAGCGATAAAACGCTCAAAACCGAGGGCTTCATATCCCATGAGTCTTTCTTTTTCAACATCACCTATAATCTCTTGAGTGTCAAGGGAATTCGGAACTAAATTGATGTTTGTGAGCTTTGAAATTGACTCGATTTTAAGGGTTCCTTCGTCGCCGAATATCTGCGAACCTGAACGGTCCTGCCCAAGCTTTGAATATGTAAAGTTGATCAGCTTGTCAGGGTATATCAAAGAAGCTGCTCCGCTGCCGTCTGCACCGCTTTCCATGAAGTGTGCGCAGGCGGTTATTTTTTCGGGAATTCCGAACAAATCAATGGCGGGATAGACGCAGTATATGCCTAAATCCATCAGACAACCCGTTGCAAGGGCGGGGTTGAAGATGTTGGGAAGTTCGCCTCTTTTATATGCGGGATATTTTGAAGAAAGCTGAGAGAAATCGAAGTGCACACTTGTGATTTTACCGATTTTTTTGATTGCATCTTTGAGCAAATCTCTTGCGGGATTGAACATATACATAATTGCTTCGCAATATATGAGTCCTTTTTCTTTTGCAAGAGACTGCAATTCCTCAAGCTCTTCAGGTTCAACCGTTATCGGCTTTTCGCAAAGCACGTGCTTCCCGTTTTCAAGCATAAGCTTTGACTGCTCATAGTGCAGACGGTTCGGACTTGCGATGTAAACCGCTTCAAATTCACCCTTTGCGAATTCGTTGATATCCGTATAAACCTTGCCTATTCCGTTTTCGGCGGCAAATCTTCCGCCGCTTTCTTCGGTTCTTGAATAAACTGCGGGAAATTCCGAATTGCAGAGCATCCTTGCTCCGTCAATGAAGGATTTTGCAATCCATCCCGTTCCGATAACTCCGTAACGCATTTTAAAGCTCCTTTGCCATAATTGTTCCGCCAAAAGCACTTGCAAGAGTGCGGAAACCGTTTCTTTTATAAAATCTGATTGCTTTTTCGTTCCACGAAGCAACAATCAGCATCACTCCGCATATGCCGTTTTCTTTAAGACGGTTGCAGAGAGCCTCAATCATTTTTGTGCCGTAACCGCCGTTTCTGCAATGCTTATTGAGGTCAATATGAAGATGCGCCGGATATTTCTTTGAGAGAATACCCGTTATCAGCACTTCTCCTGATGATGTGACGAAGTTTCCGAATCCTGTTTTTCTGATTCTTTTCAGATACGGGGAAAACTCTTTTCTGAATTTACGGTAATTTGATGCGCAGAGAACATAGCCTTGAGCAACATCGTCTTCATCAACAAGAACAAAACAGTTTTCCTTTTCGCATTCAATATAGTAATCGCAGTATGCTGAAAGGATATAGTTTCTTAAAACTTCATCAGTCAAGGCAGCTTTCGGACCCGTGTTTATGCAGACCTGACGGACATTTTCTTTGTATTTTTCCTCGAAAGGCTTAATAATGAACATTTTATTCACCTATAGAAACAACAAATTCTTTTTCGCCGCTGAATTCTTCGTTTATTCCGCAGCACTCAAAAACAGCCTTGATTGCGGGGTCAGCATAAACCTTTACGGTTGCTTTGCCGTTATCTTTCTTATATTCAACGGAAATCTTGCCTTTTTCGGTTGTGATATGACCTTTTGCTTCGTTCATTCCGTCAACAAAGCAGGGCGAAATAACAACCTTTTCGTAGCCGTAGCTGTCGGCAGGCTGTCTGATTCCGAGAAGATAGATGAAGAAATATTTGACCGCCGCACCGAACATCGGATGGTTTCTTGAATCTCTGCCGAGCCAGTTTTCCCATATGGTTGTTGCGCCGTTTCGTGCCATATAGGCAAATGAGATTTCCTTATCACTTGCAAGAAGGTCAAAAGCGGTCTGCGCCTGACCCTGCTCAAACAGATAACCTGTGAGAACTTCGGTTGCAATGATACCCGTATCAAACATTCCGCGTTCTTTATATTTTCTGAAAACCTGCTGTTTTACGTTGTCGTTACCGAGACCGATGTGAAGTGCGAGGCACGATGAACCCTGAACATCTCCGCAGTATGCATTCTGATGCGGGCTGTAGTAAGCAACGTTTATTGCGTGCTTAATACGTTCAATTCTTTCGGTAAGATGAGCGGTTTCATCCTCTCTGCCGAGAATTTTGCCAACCTCAAGCATCTGCTGCATGAATCTTACATAGAGGCAGGTGTTGACATAGGTTTCGGGGATTTTTATGTCATCGGGGGTGCACCAGTCGCCGAGGCACCAGCCGTCGGGTTCTTCCTTGCAGACAAGCGAGTTTTCGCTTCTGAGTTCAAGGTAATCAAGGAAATGAAGCATCTTCGGGAAGAATTCGTTAAGCAAATCCTTGTCGCCATACATTTTGTAAAATTTATAAGGCACTTCAATCATTGCACCGCCCCAGCCTGAGGGACCGCCGCCGCCGCCCATCCAGGGTGCGGTGTGAGTAACGTGCCCCGTTATTCTGCACTGACAGTCTGCAATGTCATAAAGCCATTTACGGTAAAATTCTTTGCTGTCGAGCATCATCATTGCCGCTTCACAGCAAAGCTGACCGTCACCCGTATATCCGAGTCTTTCACGGTGCGGACAGTCCGAAGGAACACCGCTGTGCATATTGCAAAGCTGAGTTCTGATGTATGCGTCATAAAGCCAGTTGAGATTTTTGTTGTCGCTTTCAAATGATGAGGTCACAGGGCAGTCAGAATGAACAACATCAACTCTGACGGGCTGCGCATCGCCCTCAATTCTGAAATAACGGAAACCGTGCCAGGTGAAAAGGGGAATGTATTCACGGTCTGTGCCGTCGGTGATGAAAGTATCAGTCTGATAGCCTTCTTCAAATTTCATTCCGTACCAGGGTCTCTCATCGTAAATTTCTTCAGCATAGCTGACAACGATTTTCTTTCCTTTTTCGTTGCATCTGATAACAGCATAACCGACTGTATTTTCGCCCGCATCGTAGAGTTTTGTTTTGCCTTCATCCTTAAGAAGCGTGGGAGTCAGTGAACGGATAACCTTGTCTGAGGGTGAAAACTGAACAATAAAGTCGCTTTCGGGTGCGGGAATGACAGTGCTCTGAGAAAAACCGTCACCGCTGTAGCCGTTTTTGTCAAAACCCTCGGGATAAACCGAATAGTCAATGGTCTCGCCGTAGTAGAGATTGTTGTCAAGCACGAATCCATTGTGGCTGAGTGTAGTTTCGTCGCAGAGAACATTACCGCTTTCTTTTTCGATTATGTAGCAAAGCTTGGGTGTGCCGAAAACAACATTGCCTTCAGCCAATCTTTTATACTGATTATAATATCCGTTTCCGAGCATAACGGTGAGTGTGTTTTCGCCGTCAAGAAGATAATCGGAAATGTCGTATTTCATACAGTAGATACGGTATGAAAATTCATCGTCAAGAGGGAACTGAAACAATTTGAGGTCTCTGGCGCTGTAGTTTGTTGCGTTGGGTGTGAGCAGGTCACCGCTGACCTTGACTCCGTTTATAAAAAGATGAAAAAATCCCAGACCGCAGATTGTGATTTCAGCTTTTTCGCCTTTAGCGGCATTGAAGCTTTTTCTGAAAAGGGGAGCCTCACTTCCCGTGCATTCAATCCATTTTGCGCCCTTGAACATTTCGTTGCTTGTCATAATCATTCCTCCGTAATCAGCTCAGCCAGGCGATGATTCCATTCCTCCCATTCCTCCATAAGAGAAAGCTGGGTTTCGCTGAGTTCGTTGATTTTATTTGTAAGGTCAATAACTTTCTGATAGTCAGCCGATGTCTCGGGGGTTGAAAGTTCGGCATTGAGAGCGGATAATTCGCAGTCGAGACGGTCGATTTCAGCCTCGCCGCGCTTGATTTTTCCCTTCAGACGGTTGATTTCGCTTTCACGTTCTTTACGAAGTTTATATGAATTGACCTTGACTTCTGCTTTTTTCGGTTTTTCCTTTGCCTGATTGAGAGCGAGAAGTGCATAATCATTGTAATCGCCGTCAAATTTTTCAAAGCCGTCGGGAGTCATACGGTATATTTTGCTTGAAAGCTTATTTATAAAATATCTGTCGTGAGACACGCAGATAATCGTGCCCTCAAAATCTTCAAGAGCCGCTTCAAGCACTTCTCTTGACGGAATATCCAGATGGTTGGTAGGTTCGTCAAGTAAAAGCACGTTTGCGCCCGAAAGCATAAGCTTCAAGAGACAGAGCTTTGCTTTTTCGCCGCCGCTCAAGGTGTCAACATTCTTGAAAACGTCGTCACCTCTGAAAAGGAAGAGTGCAAGATATTTTCTGACTGTTGTTTCGGTGAAAAGACGGTGCTCATCCCAGATTTCATCAATAACTGTTTTACCGCCTCTGAGGCTTTCGAGACTCTGGTCAAAATAGCCCGTTTTGACATTTGCACCGAAACTGTATGAGCCGTCATCTGCAGAAAACTGCTTTGTGAGAATGCGTAAAAGCGTTGTTTTTCCGCAGCCGTTTGCGCCGAGAATGAAAACACGTTCATTTTTGAAAACCTGCATATCTCCGTTGCGGAAAAGTGTTTTGTTTCCGAAAGATTTTGAAAGACCGCGGACATCAAGAACATCATTTCCCGTTTCGCAAACGGGAGTAAACTTCATTCGCATTTTTGCAAGCGAAGGTTCGGGTTCAACGAGTTCTGCCTTTTTCTTTTCAAGCATTTTTCGTTTGCTTTCTGCGGTGATGAAGTTTCTTTCTCTTGCAAAAGAGCGCTGTTGCTCGATGATGCCTTCAATCCTCTTGATTTCTTCAAGAAGATTTTCATATTGTCTGCGTTCACTCTCAAGGCGTTCTTCCTTGAGTTTCAGATATTCGGAATAATTTCCCTTTGAATAATGGCATTTGTGATTTGCAAGCTCAACGGTTTTGTTGGTTATTCTGTCAAGAAAATATCTGTCGTGGGAAATTACGATAACGGTGCCTTTATATCCCGAAAGATAACCTTCAAGCCATTCCGTGCCTGCAATATCAAGGTGGTTTGTCGGTTCGTCAAGCAAAAGAAGTTCAGAGCCGCTGAGCAAAAGCTTGCACATACTCAGTTTTGAACGCTGACCGCCGCTTAACTTATCGCAGGTGAGCGAAAAATCCGTTTCGGGGAAGCCGAGACCGATAAGAGCCGCTCTTGTGCGGCTTCTGAATGTGAGACCGCCCTGCTCCTGAAACTGCTCGTGGAGAGAATTCTGCTTTTCAATCAGAGCATCTGCATTTGACGGATTGCGGTCGATTTCGGCGGCAATCCGTTCAAGTTCGGCTTCCGCTTCCATAAGATGCTCAAAAACCGATAAAGCCTCATCGTAAACTGATTTTACCGAGCCGTGGCAAGCGTGCTGCTCCAGATAGCCGACGCGAGTATGCTTTGAGAGAAAGGCTCCGCCCTCGGCAGGCTCAATTTCACCCGTTATAACTTTAAAAAGCGTGGTTTTACCCGTTCCGTTTGCACCGATGAGACCGACAAAGTCACCTTCATTGACATCAAACGAAACATTTTCAAAAAGCATTCTTCCGCCGAATTCGACTTTTAAATTTTGTATGCTAACAACTGCCATTTTAAATCCTTGTTTCTATAATTTCGAGTTTTCCGTTTATGCAATACTTGTCTGCATTTGCAGGGATAAAGATGCTGTCACCCTTTTTGAGGGGAAGTGTTTCGCCGCAACATTCGAGAGAACCTTCTCCGTCCATAACGAGAAGCGAAACGAATGAGTTTTTATCGGCAATTCCGTCGGCGTTACCGTCAATATCAAGCTTCCATACCTTGAAGAGAGGACAGTCTGCAAGAAGCTTTCTGACATCGTTGTCAAGGTTGTTGCCTTTACAAAAGTCGGGCTGTGAGTATTTTTCAAGCTTTGTAACTTCAACTGCATCCGAAACGTGCAATTCCCTTGGCTTGCCGTCGTTTCCGACTCTTCCGTAGTCGTAGATTCTGTAGGTGGTATTGGAGCTTTCCTGCACTTCGGCAAGTAAAATGCCTTTACAGATAGCGTGCAATGTGCCCGATTCGATAAAGAAGAAATCACCCTTCTTGACCTTCACGGATTCAACGTAATCGGTGAGTGTGTTTGTCTCGATTGCGGATTTGAACTGTTCGGGGCTGATTTTGTCTTTGAAACCGAGAAGAAGGCTTGCATTTTCATCGCAATCAATGATGTACCAGCACTCGGTTTTGCTCTGACCTCTGCCTGTTTTCTTGCAGTATTCGTCTGTGGGATGAACCTGAACAGAAAGGTCATCTCTTGCATCGATAAATTTTATGAGAATGGGGAAATCGGCAAAATTTTCTGCGTTCTTTCCGCAAAGTCCGGGATGTTCCTTTACAACATCAGCGAGTGATTTGCCGCAAAGTTCACCGTTTGCAACAGAGCTTGCGCCTGCTTCGTGGCAGGAGAGCATCCAGCCTTCCGCTGCATTGCTTTTTTCGGTTACAACACCGTATTCTTCAATCAGTTTTCTGCCGCCCCAGATGGTTTCCGAAACATAAGGGGTAAGCTTGATGGGGTATAATTTCATATTCATAACTCCTTTTAGCGGATTTTTTTACATATTTGTATTATTCTATCATATTTGTCCAACAATTTCTATAGAATATTTACGGGAGGACAAAAAATATGGAAAAAATTTTGAATTCAGCGAAGATTTTTTATTACGGGAAGATAAAAAGACCTGTTTTGCAGTGCGAAAGCAATGAAATTGTGCGACAAATCCGCGAAACCGCTGAAAAACTGAACAGCGCCTACAGCAGATTTGAATATGAATGCAACGATGACCTGATGGAATCAATCATTTATGAAATACAGTCGCTCAAGGCATTATACCGTTACTTACTGAAAAAAGCGAGAGAAAACGGGATTGAATGCGGAGAAATATCCGTTTTCGGTCGGGAGGTAGGATAGCTTGAACTCATATTTTGTTGCGGCGGCGATTATCAGCGGAGCGATTCTTTTGTTTTTTGTTCTGAAAAGTCCGAAGGGAATAAGAAGCTTTGTTTTGTCTGCGTTTCAGGGATTGGCGGCGCTTTTTGCGGTTAATCTTTCGGGGATTGTTACGGGCGTATCTCTTGCGGTTAACTACTGGACTGCGGGGGTGTCTGCCGTTCTCGGCTTGCCGGGAGTAATATGTATGCTAATGATGAATTTCATATTTAACAGATAAAATACTTAACCGTCGCTTGGTTGCGGCGGTTTTCTTTTTGTTGACTTGCAGAAAAAATTATTATAATATTGTATATATAAATTTTTCCGAGAGGAGAAAGAAAATGAAATACATCATACTCGGCGGACTGAAAAAAGCATTGGCGGCGGTTGTGTCGGTTATACTTGCAGTTACGGGCGGAATTTTCGGCGGAGATGAACCGATTGAAATTGAAAGACCCGATGCAAACACCGTGACGGCATATGACACAGCGGCGGCTGATTACCGTCTTTCTGTTGATGCATCAGAAGAGATTCACGATATCAGCGATTTGCTTTTCGGAATTTTCTTTGAGGATATCAACTTTGCAGCTGACGGCGGACTCTATGCAGAGATGGTTGTTAACTGTTCATTTGAATTTACGGAAATTGCGCAGAATGACCAATTTTACGGCTGGCAGACGGATGTCGGCGCAACGGCGCAGGTTAAGGTTAATGACATTGAAAATGCACTCAATGAAAACAACACAAATTATCTTGTGTTGAATAATACATCATCTGATAAATGCGGCGTTTCAAACAGAGGATTCCTTGACGGAATGGCTGTTGAGGGCGGCAAGAATTATAATTTCAGCGTTTATGCAAAGGCACTTGGCGGATACGAAGGCGGGATTTATGCTCAGCTTACCGTCGGAGACACAGTTGTTGGTGAAGCAGAAATTGAAGGGATAACTCAGGAATGGCAGAAATATGAGCTTTCAATCACTTCGTCTCAGACGGCTTCGTCGGATGTCAGACTCAGGGTGCTTATTGACAGCGGAAGTGTTGCTCTTGATATGATTTCACTTTTTTCCGAGGACACTTTCAAGGGCAGAGAAAACGGAATGCGCAAGGATTTGGGGATATTGCTTGAAGAGCTTGAACCGAAGTTTCTGCGTTTTCCCGGCGGATGCATAATTGAGGGTTACGATTATGAAACGGCATATAACTGGAAAGACTCGATAGGCACGGGAAGAGACGGAGAGCCTCTTGAGTTTGACGGCAAATACGGCGATGTTGCGGCAAGAAAGCAGGGGACAAATCTCTGGACAAACATTGCGGCAACGGATGACCCGTGGCCGAGCTTTATGACCTACGGACTCGGATTTTTTGAGTATTTTCAGCTTGCGGAGGATATCGGAGCAATCGGCGTTCCCGTTCTTAATTGCGGACTTTATTGCCAGATGAGAGGTAAAGGTCCCGTTGATATGGAAAGTGACGAATTTGCTCAGTATATTCAGGACATGTATGACCTCGTCGAATTCTGCAGAGGGTCGGCAGACAGCAAGTGGGGTAAGGTGAGAGCTTCGCTCGGTCACGAAGAGCCTTTTGAACTTAAATATATCTGCATCGGAAATGAGAATGAGGGCGAAGTTTATTTTGAACGCTACACTGCATTCCTTGATGCTTTCAACGAGGCAAAGGCGGCTGACCCCGTGCTTTATGAGGGACTTGAGCTGATTTTTTCATCAGGTGCTTCAGATGGCACACACGGTGAAAATTATATAAAGTCATATGAGTATGCAAAGGAAGAAATCGAAAACAATGGCGGTGCTGTGCCCGATTTTGCAGGCGCAACAGACCACCATTATTATAATGAACCCGAGTGGTTCCTGAGAAACACGGATTATTACGATGAAAACAATTATAGAAGAAACTTTTCTGAAATGACGGACACCGTTTACGGCGGCGCAATCAATGTTTTCCTCGGAGAATATGCCGCAAGGTCAAACACCCTTAAGGCGGCGCTTGCAGAAGCAGCATATATGACGGGTCTTGAAAGAAACGGCGATATTGTAAAAATGGCAGCATATGCACCGCTTTTCGGCAATCTTACCGCAACTCATTGGTCACCCGACCTCATATGGTTCAACAACCATCAGTCAACGGGTTCAATCAGCTACTATATGCAGAAGCTTTTTGCAACAAATGCGGGTCTCACTCTTCTGAAATCAACTCTTGACGGCGCAAGGGTTGAGCAGAAAGCGCTCAGCGGAAAGGTCGGCGTCGGCACCTGGTACACCTCGGCGCAGTTTGATAATGTAAAGGTTATCAATAACGAAAACGGGAAAGTGATTGAGTCCGATTCATTCACCGCCGTACCTCTGTGGTGGCGATGGAAAAAGGCAAGCGACGGAGAATTTAAAATGGAAAAGGGCAAGCTTGTTCAGAAGTCAACGTGGATGCAGTACAGCAACACGGGTTCCGTTGCATACTTCGGTTCCGAAGACTGGACAAATTACACTTACACCGTTGAAGCAACAAAGCTGGAGGGCGAAGAAGGTTTCCTCATTCCGTTTGCGGTCAAGGACATTGATAACAATATTTTCTGGAATATCGGCGGTTGGGGTAACACGGTTTCTGCGCTTCAGCGGATTGAAAACGGAGTGAAAACAGGCAAGATTCTCGGAACAGACAGACCCTTTACCGCGGAAACGGGTAAAACATACGAGCTTAAGGTTGTTGTTTCGGGAACAACCGTAAAATGCTATATCGACGGCGAAATTTATGTTGATTATGATTTTGCATCCGATTCGGAAGCTGAGGCTTATCATGTTGTCAGTACCGATGAAACGGGTGATATCATAGTGAAAATCGTCAATGTTACGGGTTCGTCAAGAACTCTTGCGGTTGATGTAACGGGTGCGGATGTTTCTTTTCAGGCAAAAATCAGTCAGGTTGCGGGCGAAAGTCTTGGGGATGATAACATTCTCGGCGAAAAAGAGGACTGCATTATGGAGGAATTCACAGTTGACGGATTTTCAAATCAATTCAATTATACCGTGCCCGCATATTCGGTAACCTGTATAAGACTTTCACAAAGTAATTGACTTTTTAATAAAAATTTGTTTTAATAGGTTTATTAAACTATAGGAGATGTTAATATGAAAAAAGCATTAAGTATTGTTCTTTCCCTGCTTATGGTTATGCAGTTTGCGGCTGTCGGCTTTGCCGCAGATTCGGATTACAAAATTGTTTCTCCCTATGAAGATGTAATCTGGGATGGCGAAGGTGCATGGGGTGCATATAAGGGCACAATCCATACTCACACAACCTACAGCGACGCAGACGACACCCTTCCCGTTATGCAAAAGGAATATTATAATCAGGATTATGATTTCGTGGCAATCGCAGACCACGGAATAACAGGCGTTGATTGGGATAAGGAACCCAAAAAGCAGATTCTTTACACTTATCAGCTTCTTATTGACAATCCCTTTGAGCACCTTACAACAGAGGAGTATGAGCAGATGAAAAACGGCACATATCCTCTTTATGACGGAACAATAAGAAACAAGAAAATCGTTCCCGTTCTCGGCGCAAACGAATTCAACAATCTTTCACTCACCAAAAACCACGTTAACGGTTTCTTCCTTCCCGCTGATAAGGGCAACGGTTTCCCCGGTGCCGAAAATGAAATCGGATATGAGCAGGCAATCAGATATATTGAGGAAAACGGCGGTCTTTCCCACATCAACCATCCCGGTGACTGGCTTGCAACAAATGATAATCCCGATGCAGTAAATGAACCTGAAAACATCAAGTTCTTCGGCGATTTGCTTCTTAAATATGACAGCTGCCTCGGTATGGAAGTTTTCAACGAAAGAAACGGCACAACAGGTTATGACAGAATTCTTTGGGATAATCTTCTTATGTATTGTCTTCCCTACGGCAAAAATGTTGTCGGTTTCAGCAACACTGATGCTCACAACACAGACAATGTTGACACATCCTTCAGCGTGTTTATGATGAAAGAAAACAATGTTGAAAACATCAAGGAAACAATGCAGAACGGCGCATTCTTTATGATAACAAGAAGACTTCGTCCTAATAACACAATCGGTCCCGAATGGGAAATCGATGCTATGAACAAGGGTCTTCCTTATCCTATGTTCACAAGCCTTACCGTTGACGGTCACAAGATTACCGCAACTGCAAAGGATGCAACCGAAATCAGATGGATTGCAAACGGCAAAGTCATTGAAAAGTCGGCAATCAACGGCGCAGTTACACTCGATCTTGACACAATTAAAGGTGCAGAAGATTTTCAGTATGTAAGAGCTGAAATTTACGGAGAGGGCGGTCTTTGCATCAGCCAGGCACTTGTTGTTGATGACGGCAGCGAGACTCTTGATTTTGTTGAAGAAAAGAACTTCATTGACAACCTTATTCTTGTTTTCAAAGGAACAAAACTCTGGACTATCATCTCAGAACTTGCCAGACTTATCAAAGGTTAAAATTGAAACTCCCGACAGCTTTTTGTCGGGAGTTTATTATTACACATTACTATGTATTGAACTGCATTGACATTGTACTGTTTTTTCTCTATAATAAAACCAAAGAAAGAGGGTCGTTAAATGTCAGTTTTTTTTAAAAACATAGATAAAAAACGCAATGCAACACATTACATAGCCTGTGCGGTGTTTATTGAAACAACGGTTAATGCGCTGTTTTCGGTTGCATTCCATGATTTCATAAGATTTTTTTATTCAGACTATGCACATCTGACCGTATGGGGCGATATTGTTGCAATAGTTTCTGTAATTTTATCTTTTGTGATTTATGACACTTTTGCACACAAAGCATATAAAGAGCTTAAAAGCAGACTGATGTTTCTCGGCATTGTTTATGTCGCGTCAAAGGCGGCGAGCATAGTTCATTATCTTATGGGGATTGTTGCGGAACTTGTTGCTGCGAATCCGAGTGATACCGAGAAGATGGCAGCATCAATTACAATCGGAATTTTTGAAATAGCGATTGACGTTATTGCGGCAATATGGCTGATGAATTATTTTGACAAGAAACTGAATAAAGAATAAAAACAAGGCTTGGTAACCAATCGGTTACCAAGCCTTTGCGATTTTTAAATTACTTTTTGTTTATCTTGCCGACATAGCTGAAAGCTTCCAGAACCGCAACAACGGAGATGAAGCCGCAGCTGAGAATCAGCGACCAGCCGAGGTCAATTGAGCCGAATCTGAGGTTGTCAATAATTACTTCCCATGCAATAAGATAAATCGCACATTCAAGAGCAATAAGTGACAGAACGTGAAGTCCGCGAATCTTTTTGCTGCCGATAAGAGCAGAGTCGATTGCGATGAAAGCCGCAGTCAGAACGAACATAGGCAGAATGAATTCGGGCAGCCAATCGAACCAGTCGGTCTTGCTCAATATGTAATAAACATAACCGGTAACAGAACCGAAGCAGATGAGTGCGGTTACGACGGGCGGTGTCACGCGAAGAACGGGAAGCACCGAAATTACCCATGTTACGAACAATGCGCCGACAACATAACCGAACCAGTAATCGTAACGGTCGAATGCAACGTCAATCGCAATGCAGATTGTTGAGGGGAAAACGAGGAGTGCGGTGAAAATTGCTGCGTAGCTTTTTGACATTTTGCCCGGTGTTTTGAAAAGCGGCTTCTTTTCGGGCTGAGGTGCCGCCTGCTGATTAACGGGGATGGCTTCAACCTGGGGAGCTTCGTTTGCCGTGCAATCGGGGCATACGGTTACTCCGTCGGGAAGCTGCTTTCCGCAGTTTTGACAATACATATATCTTACCTCCTTAATTTGCTAATTATCATTATACATAAAAATTTTTAAAAAGCAACATATGATTTATAAATTGACAAACTATTAACAATGTTGTAATATATACTGAAAGTCAAATTTATTATTATATTAAAATAAAAGAAAGGTTGCTGACGGATATGGCAATTTTCAGACCGTTCAGGGCAGTCAGACCCGTTCCCGAATTCGCTGCAGAGGTTGCGGCGCTTCCTTATGATGTTATGAACAGCGCGGAAGCAGCGGAAATGGTAAAAGGCAAGCCCAATTCATTTCTTCACGTTGATAAGGCAGAAATAGATTTAACCGAAGGAACGGACCTTTATTCCGAGGCAGTTTATCTCAAGGCGAGAGAAAATCTCGACAAGCTTGTTTCTGACGGAGTATGCAAGCAGGATGAAGAAGCAAAGTTCTATATTTACCGTCAGATTATGAATGGCAGAAGCCAGACGGGACTTGTCGGCTGTGTTTCAATAGATGATTATATCAACAATATTATCAAAAAGCACGAGCTTACAAGAGCGGACAAAGAGGCGGACAGAATAAATCATGTTGATTATTGCGATGCAAACACAGGTCCGATTTTCCTCACATACCGTCCTCAGAGCGATATAGCCGCTATACTTTCCGATTGGAAAGAGAATCACGAGCCGGTTTATGATTTCGTGACGGAAGACGGAATTGCAAACACCGTTTGGGTAATCGACTGCCCCGAGCTTATCGGCAAAATTTCCGAGCTTTTCTCGGGTGTAGATTATCTTTATATTGCAGACAAGTCGGAG
>JAZTZD010000055.1:0-12337 GCA_045637305.1 Acutalibacteraceae bacterium
AATATACGGGTCAGTACTATCCTCCCCCCTACGACCTACACAAGGAAGGCGTGCCTTGGTGTGGGGTGGATGCCGGGAAGAATTATATTTACACCGCCGAATGGACAAACGCAACCGTTCTCAATGTTTTCGACCTCGACACCTTAACACTTGTTAAAACCATTCCGCTTTCACAGCCCGTGGACAGAGTTCAGGGTGCAGAAATGTTTGGCGGCAAGCTTTATATGTCATGCGATGAACTGGACGGCAATAAGCATATTTACTGCGTTGATGTTGAAAACGGTGATGTTCAGGTGTCATTCACAAGAAATGTCGGCGCGGAAATCGAGGCTGAAGGTATGACTGTCTATGCCGATGAAAATGGCGAACCTGTTTTCTGCGTTCTCGACAGAGGCGCACGCCGCAAGAGCTGCAATCTTACAAGATACACTCTTGCTGATTGATTAAAGAGTCGGGCATTTCGGCGCAAAAAGATGTCAATATTTTGTCAACACCGGACTGAGCAATTTTACAGGTTACGGCAAGTTAAGACAAGCTTTTACAATGCAGTTTAGGAAACCCTCAAGTTCTCAAAGAGATTATTTTTCCCGAATGGGGATTATCAAAAACCCTTGGAATCAGAGCGATTCCAAGGGTTCATTTCTTTTTCAGAATAATTCAAAAATGCAAAATGTCAATATTTTGCGATTATATATTTTTATAAATCGATTGCAGTCAGTCAGGCTGAGCAAATTCGTGAGGAATATTTTGCTCAAGCGCCGCAAGGAGTTCATCTGCGGCAACAACCTCAACGCCATCGTCAAGCTGACTGACGAAATATGCGAGGTCATCGGGTCCGACCGTCCACGGATGAACATTGATTACGGTATAACCGTTGATGGTTTTTATATCGGCAGGTTTGGCATTTATGATTGCAGCCTGCTCTGCGAGCCATTCATTGGTTACTTCGCCGGCATTTCCGCTGGGATGCCAGAGACTGAAACCCACGCTTACAAACGGCTTATCGTCTGAGAAATAACCTCTGCCGCCGCCGCCTGCGTAGCATTCGGGGTCAATTTGAAGAATTCCGCCTTTTATATTATCATATCTTGAAAAATATCCGAGTCTTTTCTGCATACTCGAATCAAAAGTACTATTCTTGATTTCATCAAGAATAGTCATAACGCCGAGACCCGATTCAAGCATAACGGAAGCCGTATAATCCGAAAAAGCTTCAAGCTCTTTTGAATTCATATTGGTAATTCTTGCGTATCCGCCGCCCGAAGGACCTGTTATGAATGTTGCATTATCAGAATTTGCAAGCGTTCTCTTTATGTCAACATCAGTAAGCTGTGCAGCAATCGGAGCAAAAGTCCAGGTTACAGGAGTATCCAGACCGTAGCTCTGCCATGTATGGAACTCGTTGAATCCGTTCTGAATCCACTGCAGGTTATCACCGTCGCTGTAAACGATAGCAACATAATGTTTGTCGGGGTCAAGCTGAACTTCACCCTCATACGGTGCATCAAACTTTTCTTCGGTTGCATTAAATGACGAGAGAATACTCAGGTTATATGAATGGTCTGAGGGGATAACAGAATGACCGTAGCGCGACGCAGACTCGGTAAACTTAACCTCATACTGACACCAGCCGAAGATTGTTGACGAAGGCTTCAGGTCTCTCATAACGCTGTCACGGAAAAGTCTGCCTTCATAGTCGCTGTCCTCAATATACAGCACAAAGATATTCTGCTGAACGGCAAAATCTCTCATTCCGGATGCGTAGTAATACATATGAACAAGGCTGTCGTTGCGGAAGTTATCCTTATTTTCCTTGTAGAATTTTTTCAGATATCTGAGGTCAATCTTATCACCGCTGATGTCTGCACGCTTTTCAAGGCCGAGCTGAACAACCGCATCTTCATCTGCAGGTGTAACGGGCAGCCAACCGTTGAGTGTTGCAAGGTTAATTGCTGTATTGAGCTGACCGTGGTCTTCTGCTGTTGCATAGAGAATGTATCCGCTGTCTGCAATATAAGACCTGAACTTTGCAACAACGGTGTTAAAAGTCCATGGATTGCCGGATTCATCGTTATAAACAATCTTATAACCCGCATTTGCAAACTCGTTGAGTGCGTAACGGTTTGTCTCATATCCGTAATCCAAAAAAATCCGGGGCTTATCTCTTGCTACAAGACCCTGAAGGGCAATAACAGTGTGCCGCTGAGAAAGCGAAAGAGAAGAGGTCTTAACAACAGTTATTTCATCTGCAAGTTCATATTCATCGAACTTTTCACACTTCTCAACAAGTGCCTGCCCGTTCAGAGGCTCGGGGGCTTTGGTGAGTAATGCCGCATCAATTGTGTTGAACAGAATAGAAAACATCATCACGATAAATGAAAGACCGAATCTTATTTTTGCCATATCAATTCACTCCCGTCACTTAGTGTAACATGAATAATCCGAAACCCCGGAAAGTACCGAAAAAACTCGCTTTTGGGGAAGTTCGTTTTTTCGTTACACTATGAAATTAGTTTTGATTTTATTTTCAGGGATATCACGCAGTTCGCATTTCTCGTCTGTATGACCGAGAATTATTGCACAGCAAGGAACCATGCCTTGAGGAATATTGAGTTCTTTCAGAAGCTCTTCATTGTCGTTGAGTAGTCTGACGGCACCCCATATATGGCAGGAACCTATGCCGAGTTCAGTTGCAGCGATTGCCATATTCTGAACAAGAATTGCCGCATTTGAGAAGTTTACGTTAACGCTCTTGAGGTCTGTTGAGGGAATGAGCGATGAAACAAGAATAACTGTCGGTGCGCCGTAAAACGGTCTGTGACCGCTTTCGCTTTCACAGTAGTCTTCCCACTTGTTCAGAAACTCGCGGTTGCTGATAACTGTGAGATTTAAAGTTTCAAAAAGCGCTCTGCCGACAGGCGATGCGTAAGCCGCTTTGAGAATCCGGTTAAGTTCCGGTTCGGTTATGTTTTCGCCGTTGTATGTTCTGATTGATCTTCTGCTGAAAAGATTATCAAATGTATTCATTACTTTTCCTCCTCTGCTCTGAAACACAATGTCAATAAGTCAGGATGATTCAGATTTTGACAAACTGCAAACCGTTCATTTTTATTCAGTTTCTTTTTATCCCGCAAGCATATTGAGTGCGGTTGAAAGCTGATTATCCTGCTGAGTTGAAAGCAGATGAAGATTATAGTCATTGCCCGTGCTGAGCATAACCTCAACATCGGGAACAAGTCCGACACCATTATAAACTGCCGTTTCTCCGCCCTTGGGTTCGATAAGCGCAACAGTCAGAAGCACGGCGCCGCCGTCCTCAAGAGCAAAAATCTCCTGCATTGTGCCGACGCCCGCAGTTTTAGTGCCGACAAGCTGCGCCTGTGAAATTCCTCTCAAATCGCAGGCAAAAAGCTCAGCGGGACCTCTTGTGTATGAATTCACAAGAACAATGAAAGGCATTGAAAAACTGCTGTTTTCGGCTGTGTAGACCTTGTTTTTATATACATTTCCGTTTTTGTCTTTAGCAACCGCAATGTTATCGGAAATTGCGGGCACAATAACATCAACGACCTGTGCGGCATAGTCTATACTTCCGTCAGAGGTGTTACGCACGTCAAAAATCATACTTTCAGCACCCTCTACGCGAAGCTCTTCGATCAGCTTCTTGAATTCGGGAGCGGTATCCTTATAGAATCCGTTGATTTTAATATAGCCGACATTGCCCTCAAGTCTGCCGACAACTCCGGGAATTGCAAAACCAAGCATCGGCTCAACAACCTTTGTAACCCCGCCCCTCTCGTATTCAACCTGAACAGATGAAAGACGTGTGCCGTAAAGCTTGTCGCGAAGCACGGAATAGTTGCTCATTGTAACCGCAGTGTTATCGATAGCTGTTATGACATCAAGCGCCTGAAGTCCTGCCTTTGCCGCAGGAGACTCCGCATACACGTGAGTCACAACAAAATTGCCCGTTGTGTAGTCAAAAGATGTTTCAACGCCTATACCGGCTGTGCCGCCCTCAAGCTTTTCAATATAGCTGCCGTATTCTTCTGAGGTAAGGTACATACTGTTGGCATCATTCAGACCGTTGACATAGCCCTCTGCAATTGCAGAATTGAGCTTGTTTCGGTCATCGACTGAGCCGTAGAAATAGTTAGAAACCAGCTTGCTGATTTCATCAACCGACTCATAAATCTGCGAACGCTGAGATATGTTGCTGATAATTCCGTTATAAATCTGCTTTGAGAAAACCATCGTCAGAGCAAATGTTGCAGTTATTGCAATTATAATAAGAGAAATGCTTAATCCGAGTGAGATTTTTTTATTCATCCGCATTCTCCTTTCAATTCAAGTAAAGGCGGCACGAGGCCGCCTTTTTGATTTTTATTTACGGTTTTGAAACATAGTTGAGAGGCTGAACACGGCTTACGCTGCCGTCCGCCTTTTTGATTCTTACTTCAAAATGAAGGTGGGGACCTGTTGTGTTACCTGTGTCACCTATCGCACCGATTGTGTCACCTTTTTCAACGATATCACCCTCGCGCACATAAAGTTTCTGTGCGTGTGCATAGAGTGTATGTTTACCGTCGCCGTGGTCGATGATGCAATAGTTACCGAAGCCGTAATTCCAGTTGCCGTCATTATAGGCAAGAATTACTTTTCCGCCCTGTGCGGCGCGGAAAGGTGAGCCCTTTGTTGTGACATCGGTTCTCACTATATCAATACCCCAATGAGAACTGCCGTCGCTGTATGCGGGATATGTAGCGGTAAGTCTTGTTGAACCCGGTACAGGCCAGAGCATTTTGCCGTCGTTTTTGATTTCCTCGCTCGGCTTATCATTTTCCGACGAACCCTGATTTCTGATAACCGCCTCAATTTCCGCTTCAAGTGCGGCGCGCTCTGCTTCTTTGCGCTTGATTGCTGCTTTATATGCTTCGCTGTCTTTGTCAAGGTCTTCAATCAGATACTTGACCTCGTTCTGCTTTGCTGTTGCATCCTTTTTCTTTGCAGCCTGAACATCTCTGCTGCTCTGAAGGTCATCCTGTCTTTCGGAAAGAGTGTTCATTTCCGAATCAAGCACAACCTTCTTTTCTTCAAGCTCAACCTTCTTTGCGGCAAGCTCTTTTTCAAGAGCTGCAAACTCGGCAACTTTGCCCGAAAGCTCATTGATGAGAGCCGCATCGTTTTCCGAAACTCTTGTTACAAGCTCTTTTCTCGTAAAAAATGTCACAAGGTCTGTTGATGAAAAGAGAAGCTCAAGCGTTGTTGCTTCGCCCGACATATAGTTTTCGCGGAGTCTTGCAAGAAGAAGCTGCTTTGTTTCCGACATCAGAGCTTCTGCATCGGCAATCTGAATCTGGATAACCGAAATCTGGTCATTCATCGAAACAATGTCTGCCTCCGCAGTGGAAATGCTGACCTGAAGCTTGTCTATGCTTCCGTTGAGAACATCTATTCTCTCATCGAGAACATTCATCTGCTGCTGAATAAGGTCGATTTCGCTGTTAAGTTTATCAAGCTTCTGCTCATTAGTTTTTATTTCACTCTCTACCTTGTCAAGCTTCTGCTCGTTTTCGAGAATATCCTTTTCAATCTGCTCATACTGATTCTGCAGGTCTTCAAGACTGTCATCAGCCGAAGCAACGGGTGAATAAGGCATCAGACACGAAAACGCACAGGCAAAAGCCATTGCGAGGCAAAGAAGCTTTTTGAAATATCTTCTTTTAGTCTTCAAGTTCTACGAACTTCCTTTCCCTAAGATATTTGCTTATCGAAGTTGCACTTCCGAAAATACCGGTAAATACTCCGATACCCACAAAAGCCGCAACAAGATAAGGAGCATAATCAAGGAAATTAACTTCGATTGCCGAGCCGAAGCTTGAAAGCAAGGATGTCATCGAGCTGAGTGCAAGCTCATAAACCGCCCAGACTGCTCCTGTTGCGAGAATACCTGCAATCACTCCGATGCTGATGCCTTCAACCATAAACGGCCAACGGATAAATGAATTTGTGGCACCGACGCTCTTCATAATGCTGATTTCAAGCCTTCTGCTGAACATCGTTACCTTAATTGTGTTTGAAATAATGAAAAGTGAAACTATAAGAAGCAAGGCAATGATGCCGATGCTTATATATGTTACGGAATCTCTGAGTCCCGAAAGCTGACGTGCAAGAACACTGTTTTCGTGAACTCTGAGAATGTTGGGAATCTGTTTAATCTGCGATGCAACGGATTCAAACTGTGTCATATCCGAAACAGTTACCCTGTATGCGTTGGGAAGCGGATTTTCGTCAATTCCTTCAAGGTAGCCCTTGAGTCCTTCATCAAGCTCCGAAAGCACCTCTTTGTATGCGGATTCCTTTTCGATAACCTCAACGGACTCCACATAAGAAATCGCATTCAGGTCGCTTCCTATTTTGATGAATTCAACATCATCGCTTTCATAAGCGACATCCGCATAAACCATAATTACATTTTCCGATTCGATTCCGCTGATGAATGCTTCGATATTCACAAGAAGCATAAATGCGATACCGATAAGCATAAGACAGCTGAAAAGAACCGTTATTGAAGCGAAGGACATAAGCTTGTTGACCTTAAGGTTTCTGAATCCCTCTTTGGTCAGATATCTGATATTACCCATTATTCCTCGCCTCCGATCACTGAAAAATCAAACTCTTCCGCGGCATTTTCTTCCTGTGCTGCGGGAGCCTGAGTATATGCCGAATAATCCTCTTCGGGAGGAACAACATATTCTGTTGAAATTTCGCTTGCGGCATTTATATGTGATGTTGCCGCTTCTCTGATAAGATTTGCACCGTCCGAAACAACGGTACCTTTATCAAGAATGATTACTCGCTTATCAAAACAACGGACAAGGCTGTGCTCGTGGGTAACCATAATAACGGTTGTTCCTGATTCGTTGAGTCTCATAAGCAAATCAACGATTTCGTAGCTCATCTGCGGGTCAACGTTGCCTGTCGGCTCGTCCGCGATGATGATATCTGCATTGTTTGCAAGTGCTCTTGCAAGAGCAACTCTCTGCTGCTCACCGCCTGAAAGCTCCTGAGGGAAGTTTCTCGCCTTCTGGTTGAGACCCATAAGGCTCAGAACATAAGGCACTCTGCGGCGGATTTTCTTTTCTTTTGTTCCGATAACGCGCATTGCAAAGGCAACATTATCGAAAACACTCATATTGGGGATAAGGCGGAAATCCTGAAAAACAATTCCGAGCTTGCGGCGGAACTTCGGGATTTCGCGCTTTTTCATCTTGTTGAGAACAACACCGTCAACGGTTATTGTGCCCGACGAAGGAACCTCTTCCCTCATCATAAGCTTCAGGAAGGTACTCTTACCAGCGCCCGAAGAACCGACAACAAACACAAACTCGCCCTGTTCGATTTTCAGGCTGATATCCTTCAGTGCATGAGTGCCGTTATCGTATTTCTTGGATACGTTATTAAATTCAATCACGGTATCAATTCCTTAAATATTATGTTTTGTTGATGTTTTTAATACTTCATGGGCTTTGCATCAAGATACTTCTTAACCATAAGAGCTACTTTGAATACGATTGCATCATCGAATTCCCTCAGGTCAAGACCTGTAAGTTTCTTGATTTTTTCAAGTCTGTAAACAAGTGTGTTTCTGTGAACAAAAAGCTTTCTCGATGTTTCGGAAACATTGAGATTGTTCTCAAAGAAACGCTGAATGGTGAAAAGTGTCTCGTGGTCAAGACTTTCAATTGAGCCTCTCTTGAACACCTCTCTGAGGAACATATCGCAGAGAGTTGTGGGAAGCTGATAGATAAGTCTTGCAATACCGAGGTTTTCGTAGCTGACAATTGTTTTTTCGGTGTCGAAAACCTTACCTACTTCAAGAGCAATCTGTGCTTCCTTGAATGAAATCGCAAGGTCCTTGATGCCTTCAATTGTTGTTCCGATACCGACAAGAACATGTGTATAAAGCTCCGTGCTCAATGAATCGGAAATTGAGCGTGCAAGCTTTTCAAGGTCCTTGCCTTCAATATTGCTGCGTACTTCCTTTACAATGGCAATGTCATGCTCATTGATGTTTATAACAAAATCCTTGTTTTTGTCGGGGAAAAGATTCTGAACTGCATCAAATACAGATGCATCGTTATGATCGGTTATTCTCACAAGGAGAACAACTCTTGTTGCGTCACTGTTGAAACGAAGCTCTCTTGATTTAAGATGGATATCTCCGGGCAGTATATTATCAAGTATTACATTCTTAATAAAGTTGCCTCGGTCGAACTTTTCTTCATAATACTGCTTCAGGTTTTCAAGAGAAACACAGCAGACAGCCGCAAATCTGCCTGCAAGCTCATCGGTACCCTCAACAAAAACAGCATACTCATTCTGAACGTGAGAGCTGAAATTGCAGAAAGTGCTTCCGTTGATATAGTGCAGCTCATTATCTGCAAAAACCTCGGATGCAGTTGAAATAACCTCACCGATTTTGCTAAGCTCACTGCAAGCAATGATTGTTCCTGTTTCGTCAATTACGCCCAGGGTTCTTCCTACTGCATCACGCATCTGATGAACAAGACCCTGGAAAATTCTGTTTGACATAATTATTACCCCTCATCTGTTTCGTTTTTTACTTCATTTATGAATTTTAGACAAAATGACCATCGGGACATATACATTTTACACAATAAGATTACTTTTTGCAAGAGAAAACCGCACTTTTTTTTAATATTTTTTTGAATTTATTGTGAATTCGTGTCTGAATTTATTGAAAATTAACAAAAAAATGCAGAAATACAGCTGCCAAACCCTTTGTTTACATTGCTGTAACGGCTCTCGACATTATGGAACATTTAACCAAAAACAGACTTTTCTTTTTGGTTATAATTACAGATTATTTCTTTTTCAGAATTATTTTTGCCGTTCCGCACGTTGGTGTTTGGGCAAAAATCACACAGTAAAAATATACAAATCAGATTTGATGTTTTTGTTGGATTTGGATAAAGCTTTTATCTGAAATCACATCATATATGTATCACAAAAACGAGCATACTATATATGCAATCTGTAAAACATCGAGAAAAATGCAAAAAATTACAAAATAATTACGAAAAACAGACATATTTTTTTCAAAAAAGACTTTTCAAACAGAAAAAGTAATGGTATAATCTCTTTGTATGTGTTTACAATAGTTATTTGGATTTTGGGTATATAGAATAAAAACGGAAGAAGGCTTGCAATTGGAGAAGTTCATAATCAACGGCGGCACTCCCCTTCACGGCTCTGTTTCAATCAGCGGCGCCAAGAATGCTGCCCTTGCAATTATCCCCGCCGCAATTCTTTCGCAGGATGTGTGTGTTATCGAGAATCTGCCTACTTCAATCAGCGATGTGGGATATATGATGAAGATACTCAACCAGCTTGGCGCAAAGGTTAAGCTTATCAACAAGCATACAATTGAAATAGATTCCCGTCATATCAACTCATATATTATTTCTCACGATATGACAAAGCATCTGCGTGCATCGTATTATTTCATCGGTGCGCTTCTCGGAAGATTCAGCAGAGCAAAGGTTGCTCTTCCCGGAGGATGCTATCTCGGACCCCGTCCCATCGACCAGCACATCAAGGGCTTTGAGGCTCTCGGTGCAAACGTTTCGATTGAGGATAACGCAATCGTCGAGGCAGAAGCCGAAAAGCTTATCGGCACTCCCGTTTATCTCGACGTTGCATCGGTCGGCGCAACGGTAAACATTCTTCTTGCAGCTGTCAGAGCAAACGGTCTCACCGTTATTGAAAATGCCGCAAAAGAGCCACATATCGTTGACCTTGCAAACTTCCTCAACTCAATGGGTGCGGACGTAAGAGGCGCAGGCACCGACGTTATAAAAGTAAGAGGTGTTGACACACTTCACGGCTGCACATATTCCATCATTCCCGACCAGATTGAAGCGGGAACATTTATGGTTGCAGCAGCAGCAACAAAGGGCGACGTACTCATCAAAAACGTTATTCCCAAGCACCTTGAATCAATTTCAAAGAAACTTGTGGAGTGCGGTGCAACTGTTGAAGAATTTGACGACGCAGTAAGAGTATCTCTTGACTGCCGTCCCGGAAAATGCAACGTCAAAACAATGCCCCATCCCGGTTTCCCCACCGATATGCAGCCCCAGATGGCAGTGCTTCTCGCACTTGCAGACGGAACAAGCGTTATTTCCGAAGGAATCTGGGCAAACCGTTTCCGTTACACAGAGCAGCTCAACAGAATGGGTGCTTCAATCAAAGCGGACGGTCAGCTTGCGGTTGTTGAAGGCGTTGAGCAGCTTAAAGGCGCACCCGTCAAAGCAGACGACCTTCGCGCAGGTGCCGCAATGATTATTGCAGGTCTTGCCGCAAACGGTGTAACAGAAATCGAGGACATTCACCATATTGACAGAGGCTATGAGGATGTCATTGAAAAATTCAGCGGAATCGGCGCTGACATCAGGAGAGTTTATTTCCCTGATGCAGACTCCGTTTCAAATGCAGGCTGATATAATATTGTAATTATTTATTAAGGGATGCTTCTCAGGGAGTGTCCCTTTTATTGAAGGAAAGATTATGGCAAAATTTTGTTCTTTATATTCATCAAGCAGCGGAAACTGCACATACATAGGCTCGTCTCAGGGCGGTATACTCATCGACATCGGTGTAACCGCAAAACGTACGGAGCTTGCACTTTCAAATATCGGAGTTGACCCGTCAACAATCAAGGCAATTTTCGTAACCCACGAGCATTCCGACCACATCAAGGGCATAAAGGTTTTTGCCGCAAGATACAAAATCCCCGTCTATGCATCGGCGGGCACACTTGCGGGAATGGAAAAGCTTGAAGCCGTTGACTCAAGGATTTTCACGGATGTTATTCCGAATTCGGGAATCGAAGCGGCGGGTATGTTTGTGCGACCTTTCCGCACACCTCACGACAGCAACGAAAGCACAGGCTACAGCATACTCACACCCGACGAAAAGAGAATATCCGTTGCAACAGACATCGGAAGAGTTGACGAAACCGTTATGAATTCAATATTGGGAAGCGACCTTGTGCTTCTTGAGTCAAACCACGATGTAGGTATGCTCAGAACGGGTCCGTACCCCTATTTTCTGAAAGAAAGAATACTTTCGGATGTGGGGCACCTCTCAAATGAAAGCTGTGCCGAAACAGCGGTAAAGCTTGTAAAATCGGGAACAACGAGACTTGTTCTCGGGCATCTGAGCAAGGAAAACAACATCCCTGCTCTTGCATTCGAAACCACCCGTGCCGCAATGACAATGGCGGGCGCAAGAGAAAACACCGATTATCTTCTCTCGGTTGCGGGCGACCTCAACCCCGTAATCGCATTCTGAGGTGAATAATTATGATGAACATTGATATAATATGTGTCGGCAAGCTCAAGGAAGATTATCTGCGAATGGCTTGCGCCGAATACGAAAAACGTCTCGGTGCTTTCTGCAAATTGAGAATAACCGAGCTGACCCCCGCAAGACTTCCCGATAATCCGAATGAGTCACAGATTTCCGCCGCACTCGAAGATGAGGGCTCAAGAATTCTTTCAAAAATCGGTGCAAACACCGCTGTTTTCACAATGTGCATTGAGGGTAAAATGCTTTCTTCGGAAGCACTTTCTTCAGAAATAGAAAAACGTGCCGTTTCGGGCTTCGCAAATCTTGCGTTTATAATCGGCGGTTCACACGGTCTTTCGCCGACAGTTAAGGCAAAATCAAGCTTCAGGCTCTCAATGAGTCCGATGACTTTTCCGCACCAACTTGCAAGAGTAATGCTTCTGGAACAGATTTACAGGGCATTTATGATTTCAAGCGGCACAAAATATCATAAATAAATTGAAATATTTTGTTAAGATTACCAAAAGTTTTGAATAAACCGAAAAATAACAAAAAAACTGTTGCATATTTCCACAAAAATGTATAAAATAAATACGGTCAAAAATATATTTTTATTTTATGGAGGTAATTCACCATGGCAGTTAAAGTTGCAATTAACGGCTTCGGCCGCATCGGCCGTCTCGCATTCCGTCAGATGTTCGGTGCAGAAGGCTACGAAATCGTTGCTATCAACGACCTTACAAATCCCGCAATGCTCGCTCATCTTCTCAAGTACGACTCAGCTCAGGGCAGATACGCTCTTGCTGACACAGTAGTTGCAGGCGAAGACAGCATCACAGTTGACGGTAAGGAAATCAAAATCTACGCAAAGGCTAACGCTGCAGAGCTTCCCTGGGGCGAAATCGGCGTTGACGTTGTTCTCGAGTGCACAGGTTTCTACTGCTCAAAGGCAAAGAGCCAG